>JBDNDG010000314.1:0-5518 GCA_046719255.1 Chloroflexaceae bacterium
ATCGGCGCGATGGTCATCAGTCCACGTACTTCGAGGCAGGGCAGGGCCACAATGCGCTCAACCTCGGGGAGCAGAGCCTCCAGACCGACCCGGTTCGCAAGGCCGCCGGGCAGGTCAAAGCCCTCCTTGGAGGACTCGCCGCTCACGTTCACCTGCAACAGAATGGGCATCCGGCGCGCCCGCGTCTGCCCTGCGGCGCGTTCCTGCAGGTGGCGGTTGAGCGTCTCGGCCAGGCGCAGGCTGTCAACGGAATGGATGACATCGAACAACTCGATGGCCGGTTTAGCCTTGTTGCGCTGCAAATGGCCGATCAGGTGCCAGCGCGCCACGGGGTAGGCAGCAGCGAGGGCAGGGATCTTGAGCGCGGCCTCCTGGACGCGGTTCTCTCCCAGATCGCGGACGCCGGCGGCGATGGCCTCGGCGATTATCTCGGGCGGGTGCGTCTTGGTCACGGCAACCAGGGTGATGGCGGCAGGATCGCGGTTGGCCCGGGCAGCGGCCCGGGCAATACGCTCGAGCACCTGATCGAGGCGGCTCGCGATGGTCTGGCTCATGGTGTTGTATCGGCGACAATCAGGCGCTGCTCGACGGGAGGATCGGGCGGCAGGCTGGTGGTAAGCAGCAGACCGCGGCCCGGAGGAAGGGGGACGCTCAGTTCCAGAGGGGTGCTCTGGCCTGGCCGGAGGGTAGAACTCGCGCCGCTGTTGGCGAGGTAGCTGATCCCGGCGCTATCGCGTAACTCGAAGGCGCTGATGGGCACCTGCACCTCGCGCCGGCTGATGTTGGTGACCTCGCCGCGGACGTATACCTCATCGGCGACGCGGCGCAGTTCGCGCACCTCGATACGCAGGCGGGCGCTCTCCACCGCAGGCTCAACCGGCCGGCCCGCCTCGCCGCGGTTCAGCCTCCAGAGCAACTCGCGAGCCGCTTCCTGGAGTTGCGGCGGCAGCGCCCCGATCTCGAGTTGCGGCGCCTCGAAAGGCAGGTCAATGCCGGCGGGCGTGGGCTGTGCCGCAAAGCGCTGCCTGAGGGTCTCGTTGGTGACGCCGACGTTGCCGCGACTGCTCAGGGCGATCAGGATCAGCGCCACCAGGACGCCCCAGATCCACATCGGAAACCCCCGCGAGCGTTCTGTCATCATACCGTAACCATTGTGTGGGTCAGGTGGCGCTGCCGTGGGTACACCTGCCGGACCGGGCGCGCCGGATCGCCCGGCGCCCTCCACCGGGCACCTGCGGCGAGAGGTATTGTACCGCTATGGAGGGCAAGGCACAAGCCGCTAGCGCCCCGGCCCCTGCGGGGCTGATGCAACGTCCGCCTCCGGCGTCAGGGTGCGGGGCTTGCCCCGGCGACGTTGCTCAAGCCCTGTACACCCCTATGACACAACTTGACAATCTCCTCTCGATCCGCTAGACTGCGCAACTGTTACCATCCAGAAACGTATATAATAATTGGTAACGTGTAATGCCGTGACGCATGCCACGAACAACTCTTACGCTCAGAGTTGATGCCAGCCCACCGACAGGGAACACTGCTCCGAAAGGGGGTGGGATGCGCTTTGACAGCGATGGCGCGCATATGGCAAGGGGTGGCGCCCCGTGACTGGTGGCCGATGCGCCTGCCCTCGGGCACTGCACGAACCCGCGCGGGCTTCGTGCCGGTGAGGAACAATGGCTCGGGCCGGTTATGCCCGACACAGATGCTCTGCAAGTCGTAAGGAGAGATCACCCTATGATGCGACGATTGAGCCTGTTGCTGCTGGTTGCGTTGCTGGGCGCGCTGCTCGCCGCCTGTGGCCAGCCTGCGGCGCAGCAGCCGACCGCTGCACCCACTGAGCCGCCTACGACCGCTCCAGCGCCGACCGAGGCGCCCACGGCAGCCCCCACAGAAGCTCCTACCGCGGCGCCTACCGCCGCTCCCACGGCCGCTCCCGAGGCGGCGGGCACGATTGTTGATTACGTCGCCGAGTCGGCCGCCAGCCTGAGCGGTGAGATTGGCACGATCAAGATTGCCTCGCAAAGCCCGCTGAGCGGTGGTCAGGCCGCTCTGGGCACCGGTATCCGCAACGGCGCCGAACTGGGCGTTACGCAGGCCAACGAACTGCTCAAGGATGCCGGCATCCAGTTTGAACTGGCACCCTTTGACGATCAGGCCAAGCCTGAGGTTGGCACGGCCAACGCCAAGAACATCGTCTCCGACGCGGATATTCTCTGTGTGGTGGGCCACCTGAACTCGGGTGTGGCCCTGGCCTCGCTGCCGGATTACAAGAGCGCCTCGCTGCCAATGGTGTCGCCGGCAAACACCAACCCCAACATCACCGAGGGCGGCTATGAGGTGGCCTTCCGCGTCGTCGGTCGCGACGATGTCCAGGGCACCGTGGGTGAGCAGTTCGCCCGCGAAGAACTGGGGGTGAAGTCGGTTTATATCATTCACGACACCACGGCCTACGGTCAGGGCGTCGCCGAGTTCTTCCGCCAGGCCGCCGAGAAGAACGGACTGGAGGTGCTGGGCTTCGAGGGCACCGAGGAGAAGAGCGACTTTTCGGCTATCCTGACGCCGATTCTGGCCGCTAACCCCGACCTGATCTACTTCGGTGGAATCTACGACCAGGCCGGCCCGCTCTTCCGCCAGGCCCGCGATCGTGGCATCGAGGCGCTGTTCCTGGGGCCGGACGGGTTGGACGCTGCTGATCTGGCGAAGCTGGCCGGCGATGCGGTGAAGGATCTGCACTACACCTCGGTAGCCGCGCCGGTGAGCCAATTCCCCAACGCGGCGAAGTTCGCCGAGGATTATAAGGCCACCTTCAATGCCGACGCGCCGCCCTTCTCGGCGCAGGCCTACGATGCGTCGCACTTCTGTGTGGCCGCCATTGTCAAGGCCGCCGCCGATGCCGGCGGGAAACCGACCCGCGCGCAGGTGCTGGAGGCAATGAAGAATCTGCCCGAACTCGTTGGGATCACCGGCACCTACAAGTTCAACGAGAAGGGTGACCCCGAGGTGGCGACCTACTTCGTGCTCCAGGTAACGGATATCAACGACTGGAACAAGAACAAACTGATCGCTCGCCTTGAGATCCCGGCGCCGTAGCCAGGAGGGTAGCGGGAGGGGCGGGGAGGGGTCTGGCCTCCCAGCCCCTCCCACGTTGTATCCAGGGGTGGGGAAACCTGCTTTCCCCACCCACTCCTTAGATGATGGTCGTACGACTGTGCTGCACAACGACCTGATCAAACGAGGTGTTTCCGGGAAGGCGCGGCCCTCTTCAAACTCCCTCCGGGAGGGGCGCGCGGAACCGTGGTGGCGATTGACGGCGCCTGTCAGGACAAGGGAACTCCCAGATACTCTCTGCGGGGAAGGCGCGTGGAACTCCGGTTCCTCCTGTTTTCACGCCAGGCCCGTCCGCGGGCCACACGATGCGATGCTCGGTGAGGGTTATGGCTGCGGAAGCAAAGGCAACCACATCTCCACAGACCGGCCAGCGCTCCCTCGCTGAGGTGCTGCGAACGGTGTTCGGTCCGGTAGGGCAAATGCTCCTCTTCGTCGTTGGGAGCGCCATTGCTCTGAGCCTGCTGGTTACACTGCTGGCGCTGGTGCAGATCGGCGCGCGACCGGATCTGCTTGCGCGCACGTGGACAATTTTGCCCCAGGTGATCATTGACGGCCTGGTGCGCGGGTTCCTCTTCGCAACCATCGCCCTCGGCTACACGATGGTCTACGGCGTGCTGGAGTTCATCAACTTTGCCCACGGTGAGATTTTCATGGTGGGTGGTGTGGTTGGTGCAGCCGTGGCGCTGGCGCTCGTTGCTGCCGGCTTCCTTGCTGCCCTGCCCGGGCTGCTGTTCGTCTTGCTGATCATCGCTATGGGCATGCTTGTCAGCGGCACCCTGGCAGTGACTGTCGAGCGGGTGGCCTACCGCCCGCTGCGCGGCGCGCCGCGCCTGGTGCCGCTCATTTCCGCTATCGGCGTTTCACTGGTGCTGCAAGATATTACCCGCCTGATTATGACCAGCACGCCGCTGGGCTTCAACGCGCGCTTCAATACTCCCGATTTCGGCGCGCCAGTTCGCCTCTTCGAAATGAACCTCGGTGATCGCCCGGTGCCGGTGATCATTAGCCCCAAGGCGTTGATTTTCGTCAGCGCCGCGGTGGTGATGCTGGTGGTGCTCAATTATCTGGTCAATGCTACCCGGCTCGGCAAGGCTATCCGCGCCACTGCCCAGGACCGATCCACGGCCAGCCTGATGGGTATCAATGTCAACCAGATTATCTCGCTGACCTTTCTGATTGGCGGGGCGCTCGGGGGCGCAGCCGGGGCGCTGTTCGGGATGTACGTGGGCACGGTGAATCCCTATATGGGCTTTATCCCCGGATTGAAGGCCTTTACTGCTGCGGTCCTCGGCGGTATCGGCAACATCACCGGGGCCATGGTCGGCGGCATCGTGCTGGGCTTCCTGGAAGCCTTTGTGGCCTCGTACCTGTCGCTCTTCACCGGCGGGGCCTTCTCCGGTGCGGCCTACGCCGATATCGCAGCTTTCAGCATTCTGATCCTTATCCTGATCTTCCGGCCCTCTGGTCTGCTTGGCGAGGCCACCACCCAGAAGGTGTGAGGCAACGATCTTCCCGAAAGGGAGCATTGGGTGAAGGCCGCGTCCTTCCGAGAACATCCGTATGGCACCAACGGCGCAATCAGCAAGTCTCTGGGAGCAACTCAGAACGTATCTGGGTCGCGGTCCTGGTGCGTATGCCTTCTTTGGCCTCTACGCGGCGATCTGCACCTGGCAGCTCTTCACCAACTCCCGCACCAGTCTGCGGACTGACGTTTTCTTCGTGTTGTTCTTGCTGCTGGTGTTCCTGGTCTACCGTTCGGCGACGCCGCTCTGGTTCCGCGGGGGGTTGACGGCCGCGCTGCTGGTGGTGGTGATGCCGATCTTCGGCACACTCAACCCCTTCTACATCGACGTGGCCACCCAGGCGGGCATCTTCGTGGCTCTGGCCCTGGGGCTGAATGTGGTGGTGGGCTTCGCCGGGCTGCTCGACCTGGGCTACGTGGCTTTCTTTGCAGTGGGGGCCTACCTCTGGGCCATCCTCAGCACGCCCCAGATCTCGCAGATCAACCCGGCCTGGAGCCCGGTGCCGCCGATCATGTTTTACCCCTTCGTGGTGCTGGGCCTGGTGATCGGCGCGGTCTTCGGCATTCTGCTCGGACTGCCGGTGCTGCGGCTGCGGGGCGACTATCTGGCGATTGTGACCCTGGGTTTCGGCGAGGTGATCCGCGTGCTCGCCAATAACCTCGATCGCCCGATCAACATCACCAACGGCTCGCAGGGCATCCGTGAGATCGAACGGCCGCCGCTGCTCCTGACCGGCTTTATCCGCGAGACGCTGGGATGGAACTTGAGCGACAGCCAGCTTTACCAGCAGTTCTTCTACTTTGTGGTGCTGCTGATCGTGATCTTCACCGTGGTGGTGGTGAGTCGTCTGAAGAATTCGCGTATCGGGCGGGCCTGGGAGGCTATTCGCG
>JBDNDG010000315.1:0-5512 GCA_046719255.1 Chloroflexaceae bacterium
GGACCAGGGGCGCGCGCCGAACTGGCCGCGCCGATCCTGGTGGAAGGGCGGGCCGCCGCGGTGATCATCCTCGACAGCCCGCGCTCCGACGCCTTTAGTGAGGAAGAACTGACCTTTGTGCGCGCCCTCTGCGAACGGGCCGCCCTGCCCCTGCACCGCGCCATTCACTACCAGAACGCCCTGGAAAGCGCTAACCATCTTGGTCAGGTGTTCGCCAGCCTCCCCACCGGCCTGGCCCTCCTCGATACCAACGGCAAGGTCCTGCGCGCCAATCCCTCCTGGTATGGCCTGCTCGGCATTGACCGTGAGCGGGGCCACGCTGCCTTCCACGTGCCTATTGACCTGGTCGAAACCCTCTTGCCGCGCCTGCAGGACCCGCTGCGGCTCACCGAGTTCTGCGCCGCCAGCATGAACGCCCCGACCGAGCACCGCATCCTGCGTGTACACCTGATGCACCCGGCACAGGATCTGCAGATCCTCTCGGTGCCCACCTATGATAGCCAGCGCCGTGTTACCGGGCGCCTCTGGGCCATCAGTGACGTGACCCGCGAGGGCGAGGCTGAACGGCTGAAGAACGAGTTCGTTTCGATCGTGTCGCACGAACTACGCACCCCGTTGACCTCGATCCTCGGCTACACCGAGTTGTTGCTCAACCGCGAATTCACCGCCGATGAACGCCGCCAGTTCATCAGCACGGTATATGTTGAGGCCAGCCGGTTATCGCACCTGGTGGAGGATCTGCTCAACTTCTCGCGGCTGGAGGCGGGCAAGGTCAGGCTGAACCAGTGGCTCACTTCGCTCTACGGGATCGTCACGGAACTGACGACCCAGCTTCATACCCAGCTCGAACGCCACCGGTTGCTGTTCAACGTGGCGCCAGATCTGCCACCGGTGTTCATTGACCGCGACAAGGTAAAGCAAATTATCTTCAACCTGCTCACCAACGCCATCAAGTACAGCCCCCAGGGGGGAGAGATCAGTATCGAGATCCGCGAGGCGCAGGACGAGGAGCTACCCGGCGACCACCCGCCGGGGCGCTTTGTGGTCGTGGCCGTGCACGATCAGGGGATCGGCATCGCCCCGGAGGACCTCTCGCGAATCTGGGAGCGTTTCTACCGGGTTGACAATACCAACACGCGCCGGATCGGCGGCACCGGCCTGGGCCTGAGCATCACCCGCGCCCTGGTGGAGCTGCACGGCGGGCGCATCTGGGCCGAGAGCGAGCTGGGGCAGGGTTCGAGCTTCTTCTTCACCCTGCCGGTGCCGACCGAGCCGGCGGCAGGAAGGAAAGCCACATCGCAGTGACGCCCGAGCCCGATGACCTTGAGCGCCTGGTCGCCCGGATACTGGCCAGCGGCAAGTATCGCGCCCTCAATCCAGCGGTGGTGCGCGCCATCGGCGCGCGGGAACTGGCAGCGCGAGGCTCGCTGAAGGCGGCAATCAGGGCCACCAGGGGGCGCCTGCACCAGATCGCCGGCGCGTTCCTCGAGCGAACGCCGCCATACGCGGCCTGGCTCGCGGCACTGGGTGAGGCGGCAGGCGATAGGGAGCGCCTGCGCGCCATTTGTCTGGAGGCGCTGCGGCAGCACGCCTCCACCCGCGAGCGGCTGCCCGACCTGGAGCAGTTCTACCCGGCCATCTTCGCCGCCCTGCCACCGATCAGTAGCGTGATGGACCTGGCCTGCGGGCTGAACCCTCTGGCGGCGCCCTGGATGCCGCTGGCGCCCGGCACGCGCTACCTGGCCTGCGATGTATACACCGACCTGAACGCCTTTCTCGCCACGGCCCTGCCCCTGCTGGGCCTGAGCGGCGTGAGTAGCGTCTGCGACCTGAGCAACGCAGCGCCCCCCTGGCGCGCCGATGTGGCCCTGTTGCTCAAAACGCTGCCCTTGCTGGAGCACATGCGCCGTGGTGCCGGGCCCGAGCTGTTGCGCCGGATCGATGCACTCTACCTGGTCGTCTCCTTTCCCACACGCAGCCTTGGCGGGCGCAACGTCGGCATGGCGGCAACCTACGGCGCGCAAATGCGTGCCATCGCCGCCAGCGCGGGGTGGCCGTTGCGGCAGCTCGAGTTCGCCAGCGAGATCGTCTTTGTGGTGCGGAAGGGAGGTGCCGAGTAGTTCCTGGCCGGGGGAAACATCGAGTTGCCCCGCCCGCCAGCGGCTGCCCCGGGAGAGCGGCACCCTCCCGGACCCGCCCGATGGGAAGGGCCTGTCACCTCCTGGGCGGGGAACCAGGTTCATCTCCAGACTATGCCTCGCCGCCGATCTCCCGCTCTTGCAGCTCTTTATCAATCGGCGAGTCGGGCGCAAGCGAAGGGGGTGCTTCCGCATCGTGATCCGGCGTGTCGAGGGGGGATGCGGCGATCGACTTACCGAGCAACTCGCGCACCGTGGTGAGCAGGCTGCTGAGATCGCCATTCTTCAGCAGATAGGCGCTGAAGCCGCCCTGCACAAACTCGCCGGGAACCTGTTCTGAGCGGGCGGTGTAGGCCAGCACCGGGCAGGTGATCCCGTGCGCGCGTAACGCCCACAGGGTCGCAAAGCCATCCAGGCCAGGCATCATCACATCCAGCACAACCAGATCCGGAGCGGTCTCGAGCGCGACGCGCACCGCCTCCTGGCCACTGCTAGCTGCCAGGACCTCATAGCGGCCGATCAGGCGCAGCACCCGCTCCAGTAGTGATCGCGCGGTATACACATCATCAACCAGCAGGATCGTAGCCATTGCGCGACTCCTTGACCCTGCGAGCGTGGAGCTGCCCGCCTGGCGCCGTTTGTTTGTGCCGCTGCTCGCCTCTTCCGCGCGAAGCACTCCCGAGCGGCATCCGCCCGGTCGGCTTCCACTCATGGGGAGGACGGTTTCCGGGAGGGCGCCCCCCCTCTCTCCCTGTGAAGAACCGGCCGGATGCACCAGGCGACAAGGCTTCAGGCAACATTACTCACGCCGGGAGCCGGCACGCGTGGCAAGGTGAAATAGAACGTGCTTCCCTTGCCCAGTTCGCTCTCCACCCACATCCGCCCTCCGTGCAAGTCAACCAGCCAGCGCGAGATTGCCAGTCCCATGCCCGTGCCGGTATACAGCCGGGCATCGTTACTGTCAACTCGCTCGAAATAGTTAAAAATGCGTTCTTGATCAGCCGGGGCAATACCAATGCCCGTATCGCGCACCCAGATCGTCACCTCAACGCTATCGGCACATGCCCCCAGGGCAACTTCACCCGCATGGGTAAACTTGCAGGCATTGGAAAGGAGGTTGAGCAGCACCTGACGCACGCGCATTTCATCAGCCACGACCATAGGCAAGGCGCCGCCGTACTCCCGTCGCAGTTGCACGGGCCGGTTGCCAGACAGCCCTCTGGCGGCCTGCAGCATAGCATCGAGCACCGGCACCAGCGGCAGCGGGGCAAGGTTCAACTCCAGACGGCCCGCCTCTACCTGGGCCAGATCGAGCGCCTCATTAATCAGGCGCAGCAAGTGCTGGCCACTCCGCCGGATCTCGGCCAGATCAGCAACGATGGGCGGCGCCAGGGTCTCTACCTCGTAGATCTCCGGATGATCGATCATCGCCGTGCTGAAGCCGATAATAATGTTAAGCGGGGTCCGCAACTCGTGGCTCATCGTGGCAATAAAGCTTGCCCTGGCACGAGCGGCGACCTCGGCGGCGGCCCGGGCCGCCTCCAGTTCCAGGCGCTGCTGGTAGAGCCGGTCGTGCAGACGATCGCGCTCGCGGAGCGCGGCCTCCAGATCGGCCCGGGCGCGCTGGAGGGCGGTTTCGCGGCGCCGGTAGCGCGAGGCCGTCCGGATCCGCCAGGCGATCATGCCGCGCCGTTGATGAAGGCTCACCCAACCTGTTGCGGCAGCCCCCAGCAGCAGCGCGGCCAGCGTAAACCCGGTGGCGATACGTGGCCCCAACGGCGCATCGGGCGGCCCCATGACCACTGGAGCAACCATCAGCACCAGCACCAGGAGCAGACTATCGCGCGTCACGGCGCGCAACGTTTGCGGCCCGCTCAGCAGACTGGCAAGGGCCACCCCCAGGGCCGCGAGGTAGATCAGCGGGTTATGCTCAAAACCAAAAACCAGGCTGCTGAGCAACGGAAAGACCGTGGCGACGTAGATGATGAGCGTAGCTGCGGCGCCGACGCGGCCGCGGTGGTACAGCAGCGCAGCGACCCCCACGCTTACCAGCAGCGCCGCCAGAAGCAGGTACGCCCCTACCATCCAGGGCGCGGGAAGCAGCATCAAGAGACCCAGGGCTACCAGCGCCAGCCCGCCAACCGCCACCAACATCAGCAGCGCCGCCTGGCGCGTCAGGTTTTCGTCGTATAGGGGCGAACGAACGACCCGCATCGGCCCTCCCCCCTCGTCAGCATCTAGCCGGGACCGCTACCCCGTGTGACGGGCGCAGCTACCCGGGGTGTTTCCTGGGAGGTCTGCGCCCTCCCAAACCCTCCCCTGAGGGAGGGGTGGGGGGAAACCGGGTTTCCCCATCTGTTCACATCAGCCGTCCATGCGGCTGCGCCGCACAACGCCCGCATGAAAATAACTATTCCTGAGGGGGCTTCGCCCTCCCAAACCCTCCCAAGCGCGGGCTATTTTCACGTTAGGTGCGGCAGCGCAGCTTGCCCCATATCCAGCGTCTGGACAGAAACAGGTACCCCAAAGACCACTCAGCCAAACCATGCTTGATACATGAACTAATCACCACATGGAGCATACAAAGCCAGCCGGGCCCGTGTCAAGACCTGCGGTTCCGAATCATCTAACAAAATCTTTATCTCTGTGCTTTGGAGGAGCAGGGCGATGCAACCCTCGCTTAAGGGTTCTCAGCCATGGCCTGCACCCTCGCTGACCGCAACCGCGCCTTACCGGCTGGTCTCGCCGGGTTAAAAATAGCGGCTGAGGTTCTCGAAGATCTGGGCGATATTGCCGGTATCCCCTTTTACAACGATCGTGCGCGAGAACTCGGCAATATTTTCCAGGATGGTCACATCGGCATCTTCACCATAGGCTACCGGGAAGATGCTGATACCCGCCTCGTCGAAGCGCTGGCGTAACTCCTGCGGAGAGATCGTACTGGCATTATCGGCGCCATCGGAAAGCAAGACGATGGCCCGGATGCGATCATCTTCGGACGGCGGGAGGGCCTCCAGCTCCCTGCGGGCCAGTTCGAGCGCGTTGAACACGGCCGTCTTGCCCTCGGCGCGCATATCTCCAATGGCCCGTTGCAACGGAATGCGACTCTCGCTCAACACAGCCATCGGTACCACGACACGGGCGCTCGAGTCGAAGGTGATCAGGCCGAGGCGATCTTCGGGCAGAATGCGCATCAGAAAGGTTTCCAGACCCGCCTTGACCGCGGTAAGCTTATCACCTTCCATAGAGCCTGAGGTATCAACCACCAGCATAATATCCGCCCGTTTGCGGTTGAGCGCCCAGGCGTTCTTGACCGCCACAATCACCTCGGCGCCAGGCAATTCCAGGACCGTCTGCACCCCCATGGAAGCGAC
>JBDNDG010000316.1:0-5503 GCA_046719255.1 Chloroflexaceae bacterium
CCAGAAACAACCCGATGCGGATAGGGCCGGCACCTGCACGAGCAGGGGCTGCCGGAGAGTAAGCCGAGGCCTCTGGAGCTGATCGAGTGCAGGCGCGCGGTCAGTTCAAGCAGTCGCATTCAGTGCTTTTCCTCAGAGTCACGAAGGAAACGCCCTGACTGCAGAGTCACAGGGAAATGCTCTGACCGCACCGACAACTTCGAGTGCAATTCGCTCTCCGGGCGCAACGGGATGGTGAGCGAAAATGCGTGCCTGAAGCGTAAGGTTCTCGTCGGACATTACACTGACCAGTTGATCGTGACCGAAGTAGCGTACCTGATGAATGATCCATGCCGAGGACGGATCGGCACACAGGCGTATCTGCTCCGGGCGGATCATAAGCTCGCAGCATCCGTGCATTGGTTCAACGAGCGACAGTACGCCCAGCCGCGTCTCAGCCATGCGTCCATTGGCAACGCCAGCGATCCAGTTGGTCTCGCCAATGAACTCGGCCACTGCCCGACTGGCTGGCGCCGTATAGAGGGCGGCAGGCGTCCCTTGCTGGGCAATCCGACCGTCAAGCATCAGAGCCACCTGGTCGGCAAGGCTGAGGGCTTCTTGTTGATCGTGGGTGACCAGCACACCTGTTGTTGCGGTCGCCCGGAGAATGCGAACCACCTCTTCGCGCAATTTGATCCGCATGGTCACGTCGAGGTTCGCAAAGGGTTCGTCGAGCAACACCACGGTCGGTTGCAAGGCCAGGGCGCGCGCCAGAGCGACGCGCTGTTGCTGCCCACCCGAAAGTTGGTGGGGATAGCGGTGTTCCAGGCCTTCAAGCCCAACCAGCGCCAGCAGTTCGCCCAATCGAACAGAATGTTTGGCGCGTTGCTGCCGGTTGAATGCGAAGGTGATATTCTCAGCGATGGTCAGGTGAGGGAAGAGGGCGCCGTCTTGAAACACCAGCCCAACCCGGCGCTGCTCTGGCTCAACCCACCTCCCCGCACCTGCCACTTGTCGTCCGCTAATCCACACCGTCCCCGCGTCCGGTCGCTCCAGGCCTGCGATCAAGCGCAGGGTCGTTGTCTTGCCGCAGCCGCTCGGCCCGAGCAGTGCCAACAACGTCCCTTCAGCTACCTGTAGCGACACCTCATGTACGGCGTAGACGCCTCCGGCATATGTTTTGCGCACCTTGTCAAGCATGATTGCGGGTGTCATGAGGCCACCACCTGTTCACCTGCGTGAACCAGCAACGCTACCGGGAAGATGCCTGTCCCCACAATAAGCAGCGCCGGTATTGCCGCTGCCTGCCAGAACGACTCGGCAGCAAGCATGTACGTCCAGATCGACAACGTATCCATCCCGAACGGTCGTAGCATCAGCGTCGCCGGCAACTCTTTCATCACGTCAACGAAGACCAGGATGGCTCCAGCCAGCAACCCGGCGCTTACCAGTGGCGTATGGATGCGCCCGATGATCCGCAGCCTTCCGGCGCCCAGACAACGCGCCGCCTCAACCAGGCGGGGGGTGATCTTTTCCAGGCTCGCGTCGACGCTCCCGTAGGCGATTGCCAGGAAGCGTACCAGGTAGGCGTAGATCAGCCCGAAGATCGATCCGGTCAAGAGCAAGCTGCCCGACGAACCCGCCACAGAGAGCACGTCGTCGAGGGTGGCAAGCAGGATCAGGGTTCCAACAGCGACGACGGCGCCAGGCATGGCATAGCCGAGGGTGGCAAGGCGAATTGCGCCACGCACAAACCGGCCTGCACCAAAACGAGTGCCGCTCGCCATGAGCAGAGCGACCAGCACTGCCAGGGCCGCTGTGCTACCCGCCAGGCTTACACTTACACCGATGTAACGCCAGGCAATCCCGTCGGCGGTCGGCAATGTGGGGTTGCGTAGCTCTGCCACAGCCCAGGCAACGAGTTGCACAGACGGCAGGAAAAAGGCCACGCTCAGAACGAGCCAACAAAATCCCGCTGCGGCGACTGTACGCCAGCCAGAAAGCGGCTGTGGCACGAGGCGCTGCATCGTAAGACCAGCCTGGGTGAAGCGCGCCTTACCACGCAGAGCGCGCTCGAGCAGGATGAGACCGAGCGCGAAGAGGAGCAGCAACGTCGCCAGCTCAAGAGCAGCATCGCGATCCATCATACCTTCCCAAATGCGATACACGCCTTCGCTAAGCGTCATGACATTAAAGTAGCGCACCGTGGCGAAGTCTGTGAGCGTTTCAAGCATTACCAGGGTAACGCCAGCGACCAGCGAGGGCCGCGCAAGCGGCAGCACCAGCCGAAAGAAGCGCTGGGCGCCATTCATGCCCATCGCACGGGCCGCATCGAGTGTCGTGGACGACTGCTCGGCGAAGGCAGCCCGCGCAAGGAGATAGACATAAGGATACCAGACCAGGCTCAGCACAATGGCGGCCCCGCCGACTGAGCGGATTTCGGGAAACCAGACCTCCGGGCCGAACCAGGCTCGTAATGCCGATTGTACCGGGCCGGCGAAATCAAAAGTGGCCATGAAGACAAAGCCTAAGACGTAGCCCGGCATGGCGAGGGGCAGCACCAACAACCAGGCGAGAACACCTCGCCCTGGAAAGGTGTAGGCGCTGACCAGCCAGGCCAGACTGATGCCGAGCGCCAGCGTACCGACGGCCACCGTGCCGACCAGCAGCATAGTCTGGATCACCATTTCGATCAGCCGCGTTTCCCAAAGATGCGCCCAAATCTCGCGGCTGGGGCTGAGGAGATTCACCGCCACTACAAGCAGCGGGGCCAGAAGTGCAAGAGTGAGACCAACAATCAGGAGATGAATGACTCGGTGCATTGATGAGATCGTTTCAAGCTCTATGGGAAGGCCCCGATTTCTGCTCACAGAAGCGCGCTTGTTCCGTCCCACTACGCTCCTTAGTGGTACATCCGGCAAGTTCCAGGTCGTCCTGAGCGAAGCAAAGGGTCCCGGCCGGGATGCTTCGCTTCGCTCAGCGTGACAAATGACTTGCCGGACGCACCACTTAGCGATGACCGGCCCGCTCCATAAGCCTGATTGCTGCAGACTGGAACCGCCCTAGCTCGCTTTTTGGCTGCGGATCGATCTTGAAACTGCCGAAGCCAGCGACGATCGGATGTACCGGCGCTGCCGGGTTGACGGGGAACTCATAGTTGCCTCCCGAAAGTGTATCCGGGGTCGCGCCCTGGCCTTGCCCGTTCACAGAGAGCCATTCGATCAGCCGTACCGCATTGTCGCGGTTGCGAGCGGCGGACGTTATGCCCATGCCCGACAGGTTCACGACAGTGCCAGCCTCGCTCTGGTTCGGCCAGAAGATCCGCACCGGGAAGTTAGGGTTACGGGCCAGTTGCTGCGCGACGTAGTAGTGGTTGGTGATGCCAACATCACAATCGCCCGCCGCGATCGTCTCCAGAATACGGGTGTCGCTATCGATATACCGCGGGTTGTTGCGCACCCAGAGCCGAATGATCTGCTCCTCAGTAACCTTCTCGCCATGCAAGGCGATGAAGCTGGAGACCAGGGATTGGGTATAGATGTGCGAACTCGGACGTAGGCAGAGCCGGTCTCGCCACCTGGGATCGCCCAGGGCGGCATAGGTGGAGAGTTCCGACGGTCGAACCTTGTTGGCATTGTAGACGATAACGCGGGCGCGCTGAGTGAGGCCGAACCAGCGTCCCTGGGAGTCACGCAGGTTGGCCGGAATGTTCTCGCGGAGTACGGCCGAGTCGATCGGCTGGAGCAGGCCCTCTTCAGCGGCGATCCAGAGGCTGCCGGCATCAATCGTAAAGAGGATATCGGCCGGGGTGCGGCTGCCCTCAGCACGTAACCGCTCGAGCAACGACTGAACCGAGCCCTGCGACAGGCGAACCTCGATGCCAGTCGCTTCAGTAAATCGCTGGAGTACTGGCTCTATTGCACCATAGTGGCGTGCCGAGTAGATATTGACGACACGCGGCGCCGACTGCGCAGCAACTGGGTGGACGCTGCTGAGCAGCAGCAGGGCCAGGGTGAGCGGGATGAGCAGGCCTGCGATCAGGCGTTGAGCCAGGGATTTCATTGAGGTACTCCTACACTAGTGATATACCCCGGTAACGTACTACTGCACCAGGAACAATGGTGTTGGATCAGCCAAACCTTATTGCCCCTCCTTCCTTGTTCGTATAAAGCAGGTGATCCCTGATCCGGAATCTGCTATCGCCTACCGCGCAGTACAAGGCTCGTCGTATCAACTTCATGGCACAGCACAGCCCGACCTTGAAGCTGGTGCTCGCTGCAAGGTCCAGGTATGGGATCATTCCCGGAATAAGTAAATCATAATGCTAATGTTTAGTATATTCTAATGAATACAACTTGTCAATAAGAAATTTATCAGTACGTATGATTGATACAAAGTCGTTGAGACAAGCTCCGAAACCCGGTGTTCTGGTTTGTTCTGGCAGCGAAGCCGCCAGAACAAACCAGAACATCTCATGAGGCGGCCAGGCCGCGTCGTACCCCGCCGTCGGAGGTGGGCTTCGCTCAAGCCCGGTATCAGTTAGTGTTTACACCTGGAGTGGATAGCCGCCTGGCTGAGCAGCCGGAAGCTTTTGTCGAAGGGGTTGAGTCCGTGCGCTTGCCAGATTTCGAACAGACTGGCCAGTGCTGCACAGGTCTCGGTGGCCTCGGGGCTGCGCGAGGCGCCGCTGTGGAACATCGGGTTTCCCCACCCCCTGCCTGCCAGGGTGGTATGCCCTCTGTACCGGGAGGGTCCGGGTGGGCTGCGCCCTCCCGGGAAACAATCTTATGCAAATGGGTAGGGAGGATGGTGCCGTGCCCACCCATCTGCCCTACCCGCACGAGTAGTTGACGCAGTGTGTCAGAACGAGTATACTCGTATGTACCCTGTGTCACAAATGGATCTTCATGCCTCGAAAGGACAGCGCATATGGAACGTCTTGTGGGTGAGGTCATGCATCACGGCGTGTTGACGTGTCGTCGCGAGACCCCGATCCAGGATGTAGCGCGGCAAATGTCGGAACAGGATGTAAGCGCGCTCGTTGTGGTCAACGATGAAGGCAACATGATCGGGCTGATCTCGCGTACGGATCTGGTCAATGCGCGCCTCTACGAGCAGTACTGGAAGCACTGGCGCGGCTTGACTGCCGGACACATTATGGTGACCGATGTGGTTTCGGTGCGACCGGCTGATACTGTGCAGGACGCCAGCCGTCTCATGATGGAGCGACGCATCCACCGCGTGGTGGTGGTGGAAGAAGATCGGGAGGGCGTTAAGCCGATCGGGGTGCTCTCGGTGACCGACGTGGTGCGCGACATCGCGCGCAACTGAGGAACAGGCGTCAGCCTTTCTCTGGTGGGGGGAGGCCGGGATGTGTCTGCAACCCTGTTTCTTAAACCCCCTGCCTGCCGGGGGTTTGGGAGGGCGCAGCCCTCCCAGGAGAATCGCTGATGTGAACATACGGGGCAACCGGGTTGCCCCGTTCCTCTGCCTGTGGAGGTTTGGGAGGACTGCGCCCTCCCAG
>JBDNDG010000317.1:0-5486 GCA_046719255.1 Chloroflexaceae bacterium
TGGCGCCAGGGCGGGTGGTGATTTATCTGCCCGAAGACGGACGGACATTCGCCGCCACCCATCGCCTGAGCGACGCCTTCGACATCGGCGCGCCGTCGGTGGCCGAACTGCCGGCAATCCGGCGCCTCCGGGGCGTCATCTGGGGCCTGGGCGACGCCGAAGCCTACCCCGACGATCTCCACAGCGTCGAGTTTGGCCCGGCCACCTCGCTGGTCGCGCGCCGCCACGGGCACGTGGTCGGTTTCCTGCTGGGGTTCTTCCGCTTCGGCCTGCTGGCCCTGGAGGGCCTGTCGCTGCCCTATCGCCTCGACCTGGTGGTTGAGTCGCAGACCATGGGGGTGGCTGCGGCTTACCGGGGCGCGGGCGTCGCCGCTGCGCTGAAACGTGAACAGGCCCGCCAGGCCCTCGCGCGCCAGCTCGACGTCATCCACTGGACCGCCGATCCCTTGCAGTTTCCCAACGCGGTGCTCAACTTCAGTAAGTTGCGCGCGGTTGCCGGCGAGTTTTACCCCGCCTACTATCCGTTCCGGAACGAACTGAACCGTATCACGGCTTCGCGGCTCGGGCTGATCTGGCTGCCCCGTTCGGCGCGCGGTCAGGCCGCCCTTGAAGCGGCGCTGCGTCGCGAGCAAAACGACCTCAGCCGCTTCGCTGGCTGCGCGATCCTCAACGATGGCCCCAACCCGCGCCCCTACCGCAGCGATGCCCCGCACCTGGCTCTTGAGGTCCCCGCAGACTGGACCGCCCTGCAACGTGACGACCCCCGCACCGCAGCGGCGTGGCGCGCGACCAGCGACATGCTCCTCGAAACCTGTCTTGGCTTCGCGCCGGGGCGCTACCTCATCGGCGATACGGCGGTCGAAGGTGGACGACGGTACCTGATAGCGCACCGCTTCGATCCGGCGCTGCTCCTGATGTGAACCTTTGGGGAAAGCCGATTTCTCCATACCGCCGCCCTCAAGGTGGCAAGCCCTCCCCACCCCGGGAGAGTTTGGGAGGGCGCAGTCCTCCCAGGAGCCGTTGTGTGCCCCGCGAATGGCTGATATGGAACGCCTTGCGGCGCCTCGCACTGCCGTGCTATAATCCCAGAGTTTATACCGGCAAGGAGCGCCCCGTGGCCGTGCCTCAGCAACTGAGACGGATCGTGATCCTGGCCCTGACGCTCCTCACCTTCATCGCGTGCAGCGCGCAAGGCCCCGGTCTCGCCACAACCCCTCAGCCTGCCGTGCCGGTCCCGTCGCGGACGATTCTGATTCTCTGGCATGCCTGGGCGCCTCCCGCTGATCGCGCCCTCGCCACGGTGGTCGAGCGTTTCAACCGCGCCAATCCGGGCATCCATGTCGTGATGCAGACCCGTCAGATCACCAGCCTGCGTGACGATCTGGCAAATGCCGTGGCCGAAGGCGGCGGTCCACATCTGGCGATAGTCTCCAGCCATACGCTGGGCGGCCTGGCCGAGGAAGGCGCGCTGCTGCCCCTGGATGGGCTCCTGGCGGCGCAGGAACTCGAGCGGTTGCTGCCAACGGCCGTGGGTGCGGCCCGGGTTCGCCACCGCGAGGGCCTGAGTCTCTACGGTGTGCCGCTTACCTTCGATACGCTTGCGCTGTACTACAACAAGGCCAATTTCTCCGCGGCCCCGCCGGGCGATACCGACAGCCTGCTGCGCGTGGCGCGCGGCCTCAGCGATAGCCGTAGCGACCCGCCCGTGTGGGGCCTGGCCTACAACCTGAGCCTGGATCGCACCATCGGGTATCTCTACGCCTTCGGCGGGCGCATCTTCGACGATCAGGGCAACCTGGTGCTCGGGCTCGATGGCCGTAGTGGAGCCGAGGCCTGGCTGGAGTGGCTGCTGGCCCTGCGCGAAGACGAGGGCTTGCTGGCAGGGCTGGACGGCATCGCCGTAGACAATGCCCTCATGAGCCAGCGCGCCCTGATGACCATTGACTGGGCCCACGCGCTGGGTCGCTACGGCGCGCTCTGGCCGGGTAAACTGGGGGTTGCCCCGCTGCCGCGCCTCTCCGGAACGAACCGGGCGCCCCAGCCGTACGTTCAGAGCGACACCCTGGTGCTCAATGCCCGCGTGGGTGATGGCCCGGA
This sequence comes from Chloroflexaceae bacterium, assembly GCA_046719255.1. GTDB lineage: Bacteria > Chloroflexota > Chloroflexia > Chloroflexales > Chloroflexaceae > JACAEO01. The sequence goes on from JBDNDG010000317.1 coordinate 2,098, forward strand.
GCGCGGCGCAGCCATTTCCTTCACCCGCCACCTTATTACCGACGCCTCGCAGCGCGAACTCCTGCGCGCCGGGCGCCAGCCGGTGCTCATGAGTCTCGACCTCAACGCGGCCGATCTGGCAGTTCCCGCTGAGATGCGCGAAGCTGCCCGCGTCTTTCGCACCCAGGCCGAAGCCGGCCTGCCTATGCCCAACACCCGCGCCGCCACCGAAACCGTCTGGCCGGTGCTGACCGATATGCAGGGCAGCGTACTGCGGCGCCTGCTCACACCGGCCCAGGCCGTGGAGCACGCCGACACGGCTCTCCGCGCGCGCCTCGATCAGCCCTGACATTGAGGCACGGGGAACCCGGGGTTCGCCGACCCTCTGGCCGGCGGGGAGGGTTTGGGAGGGCTGCGCGCCCTCCCAGGAGAAATGCTACGTGTTCCTGTGGCGCGCGGCGCAGCCGTATCGGCGGCCAGAACGCACGTGGCCCGCGGGCGGGCGGGCCGCGCAAGCAACACCAATCGCCGTAATGGGCCGATGGTATACTTACGATTGCGACTAGTCATTACACTTCAACGCCTGACGGACAGCTTCCTGGCCCATCAGCACGAAGCAAACTAGTTGCCGCTGGTAAGTAGTTGTAGTAGAATAGACGCGGACGGCCGTCGCGTTGCGGCCCTGAACCAGGCCGGCAAGGCCCGGCGCACTCTTGCCTCTGCCCCACAACTGGCTGACGGCCCAAGGAGGATATGCATGGCAAGCAGAACCGAAGAAATGGTGCGGCATCTGAAAGCCCTGTCCATGAACACGCCTGATATTGAGGCGTCGGCCGTCGTGAGTGTTGATGGCCTCATCATGGCTTCGGCGCTGCCCGCCGACGTGGAGGAGGATCGGGTCTCGGCGATGAGCGCGGCAATGCTCTCGCTCGGCGAACGCATCGCGTCTGAGCTGCGGCGTGGCCAGCTCGACCAGGTCTTCGTCCGAGGTGAGGACGGGTACGTGATCTTGATGGCTATTGGCGAGGAGGCCGTGCTCACCGCGCTGGCCCAGAGCCGGGCCAAGCTCGGCCTCGTCTTCCTTGATATGCGCCGAACGGCCAATGAGCTGATCAACCTGGTGTGATCAGGGGGTGGGGCGCGGCAGACACCGGGGTCCGAGGCGTAGGCCTTGGGCCCATTTCTGTGCCCGGCATGCGCCGACTACGTCGCCTGTCCACACCCCTGGAAAGCCCTGTTGAAGAGTCGCCAGCGGCGGTGTCGCGCCCTCACCGCGATCCCGGCGCTACCTGGGAGGCTGTTGTGGCAAGTCATTACAATCGAGAGCAGATCCGCGCCGCCCTGGCCGAGACCGATCCAGCCTATAGCTACTATCTCGATCTCGAGACGGGGACGGTTGTCCGCGTGCCGGATACGGAAGACTCACCCGAAGCAGCCGCGTTGCGCGATCAGGTGATGGAGAGCTACGGCGATCGCTACCGCTATATTCCGGGCGGCAACGCCGCGCCGGGCGATAGCGATGTGCAGAAGTGGCTCGAAGCGGAGGGGCTCGTGTGAACGTAGGGGCAACCAGGTCTCCACGCCTCACGCGATTCTGAATTGTAGATGGTTGCGCAGGGCGTCTGGGTGCGCCTTGACGTAACCCTCGCTGCAGAGCGTGCCAGTGAAACCGGCATCACTTCTCATAGGGCTTGCCGGCGGCAGCCGGGCCGACCGCGGTGAAACCGGCATCACTTCTCATAGGGCTTGCCGGCGGCAGCCGGGCCGACCGCGGTGAAACCGGCATCACTTCTCATAGGGCTTGCCGGCGGCAGCCGGGCCGACCGCGCGGCCGATCAGGCCCGCCAGCACGACCATGGTGGCCACGTAGGGCAGGATCTGTAAGAACTGCACCGGCACCGGCACCCCGCCAATCTCAACCTTGAGGATCTGCAAGCGGGTTTGCAGGGCCTCGAAATAGCCGAAGAGCATTGCTCCTCCGAAGGCGCCAAACGGCATCCACTTGCCGAAAATCATTGCCGCCAGGGCGATGAAGCCCTTGCCGGCGGTCATGCCGTCGTCGAAATTGCCCACCGTTTCGAGCGAGAACCAGGCCCCGCCGAGACCGGCGATCATGCCACTGATCAGTACATCGGTGTAGCGCACCCGGTACACGTTGATGCCCACCGTGTCGGCTGCGCGGGGGTTCTCGCCAACTGCGCGCGTGCGTAGACCCCAGCGGGTAAAGAAGAGCACCAGGTGGGTCAATACCACCAGCGTCACCATGGCGTAGAAGATCGGCTTCCCGTTGAACAGGGTCGGGCCGAGGATTGGAATGTCGCTCAACAGCGGGATGGGGACCTGCGGCAGTGTGACCCGCCCCCCGCCGGAATCGACGATGAACTGCCGTCGCAGATAGCCGGTGACCCCGATAGCCAGAATGTTGATCACTGTACCACTGATAATCTGATCGGTTTTGAACTGGATGGCAAGGGTGGCATGGATGAGCGCCATCAGTCCACCGACCAGCACCGCCGTCAGCACGCCAATCCAGATGTTGCCGGTGAAGGCAAAGGCAGCGAACCCGAACGCGGCGCCGCTGAGCATCATCCCCTCGATGGCGATGTTGATCACCCCACTGCGTTCGGCCCAGATACCGGCCATGGCTCCCAGGGCAATCGGCGTGCCCAACCGCAACGTCTCGCTGATCATGGTCATGACGTTGGTCTGTTTTCCCGCGGCGGCCCAGATCAGAACCGTCGGAAAGATCAGCACGGTTGAGGTCCACAACAAGCCGGTGGCGAGGCGCCGCGCAGCCGGGACCAGGGCCAGCGCGCCGCTGATCAGGAACAGACTGCCGATGAGCAGCAGTGAGAGGGCCGTTGGCACCTGGACCACCGGGCCGGGTACGCCGAAGGCCAGTTTCGAAATGATCGGGTCAGCCTGGCTAACGCGGCCGATACTGGTGGCGATCAGGAGCAGGCCAAGCCCGATGAAAAAGCCAGCGACTATCTGACGTCGGGTAGGCCCGCGGCGGCGCGTTGCCATAATGCTGCGTTCCTTTCCTTCGATGGCGGCTGCTGTATGATACCACACCCTGCGCCCCGCCCCGCCGCGTATCCCGGGCGCCCCGCCCCGCCGCGTGACGGGGGTGCCCCGGCCCGCCGCGTGACGGGGGCGCCCCGCCCCGCCGCGTACCCCGGGCGCCCCGGCCCACCGCGTGGCGGCGTAGAGACGGCCCGGCGGGCCGTCTCTACGACACCCCATGGCACGAACGTCGTGACGGGGTCACGCCAACCCGCCGCGTGGCGGGGTCGTGCCGGACCGGGGCGCGCCAACCCGCCGCGTGGCGGGGTCACGCCAACCCGCCGCGTACCCCGGGCGCCCCGCCCCGCCGCGTGACGGGGGCGCCCCGGCCCACCGCGTGGCGG
>JBDNDG010000318.1:0-5472 GCA_046719255.1 Chloroflexaceae bacterium
CTCTCCAGAACCACGACCATCATCTGGCCGGCCTGCACGAAGAGGCGCGCGTGGCGACGGCCCACGCCGAGATTGATGCCATCGTGGTCGGTCAGATCGACATCGGGGAAGAAATTGCTCACCGCGTCGGCGCGTCCGACCAGAGCCTGCGGCGCCGCCGGGAGCGCCACCACGGCGCCGGAGGGCTGCACGACCAACCGCGCAGGGGCGAGCGTTGTCCGGGGCGGCGTCGCTGGCGCCACCGGCGGCGGGTGGCTCACCGACGGCGGGGTGACTGGCGCCACCGGTCGGGGGGGCGGGTAGGCGGGTTGGGGCGGCACACTGCCATAAGCCGGTGTGGGCGCCCCGGGGCGCGTCGCGCCGAGCAGGGGCGCGCCACAGTTGTCGCAAAACGCCTCGCCTGCCATCACTTTCACACCGCACTGAGGACAGACGCTCGGCCCGACGGCGACAGGCGGCGCTGTGGGGCGCGCCGGGACGCTAGCCGGCGGTGGCGCGGCCGGTCCCTGCGCGGGCACCGGGATCATCACCGCGCCGCACTGGTCGCAGTAACGCGCGGAAGGGGGATTCTCAACACCACATTGTGGACAGAACGGCATAGGTTCCCACTCCCAGGTATGTTGTCTCTCCAGCCGCCCACGCGGCTGCGCCGCACAACGCCAGAATGAACACAGGTGTTCCTGGGAGGGCATAGCCCTACCAAACCCTCCTCAGGGAGGGGCGTGGGGAAACCCGGTTTCCCCATCTTTTCGCGTAAGAGAGTCCATGCGGCTGCGCCGCACAACGCCAGAATGAACACAGGTGTTCCTGGGAGGGCATAGCCCTACCAAAACCTCAGAGAGAGAGGCGTGGGGAAACCCGGTTTCCCCATCTTTTCACGTAAGATCCTGGCGATAAGACTGCGCCCGCAGGCAGCTTGTTGCAGGGTACTATAGCACAGGCTGCGCCGGATGCAACTCATGCCGTTTCAGCCGTCCTTGCGGCTTGCCGCACAACGATACGATGAATATGGGTTTGTTTCCGAGAGGGCATAGCCCTCCCAGACCCTCCCGGCGCGGGGGCCTGCCACCCCGGTGAACTGGCGAACGGGGAACCCCGCGTTCCCCGTTCCCCCTGCTATAATGAACCCCACGCCAACCAGGACACGAGGGAGCATCATCCATGGACCTCACTGCCGGCTATGAGATGTTTTTGACCGACGAACACGCCATACTGCGGCAAACGGTGCGCCAGTTTGCCGAGAAAGAGGTTGCCCCGTTCATCCGCGCCTGGGACCGCTCGGGCGCCGAACAGCACGAAGGCCCCGAAACGCGTCCGCATATCTGCCCGGTGCTGAAGCGGATGGGCGAGCTGGGCTTCCTGGGCATCTGCCTGCCCCGGCGCTACGGTGGCGCGGGAATGGATTACCTCGCCCTCGCCGTGGTCTGCGAGGAACTCGAACGGGTAGACAGCTTCCTGCGGGTGGTGATGTCGGTGCACACTGGCCTCAACTCGCTGAGTCTCTTCCAGTGGGGCACCGAGGAGCAGAAGCAACGCTACCTGGTTCCCCAGGCCCGCGGCGAGCAACTCGCCGGTTACTGCCTCACCGAGCCCGACTCGGGTACCGATGCCGCTGCCATGCGCGCCACTGCCCGCCGCGACGGCGACAGCTACATCCTCAATGGTGAAAAGACCTGGATCAGCCTGGCCGACATCGCCGACAATTTCCTGGTTATGGCCAAGACCAGCCCGGAGCAGGGTGCGCGAGGTATCTCGGCGTTCATCGTCGAGCGACGCTGGCCCGGCGTCTCCAGCCAGCCCATCCACGGGAAGCTGGGGGTGCGCGCTGGCAACACCGGGAGCGTTATTTTTCAAGATGTGCGGGTGCCCCTGGCCAACCGGCTTGGCGAGGAAGGCGAGGGCTTTAAGATCGCCATGGCCGCGCTCGACAACGGGCGCTACACGGTGGCAGCCGGCGCTACCGGACTGATCCAGGCCAGCCTGGAGGCCAGCCTGCGCTATGCCCGTGAACGCCACACCTTCGGTAAGCCCATAGCCGAACATCAGCTTGTCAAGCGAATGCTCAGCCACATGGTCCGCAAGCTCGACACTTCGCGGCTGCTGGTCTACCGCGCGGGCTGGATGAAGAACCGGGGGCTGCGTAATACGCGCGAAACTACCCTGGCCAAGTGGCACGCGACCGTTTCCAGCTTTGAGTGCGCCGATGATGCGATTCAGATCCACGGCGCCTACGGCTACGCCGATGAGTATCCGGTGGAGCGCTACCTGCGCAACGCGCGTGGGGCGGTGATCTATGAGGGCACGCGCGAATTGCAGGAACTCTTGCAGGCCGATTTCGCCCTCGGTTACCGGATCAACCCGCCGCTTCGCTGCGAACTCCCGGCGTATGACCCCGAGGTGTGGGGTTGACAGCCGAGCCAAAAACACGGATTATATGTGCATATCGGCCCCCCGGCGGCGAAGCCGCACACCATAGGAGTATGAACGAGACTTCCCGGGAGGGTGAAGCCTCCCCGGTATCTCCCCGTGGGTTAGGGAGGTAAGCACGCCGGGTTTCCCCGCTACCCCTTCGCGGGGGCGCCGATGTTCCCGGGGAAAATCGGGCTTCCTCACCCGCGATGGGACTGTCGAACTGTGCCCCTCCCTGTGGGGTCTCAGGGGTAGAGTTTTTTGCGGAGCGCATCAGGAAGCCATGGTTGCCGCGCGCCTGTACGCCCGACGGGAGAGGGGGTGTCCTCACGAGGCGTTCCAATGCCCGCTCCCTCCCTGCTCCCGATCAGGGAGCGGGGGGGGCCAGGGGGTGGAGAGGCCGTGGCCCAAACAGATCTGCCCGTGAAAGGCAGGGGGGTGAGGTGGAGAGGCCAGGGCCTGGAAAACCTGCCCGTGAACGTCCCTGTTGGACGGATTCGGAGCATCCTGATCGCATCCGGGCCGTTGCGGGCGGGACGCCCGCGCGCCCGGGGCGGCGCCGCATCCTGAATGTGAACGGGTGCCTTTCCCCGGTCCAACGCACATGGGGCACAGAACGTGGTACAATCGGTAACGTTACGGGTGCCGGTAGGGTGTCGCGCGAGCGGCGCCCCGACGAAGGAGCTTGGGCATGCACATCGTCGTGTGTATGAAGCAGGTCCCTCGGGACAACTCGGTCAAGATCAACCCTGACCTGAGCATCAACGCTGACGGGATCGAGAAGATCATCAACCTGTTCGACGAGTACGCGATCGAGGAAGGGATTATCTGGAACGAGAAGCACGGCGGGAAGCTGACCGTTCTCTCGATGGGCACCGACGAGTGGGTTGAGCAGATGCGTCGCGCCCTGGCGATGGGGGCTACCGACTCGCTGCTGCTGAAAGACCCGGCGTTTGCCACGCTCGACACGATCGCCGCAGCGAAAGTGGTGGCAGCAGCAATTCGCAAGCTCGGCGACGTGGATCTGATCCTCACCGGACGGAACAGCACCGACGATGAGAGTGGCGCCTTTGCCCCCGCCCTGGCGCGAGTTCTGGGCTGGCCCCAGATCACCTACGTGGGGAAGGTGATCGATGTGAACCCCGGTAGCAAGACCATTACCGCCGAGCGCCATCTGGAGACAGTGGTGGAGACGGTGACCGCGCCGCTGCCGGCTGTGGTGAGCGTGATCAAGGATATCAACAACCCACGCTACCCCTCGCTGCTGAAGATCAAAAAGGTCGCCAAGGTAGAGCCTCCGGTGTGGACCGCGGCTGATCTGGGGGTCAGCGGTCTTGTGCCGACGGTCACGGTTACCCAGCGCGTGCCGCCGCCGCCGCGTCCCAGCGGTGAGACGATTGATGGCCCCGATGCGGCCACCAAGGTGAAGAAACTGGTCGATAAGCTGCTGGAGAACCAGATTATCTAGCGCGAGACGTTGCCTTCGCTGCTCTGGCGGTTTATTCGCCGGTGTGGGCGGTCGCTGGCAGCGTTGTGTCGCAGGAGGAGCATATGCCGGGCGTACTGGTTTATGTGGAGCAGGTGGACGGCGAGATTGCGGCCGTCACCCGGGAGTTGCTGGGTAAGGGCAAGGAACTGGCGGCGGCCCTGGGCGGCTCGTTGAGCGCCGTGGTGGTCGGCAGTGGCGTGGGTGCCGTGGCCCAGAAAGCGGCTGCCTATGGCGCCGATACGGTCTATAGCGTTGATGATCCGCGGCTCTCCCCCTACACGACCGATGGGCACGTGGCGGCGGTAAAGGCCGCCGTGGCCGCGGCCCAGCCCTCGCTGATCCTCGCGGGCGCCAGCTTCCAGATGCGCGACTTCGGCGCGGCCCTCGCCGCTGATCTGGATGCCGGACTGGTGGTGGACGCGATTGACCTGAAGGCCGATGGCGGCGCGATCACCGCAGTGCGCCCTTCGCATGGCGGAAATGTGATTAACACCTACGCCTTTGCCGCGGGCCGACCGGTGGTGGCCCTGGTGCGCAAGCAGAGTTTCCCCGAGGCGCAGCCCGGCGCCGCCGCTGGCGCCGTGCAGGCCCTTGCCCTCGATGGCGCCGAGATCCGCACGACGGTGAACAGCGTGGCGCCCAAGACCGGCGCGGTCAACCTCACTGATGCCGCTATTATCGTGACCGGTGGGCGCGGTCTGGGTGATAAGGATAACTACTACAAGCTCATCCCGCCGCTGGCCGAGGCCTTCGGCGGCGCCTACGGCGCCTCGCGCGCAATTGTTGACGCCGGCTGGGTGCCCTACGAGCATCAGGTCGGCCAGACGGGCAAGACGGTCTCGCCCAAGCTCTACGTTGCCTGCGGTGTCTCCGGGGCCATCCAGCACCTGGCAGGTATGCGCACCAGCCGCAATATCGTGGCGATCAACAAGGACCCTGAAGCGCCGATCTTCCGCGTCGCTACCTTCGGCCTGGTCGGCGATGTCAACGAGGTCCTGCCCCTGTTGACCCAGGAGTTGAAGAGCCGCCTGGGACGGTAGCATGCCGGGGAAACCGGGTTTCTCCACGCCCCTCTCTGAGGGTCGGGTTTGGGAGGGCTACGCCTTCTCAGGAACAACATGCCAGCGGGGAGGTTTCGGGAGGGCGTAGCCCTCCCAGGAACCAACCCGCCAGTATGTTCATTCTGGCGTCGCGCGGCGCGCCGCATAGTCGTCTGACGACAAAAGGAACAACCTGGACGGTCCAGGCAACCCGCACGGCGGCGAAGGTCCGGTTCCGGCGCTGTTTTTGCCTTTTCCCTTTTGCCTCTTCCTCCGGTGTCGGCCCGGTTGCCCCACCAACCCCTCCGGGTGAGACGCTCGCTGCTCGAACCCGATTGTACTCCTCGCTTTCCGTATCCAGGCGACCAGCCAGCCTGGTGGGGCTTCGGCGGGCAATGCCGCGAACCCGGGGTTCCCTGCGCCTCTGCCTGCCGGGGTGCCACGCCCTCCGTACCAGGAGGGTGCGCGAGGGCACGGTCCTCACGGTAACCTGCTTCCTCCGCAGGGGGCGTGGGGAACCCGGGGTTCCCCAAC
>JBDNDG010000319.1:0-5449 GCA_046719255.1 Chloroflexaceae bacterium
ATCAGCCATCCCGTGCAGCTGCGTCGCCCGCCGTCGCAATGAATGCAGGACTGGCGATACGAGCAAGGCGCCCGCGCACCCGCGCGTACCGGCATCCGGACCAGGCTGTGAGAAAGCTATGAAAGACTACTACCAGGTGCTCGGGGTAAGCCGCAACGCCAGTGACCAGGAGATCAAGCAGGCCTACCGCAAGCTTGCCCGAATGTATCACCCCGATATCAACCCGGGCGACAAGAAGGCCGAAGCGCGCTTCAAGGAGATCAACGAGGCCTACGAGGTCCTCTCCGACAAAGAGAAGCGCGAGAAGTACGATCGCTTCGGCAGCGACTGGCGGCGCTATGAGCAGGCCGGCCCCGGTATTGATTTTAGCAGCACCGATTTTGCCGATATTTTTGAAACGCTCTTTGGCGGGCGCGGCGGGCGCGCGGGTGGCTTCAACATGCGTATGGACGGCCAGGATATCGAGCAGCCGGTCGAGATTACCCTCGAAGAGGCCTTTACCGGCACGCAGCGCAGCCTGCAATTCTCTAACCCCAACGGCACGCCACGCACCATCACGGTGAAGATCCCCGCCGGCATTGACACCGGCAACCGCGTGCGCGTGCCTGGCGAGGGCGCACCGGGGATGCACGGCGGTAAACGCGGCGATCTCTACCTGGTCGTTCGCGTGCAACCCCACGCGCAGTTCGAGCGCAAGGGCGCCGATCTCTACACCCGCGGTGAGGCGCCGCTCTACACCTTGCTGCTGGGTGGTCAGGTGTCCGTGCCCACGCTGGCAGGCAAGACGATCAGCCTGAATATCCCCGAACAGACCCAGAATGGGCGCACTTTTCGCCTCAGCGGCCAGGGTATGCCCCGTATGCACCATTCGCACCAGCGCGGTGATCTCTATGTCACTGTCAATGCCGTGCTGCCAACTCGCCTGACCCCGCGCGAACGTGCGCTCTACGAAGAACTGCGGCGTATTACGGAGGGCCAACCGGTATGAGCAGCGATGAGCGCACCTACACGATTAAAGTGGCGGCGCGCCTCACCGGCATGCACGAGCAGAGCTTACGGATGTATGAGCGCCGGGGGTTGATCCGCCCCGCCCGCAGCAAGGGCAACATTCGGCGTTACAGTGACGCCGATGTTGAACAGATCCGTTTCATCAAGCGTCTGGTTGATGACCTGGGGGTAAACCTGGCCGGGGTCGAGGTTATCCTGCAGATGCGCCGCCAGGTAATCGAGTTGCGCCAGGAGCTGGAGCACCTGCGGGGTAACGGGGCGCCCCGCTGACGAAGCGCGCACGGGAGGGTTTGGAAGGGCGCAGCCTTCTCTCAGCCTGCCCCGGTGATGTCCCGGCGGGCCAGCAAACGCCAGGCGCTGTAGCCGAAAAGGGCGCAGTAGGCCGCCACTATCACGGTCGCCTGCGTAAGCGAGGGCAGCCGCGTCAGGTCCAGCCCACTCGCCAGCACCGTCGGATCCAGCCCGAAGAGTGTCGCGTTCTGCACAATCAGGCGATTGATATTAGGCTGGAGCATCAGGTTCACCACGAACAGCACAGCATCGCTGACCGCGCCCAGGGAACCGAGCGATCCGGCGCCGACGTCGAGGGCCAGGAAGATCAGCCCGCCACCCGCACCGGCCAGCGCTGAGCGCCCGAATGCCGCGCAGACAAAGGTCGCCAGAACATAGGGCAGAATGACATAGAGGCTGCGGAGGATGCCGGGCCCCAGGGCCAGCAGCGCATCCCTATCGAGGTCGAACGGCAGCCCCAGCGCCGCGCTGGCGACTACAGCGATAAGTGACCCCAACGCCAGGCCCGCCAGGATGCCGCACAACAGGGCCAGCAGTAACGCAAGCAGCTTCGCCAGAAGATACAGGCCTCGCGCAGGGGCGCGAATGAGTTGCACCCGCAGGGTGCCCCAGCCGAAATCGCTGCCCAGAGTGCCCGCCGCCAGGATCACCGCCAGAATGCCGCCGACGCTGTTCACCTGCCCCAGCACTGCCCCGAAGATCCCCGGAAAGCTCAACTGACGCTGAATCTGCTCCGTCTGCGCGGCATTGAGCACCTCAATGCGCAGCCTACCACCACTCAAAGCCCCTTCTTGCAGAGCGATCACCAGCGCCCAGAGCCCCAGGTACAGGAGGAGCAGCGCGAGAAAGGCAGCCAGCAACACCCACGTAAGCGGGCGCTTGCGCAGCTTCAACCACTCAGCGGCAAACAGATGGCCCAGCATCTCCTACGTATCGCCGGTCACTTCGAGGAAGAATCGCTCCAGATTGCTCGTATGGACGCCGATCTCGGCCACCGGCACCCCGGCGCGGATCAGGTAGGCGTTGAGTTCGGCAGCGCGATCCACGGGCGCGTCTACCAGGAGCGCGCCATTCTGCTGCTCGACGTGCTGCACCCAGGGCAGCGCGGCGAGCAGCGCCGCGGCGTGGGCCGGGTCGCCCTCCACGCGCAGGCGCAGGCCCCGCTCGCGTCGCAGCAGGTCGGCCACGGCGCCCTCGGCCACCAGCCGGCCCGCTTTTAGAATAGCGACCCGCCCGCAGAGTTGTTCCACCTCCGATAGGAGGTGAGAGCACAGGACGATTGTGCGCCCGCCGGCGGCCAGATTGCGGATCAGCGCACGGATCTCGGCGGTGCCGGCGGGGTCGAGGCCGTTGGTCGGCTCATCGAGGATGATCAGTTCGGGATCGGGCAACAGTGCGGCGGCGATGGCCAGCCGCTGGCGCATGCCCTGGGAGTAGACTCGCACCCGATCGCGGGCGCGAGCGGTCAGTTCTACTGCCTCGAGCGTTGCCGCAATGCGCGTCTCGGGCAACCCTCCGGCGCGGGCCAGCACCCGCAGGTTATCATAGCCGCTGAGGTAGGGGTAGAACGCCGGGCTCTCGATCATCGCCCCCACGCGACGCAACGCGGCTACCGGGTTTGCCTGCACCTCGTGCCCAAGGACCACGGCGCGACCGGCGCTCGGGCGTACCAGGCCCAGCAGCATGGCGATGGTGGTCGTCTTGCCCGCCCCGTTCGGCCCGAGCAAGCCGAAGATCTCGCCCCGTCCGACGCACAGGTTCAGCCGGTCCACGGCCACGTGAGTGCCGTAGCGCTTGGTCAGATCCTCGGTCTCGATGACGCTGCTGGTAGACATAACTCCTTGCGCCCTGCGTCCACGCTCCAGATTATAGCACCTGCATGTGTCGGCCCTGCGACAGGACGTGCATGCGGCTGGAGGCGCGTCGGGTCGGTGGTGGCTCGTCCGGTGCGTTCCTGCATGGCAGGGGCCGCGCTGGCGCGGCCCCACAGGCGCGACCATATGGCGCGTCCGGCAAAGAACCTGCCGGGCGCTATTCGCGGGGCGCACGACGCCAGAATGACCATTATTGTTCCCGGAAGGGCGCAGCTTTCCTCGATCCTCCCGGTGAGGAGGGCTCGCCGGCCCACAGGCAGGGGATCGGGGAAACCGGGTTTCCCCGATGTTCACATCAGGCGCGGCAGGCACGGCTTGCCGATCATCAGCGATAGCGTCAGGGGTACTCAACACATACGCACCGTGGCGGGCGCGGGCGGGGGCGGAGGGCCTCAACTGGCCTCATCGTGTGGCAGGGTGTGAACCAGTTCCTCGGCAGGCCGCGCGCCGTTCGCCGTCTCCTCGCTTTGCGTGGCGTATTCCTGCGCCCAGAGTTGAATACTCTCCCAATCGCGCAGCGCGGCAGCATGAACGCTGTCGGGCCGCCAGACGCCCCGCAGGTACTCGACATCGATCGTGACGGGGTGCATACTGCGGAACGGTACGACCGAAGCGGTTTCGCCCTTGCCCCATTCCTGCTCTTCGCCGGGGCCCAGCGGCAGGGCGATCTCGTGGTAGGTCACCACCTCCGGGTGGCGCGCGCGATCCACCAGGCTGTCGGCGGCCTCGCATACCCGTCCGTGGTCGATCAACGCAGCCAGAAGGACATCGGTCATCCGACTGCGCACCGAGAGTTGCAGCAGGCGCAGGGAGCCGACTCGCACCAGAGTATCCAGGTAGCCCCGGATCGCCAGGCGGCTGCGTTCGCCCTGGCCCCAGCGTGCACCGATGCCTGCCTCAGCGGTGCGCTGGCGGTTGCGACCGCTCAGACTGCCCGCCACCGTGGAGGCAACCGGCCCGCTGGTCACCGGGTAGAAGCGGATCTGGTCGCCCAGCCCCCAGTGCCGCACAATCTCGGCGCCGCCCTGGCGCTGGTGCTTGATCTCGATCTGAGCGACCCGGGCGGCCCGCATAGCCTCGTCGAGGTCGGCGTCTCTACCTGCCTCCACATGAAAGCCGATGTAGGGCGCAAAGCGCCCCGCCCCGAGACTCGTTCGGGCGAGGCTCTTGCCATTCGCGTACTGAAGGGTCACAACTTCCTGGGAGGTCTGGATGCGGTTTCTGCCGATCATTCCTGTGCTCCTGGCTCCGAGGCGGATGGGTATAGCAGGTGGGTGCGGGTTGCGCCGGAACCTGTACCTGCCGGGCGGGAAAGCTGGCGCCGATACAGTGTAGCACATTAGTTCTAATTTGTCCACAGAAAAACATTCGAACGTTGCCCCGCGGCCCCGCGGGCATGCGCCACCCGGAGCAGAGACGGCCCGCCGGGCCATCCCTACTGACCCCGCCACGGGGCGGCGGAGCATCGGCCACCGGCGAGATCCGCAAATTTCTCGATCAATACCCTTGACGCGCCTCAGGCCCCTTGCTATAATCAGAACATCTGAGCGTTAGTACAAATGTACTATTCTATCAGGCACGAAAGAGGAGGCGCAACGATGTCTGTTCAGAGTCGCGAATTGCACAGCGGTCGCCGCTTTCCCACCATTCTGTCGCCCGGCAGCTTTGGCATCGTTGCCTATCTAGTTACCGGCATCCTGGCCCTCCTCGCGGTCTATGTCGTGTTAAGCAGTGTCATCTCCTATGTTCGTACCGTGCGCGATGACCTCGCCTACGGCCGGCCACGGACGTTTCATCTGACGGCCAACGTCGGGCGACCGGAGGAGGCCAATGCGCCTACCCATCTGATTGCGATGAACCTGGATCGGCAGGTGGTCATTGTTGAGATCGCTGGCAGCGATCCGAATAAGGTGCGCACCCTGCCGGGACCGTATCTGTTCGGGGCAGGCGAGGATCTGACGCCGGTGACGATGCGCCTCGATGACGTCAACGGCGACGCCGCCCTGGATCTGATCGTGCAGATCAAGAATGAGGAGATGGTCTACCTCAACCGTGGGAGCGAGTTCGGGCTGATTACCGCCGAAGAGCGCCAGCAGCTCCTGAAGCGCGCGGCGGGAGGGTAGGGACCTTTCCCCTTTCCCTGGAGAGTCTGCCTCGACGGGCAGCGTGAGGGGGTCCGGCCCTCCCACCCGGGCTCCTCCCCCGGGAGGGGAGAGGCACCCGGGCTCCTCCCCCCGGGAGGGGAGAGGCACCCGGGCTCCTCCCCCCGGGAGGGG
>JBDNDG010000032.1:0-19759 GCA_046719255.1 Chloroflexaceae bacterium
TCTGCCATTGTGAGACGGCTCGCAGGGCGACGTTCGAAACCATTTGAGATTCTACGTTTCAGATTCCAGAATCGTCTTGCGGGCATCTGCCCACCGGCTACGCGCCTCCAAACTGCACGTGCGGTCCCGGTGCGATACATACTCATACGGCTGCGCCGCGCAATGGCAAGATGAAAAGGGGTGTCTCAGGTGGCTGCAGCCCTCCCAAACCCGCGCCGCCAGCCGGGTGAGTTTGGGAGGGCTGTGCCGCTGTGCCCTCCCCAGCTTGCTGCCCTTCAGGGGCAGACAGAACCGGTGGGCGTTGACAGGCATGATGGCGTTGGGAGTCTGGTTCGTCCTCACCCTCTGCCCCTCTCGCGAGCGAGAGAGCCTGCGCTAAGCTCGTCGAAGCAGGGAAACCAGAGGCGTGCGCCGGGGCGTCCCAATGCGGCAGAAACTGCGCTGGTTCAGATGCTCTGTCCGCTCCCAAAGCGCTGCCCGGGGGATACCTGGGCAGGCTGTGCCCGCCAGTATCCCCCCCGTTCAGTGGAAAACAGATAAGCGTTAGCGGCCACTCCTGCGCATCGAACGTTGATGGCATGGATATCAGCTGATCGGGTCGTCCGGCGGTAAAGCAGGAGTTGCTCCATCTCCAGAGGAGGTTCTTATGGGCGACGAACCATGGTTGCGCGCTCCAGGGGACCGGCAGGAGCTCCGGCATCATCCGGGATGGGAGTATTATCAGCGAGCCATAGAGCTTCTCGAGCACGCTGACTGGGATCTGGCATTGCAAGCGTTCGCAATCGCCGAAGCGGAGTTTCGCGCGCACGACGATCAACAGGGGTTGTGGCGATCTCTGAGCGGTCAGGCGATGGTGCACTGGCACACGGGCGACGCGGCCCTGGCCGTTGCTCGCGCATCGGCAGCCATACACGCCGCCGAAACCGCCCACGACGTGATGGGCCTCGGGTTGACTGCCTGGCAGGTGGCAGTGCTGATGGTGGAGCAGGGCGACTATCGCCGGAGCGCTGAGTTGCTAGCCCTCGCAGCGCGGGGGCTGGAGATGCTCGGGGCTGCGTCGCAGGCGTCCGATCTGAAGGCTGCGGCGCACCTGTGTATGGAAGTCCTGCGCTGGAAGGATCTGCTTCGGCAGGGACTTGCCAGACACGGTACCGTTACGGAGGTTATTCAGGTCGTGCAACGCGATCTGCGGACACGGCTGATCCAGGCGGCTAGTGATCTTCGTGCCTACACTGGCGAGCGTCTCTGGTCGATCCAGCTTCCTATGCTCACGCTGGCGTCGGGACCTGCCTCCGAGTTGCTGGCGCAGACCGCCTCGCTGGGCCAGCGGGTGGCGCGCTGGTGGCGCCGCTTGCGGGCGGGGCAGTCTCCCCCGGCGCCGTCGCCTCCGATCACGGCGCCGACCTACCCCTCTCTGACGCTGCCGCCGCTCGACGCCTCACCCCCGGCCCCGGAGCCGGTAACGCCGGCGCCAGCCTCGTTGCTTGCTCCCGAACCGCTCCCTACGCCCGACCCCGGCGCCGGCCCGGTGCCCGAGGGTGAGCCACCTCTGCCGCCGGAGCCGCATAGGGGCGCCAGGATCGCCGTTACGTGTTTCGGGCGCTTCCGGGTTACCATTGACGACCGGCCGGTGGAGCGATGGGACAGTAACCGCGCCCGGACCATCTTCAAGTACCTGGTCGTCCGGCGCCACACGCCAGCGCCGAAAGACCTGCTGGCCGAACTGTTCTGGCACGAGTCGGAGCCTGATCTTGCCCGGCGCAGCCTGCATCAGGCGATCTATTGTCTGCGCCAGTCTCTCAAACGGGTCGCGCCGGACCTGCCGATCGTCATGTTTGCCAATGACTGCTATTACCTCAACCCCGAGGCGACGATGTGGGTTGACAGCGAGGAGTTTACGCGCCTGATCAACGTGGCCAGGGCGCACCACGCTACAGGCGAGCAGGCAGCGGCCATGAACGCCTACGCCACGGCGGTGGATCTGGTGCGTGGCGAGTTTCTGGAGGAAGAGCGCTACGAAGCCTGGGCCGAAGAGTTGCGCCACACCTATCAGGCTATGCTCAGTGAGGCCCTCCACCGTCTGGCCAGTTTTTACGCCGGGCAGGGTGAATTTGCCACGGCTGTCCTCTACGCGCAGCGCATTCTGGCCCAGGAACGCTGTGATGAGGAGGCGCACCTGCTGCTGATGCGCGCCTATCTGGCCCAGGGCCTGCGCCATCTGGCGGTGCGCCAGTACCAAGTCTGCCTCAATGCCCTGCGCACCGACCTGGGGCTCGATCCCTCCCCTGAGCTCGAACGGTTCTACCGCCAGGTTGTTGCGGTCGAATAGTGAGCTCGCGGGCCTTCTAGCTGTCCCTCCCCACATCCTCCTCCCACCTCCCGGCCACGCTCGCCAAGAATTCACGCATCACCTGCTCATACGATCCCTGACCGCTCGTGGCTCCGCTCCTGGTTCGCTGAGCGCGGAAGCGCCGATTGTGTCGCAGTTGTCCGATGCTCATTCCAGGCTCAACGAATGCTCCGAGGCGGCTCACAGCCCTGTTAGAAGCAGATGAACTGGACAATGCGATGGCTTCCGTTCCTCCTGGTATACGACTCCACACCCGCGGGCGCGATGCCCTCCAGGCGCCACGCGCGGGCATGGAACGCCGCTCACCGTTGCGCTCGGCTGCGGCAGGAGTCATATTTGTGTCGCGGTTAGCAATGTATCTAAGCTACCGGTGAGCGGAGAAACCTATGCTGGCTTCCGTCGGAACGACGCAGCGGGCGTCGTTCGAGACCTAGCATACCTGGAGGTATCGCGATGACAGCAGTGGCAACCCGTGGCGAGATGGCGGTGAGTCGGAGTGGCGCAATCGAGGTGTCAGCGGAACAGATCCGCGCCGCGATCGAAGCAAAGCTGCAGGCCGTCCATGATGAGATGATGGCCAGGGCAGTGCCAGAGACCGCTGGCCCGGCTCTGTGGTGGGATATGTACGCCTACGGTCCGTTCAAGGCGCCAATCCCGCCCTTCCCGGCCCCCAACCAGGTTGTGCGGTTGGGAGAGACGGTGTACGTCGCCTCGATCCTGTACCTGAATGAGTTCTTCCCGGTGCCGACCTCCGCTTCCATCCTTGCCAACTTTGGCCTGCCCTACACGATCTCGTGGGACACCAACAATGTCACGAGCCTCTCCAAGGAGCTTGCGCTGTCCGGCTCGCGCACCAGCAACTTCGTGCCCGGCCAGGCCTGGTATGTGGACATCATCGAACTCAAGCCTGAGCGCGAAGGCATCCACGAGGTCAACCTGCGTGGTCGTATCACCGGCTGCAACGGCGAACTGGCGCCTCCCTTTGCCGGCTACGCCACCCTGGTCTACGAGTTCGACAGCTCGCTCTTCACCCTCGGTTCGCACTCGCGCTACCAGGGTCCGCTGCGCTTTGACGTTTACCGCTAACCGCGCATGGGCGGTTTGCTGCCACTCTGCCTTCCTCTCCCTCAAAGGGAGAGGAAGGCAGTGGGATGAGGGTTACGATGGGGCATATGGCAAGGCCTCGCCCCTGCGGCAAGGTTCGGACCCGGCCCCGCCGGGGGGGAGGCGTCTGGCGTCTTCCTCCGGCGGGGGCGGGCTGGGGAGGGGCGCGCAGATAGGAGCAGGAATTGTGGACTGATCGCTAAGGAACCGACCATGATACGTGTTGCCCCGCACCTGATCGAACAAGCCCGCCTGAGCTTGCGAAGTATGGTTCACGACTATCTCCTCAGCCCCGAGTACAGCATCGGGCTCATTGATTTCGGTTTTCCCCGGCGCACCGATCCCGTCACACGGCGGCGTTTCTGGGACACCGGCAGCGTGAGCCTGCGCTTTCACGTGACGAAAAAATACACGCTGGACGAGCTTGAAGCTCTGAAGCTCAAAGTCTTGCCCCGGCGTATCGGGCAGTTTGAGACCGACGTAATTGAGGCCGAGTACGGCGTGCCGTTGCTGGCCGAGGCGCCAGCCGGCCCGCGCACGGCGCCGCGGGCGCGGCTGTGCGGCGGATTGGGCATCTCGGCTTTTGCTGATATTCACGGCACTCTCGGCGGGGTAGTCCGCGACCGCCAGAATGGCGCGGCCATGATCCTGAGCAACTGGCACGTGCTCTATGCCACACGCAACGCCCGCGCGGGCCAGCCCATCCATCAACCGATCTTGCGTTCGTCCGGTCCCCTGACGCCGATTGTTGCCCGCGCTGCGCGAGAGCGGCTTTCGGTGCCCGCGCCGGGCCGGTTGTGCCTGGATGTTGCCGTAGCCGAACTGATCGATCCGCGCCCGGAGCGGTGGGAGAATCTCCAACTCGAAATCGGCAGGGTCACCGGCGTGACCGGGGCGCAGCTAGGGATGCAGGTCATTAAATCCGGGTTGACCAGCGGCAAGACCTTCGGCGTGGTTACCGGCGTTGAAGGATTCAGTAAGATGACCTATCAAGGCACCTGGTTGCGACTGATCGAGCGAGTCGTCACCATCAGTCGCTACCCGCTGGATCGCAGTACCGCCCTGGTCAGCATGCCCGGTGACTCTGGCTCATGGTGGCTCGATGCCGCCACGGGGCAAGCCATCGCCGTCCATTATGCCGGGCTGCGCGACGGCACCCGCGCCCAGGGCATGGATATGCAGGCGGTCCTCGATGCACTGGGGGTGGACCTGGCCTGAACGCCGGAGGCGGTTCGACAGGCTCACCGCAGGTGGGGAACCCCGGTTTCCTCCCTCTTTCGTACCCGGGCAGCGTGAACTACATGTGTGCCAACAGGAGTCTGCAATGAGCGAATCCGAGGGAGCAACACCCTCTCAGGCCGGTTCGAACCCATCTGAGAGCGGCAATCGGCCTCCGCTGGCCTGGCGCGAGCGGGCTGCGTTCCACATTACGATCCACTCGGCCACCAGTGAGAGGGAAGGGCTGATCTGGGAGACGCGGGCCGATCAGGAGGAGCGTGGCATCTCGATGACCTGGCCCGGCATGCCCGGTCAGGAGTTGCTGGACTGGATGATCAACGTGGTTGGTCTGAGCGAAGCTCCTGGCGCCGGTCAGCCGCCAGCCGGGGCGCCCGGCGTAGTGGCACCTGCCCCGGCAGATGAGGCTGCTGAGGCCGCGCCGGAGGCTCCGGTTGATGACCTGACCCGCATCAACGGCATCACCCCTGCGACGGCGCAACGGCTGCGCAAGGCCGGCATCGGCACCTTCGCCCAACTGGCCGGCTCTTCAGCCGAGGAGCTGGGCGAATTGCTCAAGCGACCGGCTGAGTCCATCGCCAAACGCGGCTGGATCGAACAGGCCCGGATGCTGGCCGAGGCCAGCAAGGCACCTGTTCCGCCAACGCTTTCATCCAACTGGCCGGGCGAGGCCGCTGCGGCCGCGGTGATCGAAGTGCGCCTCGACGCGAACGGTGAGGTGCTCGACCTGGGCATCGTTCGCGAGGGCCAGCCGCCCGCGCCGGAGTCCCTGCCTGGTGAAGGGCAGATCGTGCGCTTCTTCGTGCAACCCGCGCCGCCGCTGCACGAACCGGCGCAAGGCGGTCCATACGAACTGTTCCTCGACGAACTCGCCCTCGAGCAACTGCCCACCCCATCACCGGCTGGCGTGACCCGGTTATGCGCCCGTTCGACCCTCCACCTCGCGGCGACTGGGGGTGGCGCTGGCGCGCCGGTTGCCTACACCGCCGTCATGGTTGCTTCCGATCTGGAGACCGGAGCCACAACTGTGCTCCAGAGCGCCAGCGGACAGGTGGCACCCCCTGCCCAGGAGGCGCCGCTGGAACTGACCTTCGAACTGCCCATGGTTGGGCGCTACCAGACGCTGCTGGTTGCAATGCTGTCTGACACGACGGCGCTGGCCGCCGTAGCAGGGCCGCGCCTGCGGGTGCTCCCCTGACGCCAAAAGAGGGGAAACCGGGCTTCCCCATACCCCCGCCCGCAAGGAATAGCAAGCCCTCCACACCCTCACCGCTGGGGGAGGGTGCCGGGCGCCTCCTCCCAGCGGAGGGAGGCGGGAAGGGGGCGCGCCCAGCCAGTCTCTCTGCGCCCCCGCAGGTTCAGCAGCAGGTTGCTTCCAGGGTCTACACTTCAGGGAGGTTCAGACCCTCATCTTCGAGCGCGTTGAGCGCCTTGAGCCAGGGACGAAGCCAGTCGAGCGCCTGATCATTTTCCAGATTGGCGCCACCACCGGAAGGGAGATCTTCGGTCGCCGCGAATGGGCTGGATTCAGCAGCGAGGAGCGATGGCCCGCCTGCCATCCCGTTCAGACCGCCGCAGTGCGTGGCCCACGCATCACCAATCGCCAGCACCTGGACCTGCAACACCGGTCGAAGCCGAAGCTCCAGCCGATGGCCGCAATGGGGGCACATCCACTCTTCGGCGCCCGTCTCGTTCACTCCTGCTCGCCGCATAACGTGATGCTCGCGCGTGACCCTCATTCTCTTGAACCCCCTTCTGTCGGTTGCGTTGGGCAGTCGGTAATCCAGCCAGACTTCTGCTGCTGGAAGGCGTGGAGGGGTCAGGTCCTCCGCACATTCCTATCCGGTGCGAAGCGGTCTGGCCGCCTCGCGCCGGACAGAGCGATGGTTCGGAGGCCGCAGGCCCCCCATGCCCTTGCCGAGACAGTGTCTTGTGGCACTCCTGACACTGCCGGAACGTGTCGTGGCATCCGTACCACAATAAGGTGGGATGCAGGGGCGGACCTTCCATGCCCCACGTTTCTAATTTTAAACTAAAATTAATAATCTGTGAACAAAACGTTGCTCGTGTCTCGGGGTGTGAGCAACGTCGTCGGGGCAAGCTCCGGAGCCCGGTTTTCTGGTTCGCTCGAGCGGCTTTGCCGGCATAACGAACCAGAATCATCGCGTGGGGCGGGGTAGCCGCCGCCCACCCCACCGCCTGAGGGGGACGTTGCCCAAGCCCTGGTGCGTGCCCAGGGCTGATGCCGGGCAGGCGCATTCAGCCCGCTCTCGGGCGCGGACGAGGGGAGCGGGGAACCGGATTGCTCCGGTTTCTGGCGAGCGTCGGGCGTGGCGCTACAGGCTGGTAACCAGACCCGGGCGCACCACCACTCCCTCGTGCCAGACCTGGCGACCGTCGGGGTGGGTGATGGCCAGGGTGTAGAGGCCGGGCGGCACTTCTACTGCTCCGAACCAGCCATCGCCTGACGCGGTCAGGTCACGGAGCCATGCACCGTTGTGGAAGAGCGTGACGTTCGCGCCGGGAGCGACCTGCCCATCAATGGTGGCAATGCCCTGGAGGTGGCCACCGGTGGGCGCGGCGATCCACGGCCAGGCGGGGGCCACTGCTGGTTGCGCGAACACGGTGGCGCGCAACTGATCCATAAACATCCGCCGCTTCTCGTCGTTAATCCCGGCAATAGCATTGGCGTAGGAGAAGAAAGCCACCCCTGCTGTGCCGCGACCCTGGCCGTCCGTGGCCAGCGCCCGCTGCACCTGGCTCACATTTTGCTCCGGCGTGTTGAGCCAGGCCCCGATCCCGGCCACAATCGCGCGGCGCCCCGCGCGCTCGCGGCTGAAACGCAGCCAGCCATCGTACCAGTCGCGCGAACGTGCATTGCCCTCGGCAAAGTAGTACATCGGCACCGCGAAGTCGAGAATGCCCTCCTCGAGCCAGGCCGGCCAGTCCTGGAAGACACGGTCGTAGGCTGCCGAGCGCCACCACTCGCCGTTGTTGCCGAGGCCGCCCCAGGCAATGGTCGCAGCACTGACCTGAATGGCGGGGTTTTCAGCTTTGGCGCGGAGGTACAGCCGGCGAGCCAGTTCGCTTACCCGGTCGCGCCGCCACTGCGACCAGGCCGGGTCATCGGGCGTGGGGCGGCTGTCGAGCGGGCGTCCGTGGGACCGGTTGAAACGCTCGACGCTCACCTGGTTATAGCCGTATTCCTTGCCAGCGAAGCGAATGTAGTCCCAATGGATGCCGTCCAGAGCGGGGTAGGCCCGCAGCAGGTGCTGGACCAGCCGCTCCAGGTAGGTGATCGACGCGGGATGCCCGAAATCCAGATCCCCCACCTGCACGCCGTTGTAGGTCGCCGTGGTCCAGCGTTCGGCGCCGATGGCCTGCGGGCCGTGGGCGGTACAAACGTGCTGCGGATGGTTCCAGAGCCGGTCGGACGGGCGACAGGTCACCGAGATCACCAGCCAGGCGTGGACCTGCACGCCCCGCGAGTGGGCCTTTTCGATCAGGTACTCAAGGGGGTCAAATTCGTGGGCCGGGGCGAGGCGCGGGTCGGCGCCCCGGGGCTCAAAGGCGCGGTTGTACCAGGCGTCGCCGTGGCGACGGGCCTGCACGAAGATCGCGTTGGCGCCAGCCCGCACGACATTCTCAACCAGTTCGTCAACCTGGGGGTGGTTGTAGAAACCCGGGTTGAGGTTATCCACCCAGAAGGCGCGCAGTTGCGCCAGGGGCGCCTGAGCCGCGACCGGGCGGGCGGTGGAGGGCGCGAGCAGGATCGTGAGGAGCAGGAAGGTGATCGCCAGGGGCGTAAGGCGGACGCCGCGGAAGGTGTGCCATGCGCACATAGGGCCTCTTCTGAGCGCTGTGGAGCCTGTGGCCGGGGAAAAAACCCGGTTTCCCCGTGTCCTCCCGATGGGGAGGACTTGCCACCCCACAGGCAGGGGGCATGGAGCAATCCGGTTTCCTCGGTTTCTACATCAGTATACTCTACACACACAACAGCTTTCACCCCTCGGGGCGAAAGCTGTTGTGGTCCTGTGCAGGCGTGGTTGCCTTCATTGCGGCAAAATGTCCACCATTGACACCCGGGTGGAGATGGGCCGGGAACATCCGCTGCCTCCGGCCCATCCCGGGAAAGGCTCAGGCAGCCATCATCGGGCTGCGCGTGGCCATGCTGCGCAGCCGGGCGATCCGCTCACCGGTGTCGGGGTGAGTGCGGAACAACCCGGCCAACCCTCCGACCAGCGGGTTGACAATGTACAGGTGCGAAGTGGCCGGGCTCGTCTCCATCGGAAGCCGTCCGGCAGCCCACTCCAGCTTCTCCAGAGCGCTGGCCAGGGGCAACGGATCACCGAGGATACGCGCTCCACCTGCGTCGGCCAGGTACTCGCGCGAGCGCGAGATCGCCATCTGAATGATCACTGCCGCGATGGGTGCAAGGATCATCATCAGAATGCCACCGACCATCTCGGCGATGCCGCCGCCGTCGTCCTCATCGCTCTGCCCGGTAAGACCGGCGAACATCATGCCCCACATAGCCATATCGGCGAGCATCGTGATAGCGCCGGCAATCGTTGCAGCAATGCTGGAGACCAGCGTATCACGATGCTTGATGTGGGCCAGTTCATGGGCAATAACCCCCGCCAGTTCATCCCGCGTCAGCAGACGGGCGATGCCAGTGGTCACCGCGACCGCACCGTTGGCGGGGTTGCGCCCCGTGGCAAACGCGTTGGGTGTCTCACTCTCAATAATGTAGACCCGCGGCTTGGGAATACCCGCCCGCAGCGAAAGCACCTCAACCATCTCGTGTAGTTCCGGCGCCTCCGTTGGGCTGACCTCCTGGGCACCGCTCATGCGCAACGCCAGCTTATCGGAGAACCACCACGCACCCATATTCATTGCCACGGCGAAGATCAGGGCAATGATCATGCCGACCTGGCCCCCCAGGGCGCCGCCGATGACAATGAACAGCGCCGTCAACCCGGCCAGCAGAATAGTTGTCTTAAAAGTGTTCCAGATTTGCATAGCATCACTCCACACTCTCCAGCGTCGACTCAAGGGAAGTCGGATTTCTCACCAGGGGGCAGACACGCCTGGCACCGGTCGAGAAACCGGGTTTTCCCATGCTCCTCCCGGCAGGGGAGGTCTGGCAGGGTACAGCCCTCCGAAGAAAACCCTCATTCATTCCCTGCATGTGCAGTACAGCCATATGGATGGCTGACACGCCATACACTCAAACTATACCTCACCCGCGCGAGGGCCAGAAGAGCGCCGCTACCCCCACCCTGTGGGGAGAATCTCACGCCTTGCTCGCACAAAGGAGGATAGGGCACGGCAGATGTGCCGGGGTTCACGCCAGATAGGGGCACAGCGCCGCTGTGCCCCCCCATCTCAAAGCATATCCGGCGGGGGAACCAGACCGCGTTGCACCGCGACAATAGCCGCCTGGGTGCGATTGTTGACGCCGAGCTTCTGAAAGATCTCGCTCAGGCGATTGCCCACGGTCTTTTCGGACAGGCTCAACTTGAGGGCGATGGCCCGATTATCGTCACCCTGGGCCACGAGGGCCAGGATGTCGCGCTCGCGGGGGGTGAGCAGATCGGCGGAAGCCGGAGCCGTATCGCTGCGGCGGAGCAGGTCGAGCACGCGGGCGGCGGCGCTGCCGGCCAGGGACGCCTCGCCGCGATAGACTACCTGAATGGCGTCAATTAACTCGCTTGAGTCGGCATCCTTGAGCAGGTAGGCGTTGGCCCCGGCACGCAGGGATTCAAGGACTGTTTGCTCATCGCGGTGCATTGTCAGCACGACGATGCGGGTGCGTGGACTAATGGCGGCGATCTGGCGGGCTGCCTCGATGCCCGTCATGCCGGGCATGGAGATATCGAGGAGGGCGATGTCGGGTCGGTGCTGGCGAGCCTGGGCCACTGCGGCAAAACCATCGCTCACCTCGGCCACCACCTTGAAGCCGCCCTTGCGCTCGAGCAACTCGCGCAGTCCCTGGCGAAACATGGTGTGGTCATCGGCGATAAGAATGGTGATCGTCTCAGTATTCATAGTCATAGTCATAACCAGATCCTCAGAGAAACTCCGGCAGGGCGGGTCGCCCCTCCCGCACCTGATGTGAACATCGGGGAAAGCCGGTTTCCCCAACCTCCTGCCCACAGGGAGGGTTCGGGAGGGCGCAGCCCTCCCAGGAACAGGAATCGTAACGCACTCTGAGCAGGCTGCATGCCGTACCGAAGGGTGCGGATGGCCCCGTACGCAGCCTTCGCTGCACTCAGGACGGGCTTCGGCGCCCCTCAGGGCGCTCCACGGCGAACATTCGTCATACGCTCCCGGCGCTCCAGCGTCGCCGGGAGTCGCCCGTACGGCGCGCCTCGTCATCGCGGTGAGTCACCAGAGCAACGGTCAGGCCAGGACGGCCTGCTCGGAAACGATGCCTCATGGTTATGATACCACCGCCGGCGGTGGGCCGTGAACTGAAGAATCCTCGGCGAGCATTGGGAGATAGCGGAACCAACCGTATTATTGCCGATTACGACCTGCCATCGTTACCGTGTAAAGATGACATTTGCATCTGAGCGGCAATTGTTGCGGAAAAAAGCTTGAAATGGTGGGGGCGGTGGGTTATAATGTGGGGCGCAGTGGGGAAAAGTGGGATAAAGTGGGGATAGCACATACGTTCGTATCAATACGATTTGCCAACCGCGACGCAGGGCATAGATCTTTCCGGCGGGGTGTGCGAGCCGGGGTTGCGGGGCAAGGCGGCGAACGTTTGAGGCCAGGTTGATGTTCCTGGGCGAGTACGAGCATACGATCGATGAAAAGGGTCGCGTTGCCATTCCGGCCCGCTTCCGCGAGGAGCTGGGCGAGGGTTTTGTGTTAACGCGGGGCTTCGATGTGTGCTTGCAGGCGTTCCCGCGCCCGATCTGGCAGCAACTCTCCGCCCGGATCAGCAGTCTGCCGATTTCCAGTGCCGAGGCGCGCAATATGCGCCGTATCCTGTTCGGCTCGGCTGCTGAAGTGGAGATCGACCGTCAGGGTCGCATCCTCATTCCCCAAAACCTGCGCGAATACGCCGAACTGGCCGAGCAGGTCGTGATCACCGGCATGAACACCTACTTCGAACTCTGGTCGAGCGCGCGCTGGCGCGATGTGCAGTCCAATCTGGTTGACAATGGCGCGGCGATTGCTGAGCATTACGCAGATCTGGGGATCTAATATCAGATAGAACTGGCGACACCGGATTGTCCAGCGCATCTCTGCAGCGCTTCACCGCTACACAGGTCGTTGCTGTGGAGTTGAGCCAGTGCGATGCCATCAAGCAGAAGTGGGATAACCTCAACTCCGGGGAGGTCGGCGCTCTCCACCTGCTGGCGGGAGCGCCGGGGCGCCGGTGGCGCGTGGCCTGCGGATGGGTGTCACTCGTGAAAGGGTCGTATGGTGCTGGTCAAGGGTAGTTGTTGGGAGCCTGCGCTTGCCGTCCGTCGCGTTCTGGCGATGCGGTCGGCGCATGCCCGCGCGCCCTGGCCGCTCCCGGGCTCCCGGGTCAGGTGGGCGCTGGACGAGCCCGAGCCGGTGGCATTTCACCACGTTCCGGTGCTGCTGGAGGCGGTGCTGGAGGCACTGCGCCCCGCGCCGGGCGCTGCGTTGATCGATGCGACGGTTGGCGGCGGAGGGCATGCGCTGGCGCTGCTCCGCGCCGCGCAACCCGGTGGCCGGCTCCTGGGGATTGATGCCGATCCCACGGCGCTCGCGGCGGCCCGCGCGCGACTCAGTGCCGCCGGCCTGCCGCCGGGCAGCTTTGTGCTCCACCACGGGCGTTTCGCTGACCTTCGGGCCATCGCTGTGGCCCACGGCTTCGCCGAGGTTGACGCGGTGCTCTTCGACCTGGGCGTGTCGTCGCACCAGCTCGATACGCCGGCACGCGGCTTCAGCTTCGCCGCCGAGGGCACCCTTGATATGCGTCTTGATCCGACCGGCGGCCCGAGCGCCGCCGATCTGGTCAATCAACTCGATGAGCGCGAGCTGGCCGAGCTGATCTTTCGCTATGGCGAAGAGCGCGCCTCGCGCCGCATCGCGCGCCTGATCGTCGAGCGCCGACGCCAGGCTCCGATTACTACCACCGCTGACCTGGCGGCTCTCGTGCGCCGCGCCGCCGGACGCGGTGGGCGCGAGCGTATTCATCCGGCGACGCGCACCTTCCAGGCCCTGCGCATTGCGGTAAACCGCGAACTTGAGCAGCTTGAAGCGGCCCTGCCTCAGGCCGTGGAGTTGTTGCGGCCCGGTGGCCGGCTGGCGGTGATCAGCTTCCATTCGCTCGAGGATCGCATAGTGAAGCAGTTTTTTCGCGCCGAGTCGGGTTACGGCGGCAGCGCCACTGCGCGTCCCCCGCGCCTGACCATCATCACCCGTAAGCCCATCGAGGCCGACGCGGCCGAGATTGCCGCCAATCCCCGCGCTCGCAGCGCCCGCCTGCGGGTCGCCGAGCGTCGCGCTTGAGCGCCGCTTACGTACCGGAGACAGGAGCTTGCAGATGGCCGTCAACTCTCGCCGCATCTCTTCGATCGAAGGTGCCCGCGCGCGGCGCCTGGCCCTGCCTCGCTACCTGCGCCTCGATGGGGCACGCTACCTGCTGGGGCTGGTAATTCTCCTCTGCCTGATGAGCCTGATCGTTCTGGTGCAGACCGGTGTGGTCGCTACCCGGGGGTACGCCATCAGCACGCTCGAGGCGCAAAAGGTGAGCCTGCTGCGCGAGCGCACCCGCCTTCAGGAACGGCAGGCCCGCGCCCAGTCGCTGGAGCGCATCCGCCGCCGCGCCGAGCAAATCGGGATGTCGCCCGTGCAGGAACGCCAGATCCGCTACATCGAACTGCCCGCTTCGCCGGGCAGGATGCCGGTTGCTCCCGCGGACGGTTCCGCTCCGGCCGGCGATGAGTGAGTGGCGCATCTGGCGCGTCTTGATGCAACCCTGTCGGATTGCGCGTTCGTAGCAAGCGTATCGGTAGGCGTCGAAGCAGGTATGGACCTGCGGCATCGGTGCCACCCACCAGCAGCATGAGTACCCGGAGCACATTTCGCGCCAATCAGTACAGCACCGTCGCCACCGGCCGTCCGTGGGTGCGCCTGTCGCGCTGGCGCATCAACGTGCTGCTGCTGCTCTGCCTGGTGTTGATGGTTCGCATCGTGCTGCGCCTTGGCGAGTTGCAGGTGCTGCGCCATGCCGAATTACGCGATCTGGCCAACCGCGAGATCGCCCAGCAGATCACCCTGATGCCCACCCGGGGCATGATCACCGATCGCCTGGGCAATGTCCTGGCGATTGATGTGGACCGCGAGAGCCTGTGGGTAGTGCCGTCGCAGGTGAACCAGGAACGGGCGCCGCGGCTCGCGCTGACCCTCTCGACCCTGGTCGGCAGGCCCGCCGAGGAGATCCTGGCCGCCCTCACCGCCACCGACCGCTACTGGCTGCCGGTGGCCCGCTGGCTCGAACCCGAGGTGGCCGCCCAGATCGAGACGCTCAACGAGCCGGGCCTGCGGCTGGAGTACGAGCCGCGCCGGGTCTATCCGCAGGGGACGCTGGCGGCCCATGTGATCGGGGCGGTCAATTTTAACGGCGATGGCATCAGCGGGATCGAAGCCTTCTACAACTCGCAACTCAAGGGTATCACCGGTACCCTGGAGGCCGAGTTCGACGGCGCCCGCAATCCCATCGCGATTGCCCCCTCGCACACCGTGCCGCCGCGCCACGGGATCAATATCCAGACCACCCTCGACCCGTTTGTGCAGTACCTGATCGAGCGCGAACTCAAGCTGGCGGTTGAGCAGCACAACGCCGATGGTGGCACGATTATTGTTATGGACCCGCGCACAGGGGCCATTCTGGGGATGGCGAGCTGGCCGATCTTCGATCCGAACCGCTACGGCGATTATGCCCCCGAGGTCTACGGCCGGAATCCGGCGATCAGCAACCTGTACGAGCCGGGCAGCACGTTCAAGATTATTACGGTAGCCGTCGGGTTGCAGGCGCGGGCCTTTACCGCCGATACCACGGTAAACGACACCGGCGTGATCTACCGCTACGGCTACTCGCTCAGCAACTGGAACGGTGGCGCCAATGGCCCGCTCACACCGGAAGGGGTGCTGTACTTCTCGAGCAACGTCGGAGCATTGCAACTGAACGAACTGACCGGTCCCGAGAAGTTCTATGCCCTCCTTCGGGATTTCGGCTTCGGGCGCCCCACCGGGGTCGAACTCGGCGGCGAGGAGCAGGGGCTTGTCAATAGCTGGGGCAGCCCGACCTACAACGATCTGAACTTTCTCACCAACGCCTATGGCCAGGGGATCTCCGTCACCCCGTTGCACATGGTGCAGGCCATGGCGGCCATCGCCAACGATGGCGTGATGATGAAGCCCTACATCGTCGAGCGCCGCTGCGATGGCGCCGTCTGCTCCGACACCGAGCCGGTGGAGGCGGGACGACCGGTAGAGCCGGGGGTGGCCTGGACGGTGCGGCAGATGCTGATGCACTCCGCCAACCATTACGCGCCGGTGGTGTGGGCGCCGATCACCGGCAGTTACGCTGATACCTGGCTGGTGCCCGGCTACCGCGTCGGGGCGAAGACCGGCACCTCCAGCATCCCGATTGAAGGCGGGGGGTACGATCCCAACTACACCATCGGCTCGGTGCTGGGCTTTGGGCCGCTTGATGATGCCCGCTTTGCCGTGCTGGTGAAGATCGACCGGCCCAGGGACGATCTCTGGGGTGTCAGCACCGCGATCCCCGTCTTCTACAAAGTGATGGACGAACTGTTGCGCTACGAGCGCCTCCCGCCCGATCCGGCCCTGGTTGACCCGGGGCAATCGTAGAGGGCGCCGGTTTATCAGCTTGTTCTCATCAGGCGCGGCCCTGCCGCGGTGAATGGGGAAGGAGAACATGGACTATAATTGCCCTCGGCTTTCCCCTGGTTCTTATGGGGTTCGGAGGGCATGGTGCTGCCGTTGATAGATGTCTTGATCGGGGTGCAGCCGCGCTGGTCGCGCACAATACCGTCGCTCCCGGCCGCCTGGCAAACGGTGAGCTTCGGCGAGGTGGTGACCGATTCGCGCGAGGTCGAGCCGGGAACGCTCTTCCTCGCCCTGGCGGGCGAACGCACCGATGGACACAATTTTCTGGCCGATGTGCTGGCGCGCGGCGCGCGGGGGGCCCTGGTCACCCGTGCGGCGGTCGAGGCTCGACATGCGACCCTCGTCGGGGTCGCCCGACCCTGGGTCATCGTTGAGCCCGCCACTGGCGAGGGCCTGGCCGATGCGCCGCCCGATGCGTGCCTGCTCATCGCCGTAGACGAGCCGCTGATGGCTGTCCAGCGGCTGGCCGTCTACCATCGTCGAAAGCTCACGCCTACCGTTGTTGGTATCACCGGAAGCGTGGGCAAGACCTCCACCAAGGAGGTCGTGGCGGCTGTGTTGAGCCGCCGCTTCAGAACCTTAAAAAGTAAACGCAGTTTTAATAGCGAGGCCACCCTTCCGACCTCCCTGCTCCGGTTAACGCCCGACCACGATGTCGCCGTGCTGGAGATGGGGATGTGGGCGCCGGGCGAGATCCGCTTTCTGGCGGCGCTTGCCCGGCCCCAGGTCGGGATCGTGACCAATGTCGGCCCGACCCACCTGGAGCGCCTCGGTACCCTGGAGGCCATTGGCTGGGCCAAGAGCGAATTGCCCGAGAGTCTGCCCGCCGAGGGCTGGGCTATTCTCAATGCCGATGATCCGCGCGTGCGGGCAATGGCCGCCGCTACGCCAGCGCGCGTGTTTACCTATGGCTGCTCCGCCGATGCCGACCTGCGAGCCGATGCGATTGTCAGTTCTGGTCTGAACGGTATCGCCTTTGTCGCCCATCACGCCGGCGCCAGCGTGCCGCTCCGTTTGCCTATGATCGGCAGACACAACGTCTATACCGCCCTGGCTGCGGCGAGCGCCGGCCTGGTGCTCGGTCTGAGCTGGCACGAGATACTCGAAGGTCTCTGTGACCTGCAAGCCGAGTCGCGCGTCCGTGTCGTTACAACTCCCACCGGCGCAACCGTGATTGACGATACGTACAATGCCGCGCCGGTCTCGACCCTCGCGGCCCTTGATGTGCTGGCTGACCTTGATGGTCCGCGCATTGCCATTCTCGGCGATATGCTGGAGCTCGGTCCGGTTGAAGAAGAAGGGCACCGCCTCGTCGGGCGTCGGGTCGCTCAGGTCGCCGAACGGCTGCTGACCCTGGGGCCGCGGGCGCGCTGGATCGCGGCTGAAGCCCTGGCAGCCGGTATGTCTCCCGAACGAGTGCTCGTCTGTGGCCGCCACGAAGACGTTGTGGCTGCCACGCGCCCACTGCTGGCCCCGGGTGTCAGCGTGCTGGTCAAAGGCTCGCGCGCTATGGAGATGGAACAAATCGTCGCAGCGCTGCAACGGCGACCGGAGGAGGAGTGAGGTGGACGTCTTACGTGCGGTGCTGGTGCAGGATATGGCGCGGGCGCTGCTCCTCGCCGCAGCCGCGTTCGTGCTGACCTTGATCGTCGGCGCGTGGTACGTGCCGTTTGCCCGCCGGCACAAGCTTGGCAAGCAGATCCGTACCGATGGCCCCCAGAGCCATCTGGTCAAGACGGGTACGCCGACGATGGGCGGTATTATGGTCGTCAGCACAGTGGTGGTGCTGACGGTGCTCTTCAATCTGGTGGATCGCTGGTCCATGCTGCTGCCCCTGGCCGTGCTGTTGAGCTTCGCCGTGCTCGGCGGGGTTGATGACTGGATGACCCTGACCGGTTCGCAGTCCAGAACCTACGGCTTTACCGTTCGATATAAGTTCTGGCTGATGATGGCCGTGGCCTTCATCGCCTCGCTGGCGCTCTATCTGCCGCCGCCATTCGGCCTTGGTCACGAAGGGCAGTTGCAGATCCCTTTCGTCGGCAAGCGTGATATCGGGGTCTTCTTTATTCCCATCGCTACCCTGATTATCGTCTTTATTGCCAACGCGGTGAATCTGACCGATGGCCTCGATAGCCTCGCCGGCTGGAACCTGACCCTGGCCTTCGGCGCCTATGGTGTGATGACCTTTCTCGCCGAGCCCCGGCTGACCAACCTGATGGCCTTCAGTTTTACCCTGGTCGGGGCCTGCGCGGCGTTCCTCTGGTACAACGCCCATCCGGCCCAGGTCTTTATGGGCGATCTCGGCGCGCTGGCCCTCGGCGCAACCCTGGCCGTGGTCGCCCTGCAATCCCAGCAGTGGCTCTTGCTGCCGGTGGTAGGCTTCGTCTTCGTGGTTGAGGCGCTGTCGGTGATCATCCAGACCGGCTATTTCAAGTGGACCCGGTGGCGCTACGGTGAGGGGCGCCGGGTGTTTAAGATGGCTCCGCTCCACCACCACTTCGAGTTGCTCGGCTGGAGCCAGGTGCAGGTGACCCAGCGGTTCGTGCTGATCGCTGCGGTCGCGGCGATGATCGGGATCTCGCTGGCGATTATCTTCGCAACCCCGACACCGAAACAGGCCGAGCAGAGTCCCACCACCCTTGTGGTCGAGACCAATCCGTAATGATTGACCTTCGCGGCAAGCGTGTCCTGGTGATGGGCCTGGGGGTCCACGGGGGCGGTCTGGGGGTAGCGCAGTGGCTGCTGCGCCAGGGAGCAGCGCTTACGGTCACCGACCTGGCCTCGCCCGAGGCGCTGGCCGGTCCCCTGGCCGTTCTGCATGCCGCCGCCGCGAAGGCCGGCGTCCCGGTGGCCTGTACCCTCGGCGAGCACCGCGCTGAGGATTTTACCACCCACGATCTGGTGGTCGCCAATCCCGCGGTTCGGCCCGACTCGCCCTGGCTGGCGCTGGCCCGGGCCGCCGGGGTGCCGGTTGAGACGGAGATGACCCTCTTCTTCCGCGCCTGCCCCGGTCTCATTCTGGGCGTCACCGGCACCAAAGGCAAGACGACCACGGCCTTGCTGCTTGGCGCGATGCTGCGCGAGCGTTTCCCCGACACGGTGGTGGCCGGAAATATGCGTGTCTCGGCGCTGGCGGCCCTCGACAGTATCGGCGCGACCACGCCCGTGGTGCTGGAGCTGTCGAGCTTTCAGCTCGAGCGTCTCGGGGCTGCCGGCTTTAGCCCGCGCTACGCGCTGATTACCAATCTCTCGCCCGACCATCTCAACTGGCATGGCTCGATGGAGTCCTACGCAGCGGCCAAGCGGCAGATCTACTGGCACCAGTCCGCAGGGGGGGTGGTGGCGCTGAATGGCGCCGATGATGGGTCGGTGGAGTATTTTCCGCCTCCTGCCCACGGGGGCCGGCTGATCCATGTCTGCGCCGGCCCGGAATGGTCGCGGGCGGCCGGTCGCTACCCCCAGCCGCCAGCGCGCCCGGCAGCGACGGTGGTGTTGCGCGACGAGCGGGTGATCTGGGACGACCCGTTGGGGGCCTTTGGCCCGCCCTCGCCGTCCGGGGGCGAGCTGCTCTTCAGACGCGACGAGGTGCGGCTACCGGGGGCCCATAATCTCGCCAATGCGATGATGGCCGCCGCTCTGGCGCGGGGCTTCGGGGTGGATGCGGGGTCGCTCCGCGCCGCGCTGCGGGGCTTTGGCGGCGTCGAGCACCGCCTGGAACTGGTGCGCGAACTCGACGGAGTGCGCTATGTGAACGATACCACTGCCACCAATCCGGCGGCTGCCCTTGCCGCACTGGAGACCGTGCCCCCCCCGGTGGTGCTGATCGCTGGCGGTGCCGATAAGAACCTCGAATTCACCGCCCTGGGCGCGGCCATTGCCCGGCGGGTCAAGGCCCTGGTGCTCCTGGAGGGTAGCGCCACGCCGCGCCTGCTCGAGGCGGTTGGCGCCGCGGCCCCCGGTCTGCCGCTCATCAGCGGGCCGCATAGCGACTTCGCGGCGGCGCTTCGGGCGGCCCGCGCCCTCGCCGCGCCCGGCGATACGGTGCTCCTCTCGCCTGGCTGCGCTAGCTTCGGTATGTTCCGCAATGAGTTCCATCGCGGTGAGGAGTTTCGGCGCCTGGTGGGCGAGCTCACGTGAACAGATGGGGAAACCTGGTTTCCCCAT
>JBDNDG010000320.1:0-5429 GCA_046719255.1 Chloroflexaceae bacterium
ACCCAGGCAGCCGCGGGAGGTCATCGCGGTGGATATGTCCTGGTTCACCTGGCCGTCCACTCTGGAGTCCGCGACCAGGCCGGCCAGGAGCCAGACCGTCAACAACACCCACGTAAGTCTGACCACGTTTATCACGTGTACCTCCTTACTCGCGAACGTACACGCGGTCCACAATGATCACGCCACTCTGGCCAGTACTTGATTTACACGTGAATAGTGGTGATTTGATAAATCACTGCAAGTACTGCGCAAAAAACATGGGCAGGAGAAGAAAAGCATAAGCGTCATTCAAGATATGCATCAACATACAAGAGAACAGATTCCTGCGTTTGATGTACAGCACGGTCACGACGATACTCCATACCCCTATCTGGATGGTCCCACCAATTCCCCAGAACGGAATGTGCAACACCACGAACACCAGGTACGCTATCACGGCACCCCAGGCAAGACGACCTGTTACATCCTTCAGACGCTCAATCGGATAGCCGCGAAAGAGGATCTCTTCTGTCACCCCGGCCGTGATGACAATCCCTATGCGTAAAGAAATCGGAACCTGCGCCAATTGTGTTATGCTATCCGATGTTGTACCCAGGCCGAGTGCATTGACGATAGGTGCGGTGAAAACAAAAGAAACTGCACCGACGAGAAACGCCACAATCGCCCAGATCACATCACGCCACGACATTCTCTTTATGCCGATTGATGCAAGCGGCTGCCTTTCCCAAAAAAGCACGATTCCCAATAGAATAAGCGCAAGAATCCATTCTTCAATCAGAAAAAGTCCGGCTCGCGCAGGGTTGGCTAAATCGTCAGAACGCCTACCCAGAAGCAAATCCAGGATGAATGGAAAAACCAGCGCAATAAACAGCCCTGTGAACGTTGCGATGGGGTATCTTGTTTTTGTCATTATGTTTTCCTGGACGATTATGGCACTTTCAGCCGCCCGACTATTGCTTATACGAAAGCCGCCTTTGCCCCTCGTTTTCGAATCTTAGACGGATTCTGTCTCTTTCTTCTCAAGAGTTGCTTTTACGACCGTATAATCTGTTGTTTCGGATGACCGACAACCGGTGTTCTCTCAATCATATTGATGGCTTCCGCTACCGTCTGACATAGCGTCCTGATGCTTGCGCGTGGCAACACAAAACACCCCGCTCAGCCGATCAACACAGAGCAGGTACGCTATCCGATAACAGATATCTACATCATGCTTGATCGTAGAGTGGGGATTGCATGTGTCAAGAGGACAACCATGCACCCACAGTTGCCATCCAGAAACGGCTGGATCAGGGGCGCAACGCGCTGCGCCGTAACCACGAGGCTAGTCGCACCGATCATGCCCGCTCTGGGAGGGTGCAGCTCTCCCAGGAACACGTGTGTTCATTCCGGCGTTGTGCGCCCCGCGAATGGCGCCTGGATATGCACATCGGGGAAACCGGGTTTTCCCATGCCCCTGCCCGGCGGGGTGCCAGGCGCCCCCACCAACGGTTGGGGCGTGGATAAACCGGGGTTCCCCATGCCCACGCGAAGCGTGGCGTGGGAGAACCTGGCTTTCCTCCCACGCCACAGTGGGCAGACGCGCAGCCCCTCAGCGCCCGTGCAGCGCGGTGAAGGTATGGCGCGCGATCATCTGTTCCTCGTCGGTGGGAATGACCCAGACCGATACCCGGCTGTCGGGGGTGGTGATGCGCGGCCCGTGGGCCTCGTTGGCAGCGGGATCGAGATGCACGCCCAGCCAGACCAGGCCGCGACAGACCCGCTCGCGGATCGGCGCGCTGTTTTCGCCGATGCCCGCGGTGAAGACCAGGCCATCGAGGCCGCCCAGGGCGGAGGCCAGGGCGCCGGTTTCGCGGATAATGCGGTAGACGAAGTAATCAATCGCCAGCGCGGCGCGCGGGTCGCTGCTGGCCAGGAGGGTGCGCATATCATTGCTGATCCCCGAGAGACCGAGGAGGCCGGAGCGCCTGTAGAGCAGATCCTCGATCTGTTTGGCGTCCATACCCTTTTCCTGCATCAGGTAGAGCAGTACCCCCGGGTCAATTTGCCCACAGCGGGTACCCATGGGCAGCCCATCGAGCGCCGTAAAGCCCATAGTACTTTCGACGCTGCGTCCCTGGTGGATGGCGCACATACTGGCGCCGTTACCCAGGTGAGCCACCACGACGCGACCGTCGGCGATGTCGGGGGCAATACTGCGTAGCGCCCGGGCGATATACTCGTAGGAGAGGCCGTGGAAACCGTAGCGCCGCACCCCCTCGGCGTAGAACTCCTCCGGCAGGGCGAAGCGCTCCACGACCCCGGTGTGGGTGCGATGGAAGGCGGTATCGAAGCAGGCCACGTTGGGCACACCGGGGAGAAACTCCATCGTTGCGCTGATGCCCGCCAGATTGGCGGGTTGATGCAGTGGTGCCAGGGGCACGAACGTTTTGAGGGTTTCCAGGATCGTCTCATCAACCACAACGGGGGCGCTGAAGAGCGGGCCGCCGTGGACCACGCGGTGCCCGATCCCCAGCAGGCCATCCTCGGGCAACCGGGGGTCGAGATACGCCGCCAGGCGTTCCAGGGCGTAGGCGTGGCCGCGCCCGGCGGGGCTTACGGCCCAGGCGTCGTCATGCACGGTCGCGCCGGTCCGATCCTCAACCGTGAAGCGGGGCCGGGTGCCGATTCCTTCGATCTGACCCTTGAAGCGAACCGTGACGTGGGCAGTGTCGGTGGCGCAATCGTACACTGTGAACTTGATACTCGACGACCCGGCGTTCAGCACGAGGATTGCTTTGGTCACCTGGAGCCTCCTCTCGGAAGTAGGGCATAGTTCAGACCCGAGCGTTTCTGCTTGCCAGTTGCTCCACATCGGCCATTTCAGCCTGACGGCTCGTGGGCCGGTTTGAGCTGCCTGATGGGTGGATGCACCGGCTGACGGTCTTTGAACACATCATCCGCTATCCGCTACTCGCCCGCCTTCGCGGGCTGGAGCGGATGTGGCTTTCACAGACCATCAGCCGGTATTACGATCACTGCAAACGGTCGAGCTGGTTTGAACCATGCCTTACGCTGCCGCGGCGGTCTGGGCGCTCTTACGAGCGTGAACCAGCAGCACGGCGAGGGCGCACGAGGCCAGGCGGGCGCGGACGCTATCGGCGCGGCTGGTAAGGATGACCGGCACGCGGGCACCCAGGACGATGCCTGCGGCTTCGGCCCGGGTAAGAAACGTCAGTTGTTTGGCCAGAATATTGCCCGCTTCCAGATCCGGCACCACCAGAATATCGGCCTGCCCGGCCACCGGCGAGCGGATGCCCTTGGCCCGGGCGGCTTCCACGCTGATCGCGTTATCAAAGGCCAGGGGACCATCGAGGATGCCGCCGGTGATTTGCCCGCGGTCGGCCATCTTGCAGAGCGCCGCAGCGTCAATTGTTGACTGCATTGCCGGGTTTACGGTTTCGACTGCGGCCAGAATAGCGACTTTCGGCTCAGGGATATTGAGGGCCAGCGCCAGATCAATGGCGTTCTGCACGCCTTCGAGGGCGGGTTCCACATGGCGTTCTGCACAATGTCGCGCTTGGCCATCAGATCGGGAGCCACGTTCACCGCCCCATCGGTAACGATCAGCGGCTTGGGGTAGGTGGGCACGTCCATCACGAAGCAGTGGCTGATGCGCCGCCCGGTTCGTAGCCCGGTGGCACTATTCACCACCTCGGCCAGCAGTTCATCGGTATGCAGACTGCCCTTCATCAGCGCCTCGGCCTCGCCGGCCCGCACCAGCGCCACGGCTTTGGCCGCCGCTTCGTGGCTGTGGGCGGCATCCACAATCGGAAAGGGCGTCAGATCCAGCCCTTCACGCTCGGCCACGGCGCGGATCTTCGCCTGTGGACCGACCAGGACGGGCTTGATCAGCCCTTCCCGCGCGGCGTCTACCGCGGCGGTAAGCGAAGCATCGTCGCAGGGATGGGCCACGGCCACGGTGATAGGCTCGCGCTGCTTGGCCGCATCCATCAGCAGCTTGTAGCCGTCGAACGCATTATCGCCCAGCACTGCGGCCAGGTTGGCAGATTCGTCTGGCATGGTCCGTTTCTCTCCTTCTCCTGATGTGAACTGAGGGGAACCCGGGTTTCGCCATGCCGCTGCCGGCAGGGGCGACACGCGCCCCCGGGCCGGTGGGAGGGTGGGGAAACCGGGTTTCCCTATGCCCTGCCTGGCGGGGAGAGTGTGGGAGGGCCAGGCCCGTCCACACTCTCCTTGCACGGGATGCGGGGAGGCCGGAGTTCCCGCTCACTCCTCCGGGCCATGCTCGGCAGGGCATGGCCCGCGCTGCGCTACCCGCAGCCACTGTTCTACCAATTCGCTCTACCGCTCCCGTATGGTGGTAGCCCGAGCGAAGGGAAGGTTATCGGCATCAGGGCGCCGAGATGCTTCGCTTCGCTCAGCATGACACGATGCGGCATCGCCAGCTCCGACTCGGTATTAATCATCGGCGCTTTGCCGCAGCATGTCAAGTGACGGCACGGAGCCACACCCCGTCACCGGGGCGCGGGGCAACCGGGCCGCGCCTGTGGTACCATACAGGGCGCCTGATTGTCTGCAGAGACAGCGCCGCAGGAGCTTGCGATGACCCATGTTCGCGCCGCCGCTCGCGTCAGCGGCTTCGGCACGTCGATTTTCGCTGAAATCAGCGCCCTGGCCCTCGAGTGCGGGGCGGTGAACCTGGGCCAGGGCTTCCCCGATTTCGCCGGGCCGGCCTGGGTGAAACAGGCCGCCGCCGCGGCCATCGCCGCCGACCTGAACCAGTACGCCCCCTATCAGGGCCTTCCGCGGTTACGCGAGGCCATTGCCGCAACCTGGCGCGCCCAGGGCTGGCGCGAACTTGACCCGGCCCACGAGGTGACGGTCACCAGCGGCGCGACCGAGGCGCTGTTCGCGGCTATGCAGGCCCTGATTGACCCCGGTGACGAGGCGATTGTCTTTGAGCCGTTCTACGACGCCTATGTGCCCGATATTACCATGGCGGGCGGGGTGCCGCGCCTGGTGCGCCTGCACCCCCCGGCGCCCGGCTCCACCGGGTGGCGCTTCGACCCCGATGAACTGCGCGCCGCCTTTGGCCCTCGAACGCGCCTGCTGCTGCTGAACACGCCCCACAACCCGACCGGCAAGGTCTTCAGCCGCGCCGAACTGGAGCTGATCGCCGCCCTGTGCATCGAACACAACGTGCTGGTCGTCACCGACGAGGTGTACGACCAGCTCGTCTTCGACGGCGCCAGCCACCTGCCGATCGCCACCCTGCCCGGCATGTGGGAGCGCACGCTGACGATCAACTCTACCGGCAAGACCTTCAGCGTCACAGGATGGAAGATCGGCTACGCCGTAGGGCCGGTGTGGCTCAACCAGGCGCTGCGCGCCGCCCACCAGTGGGTCACCTTTGCCACGGCCACGCC
>JBDNDG010000321.1:0-5409 GCA_046719255.1 Chloroflexaceae bacterium
CGGCGTCACCGTCGTGGTCGAGGATGTCTTCGACCACGTCAACGACATGGCGCGCAAGGTCATTACCTCGGCCTACAACGAACTGTCCACCCGCCTCCAGCCGCTGTATACGATGGTTCACTCACGGCTGCACTTCGACGACACCGAGGACGCCCTGCGGGCGAATACGGTGCTCAAGACAATGGGCCAGCCCTTTCTCAAACGCTTCGAGCGGCGCGTCGAGGAACTGCGGCCCGATGCGATCATCTGCACCATGCAGTGGCCCCTGCACGTCCTGCAAGACTACGGCGAGCGCGCTGGCATTCCTGAATACGCCGTAATTACCGACTTCTCGGTCCAGAGTAGCTGGCTGCGCGAGGGAGTGGCGGCCTACTTTGTGGCCAGCGAATTGACCCGCGACGTTCTGCTGGCCCGGGGTATCGATCCGGCGCGGGTCGTTGTCACCGGCATACCGGTGAGGCTGGAACTGGCCGAGCCAAAGGATCGCGCAGCGTTGCGCCAGCGCTACGACCTGCCCCTGGAGCTGCCGCTGATCACCATCATCGGCAGCGGCGTTGCGCCCGAACGGGTACGCCACATGGTCGCCCAACTGCTGAAGGGCGACCAGCCCGCCACCGTGGTAACCGTGGCCGGACGCAACCAGTACCTCAACCAGGCGCTCAGCGATCTGGAGCGCGGCCCGCTGGTAGAGCTGCGCAAGCTTGAATTCATTGACTACATGGACGATCTCGTTGCCGCCAGCGACCTCGTGATCTCCAAGCCGGGGGGCCTGATGACCAGCGAAGTGCTGGCGCGAGGCACCCCGATGATCGTCATTGATCCCATTCCCGGACAGGAGGAGTGGAACGCCGATGTGGTGTCCGGCTCAGGGGCCGGCATCCAGATCCGGGTGCCCGAACTGGTGCCGCGGGCGGTG
The DNA here is from genome assembly GCA_046719255.1 of Chloroflexaceae bacterium. GTDB lineage: Bacteria > Chloroflexota > Chloroflexia > Chloroflexales > Chloroflexaceae > JACAEO01. Next base: position 917 of record JBDNDG010000321.1, read on the forward strand.
CGGGCAGTGCTGGCCCGGCCCGCCTGGCTCGAACTCATGCGCGCCCAGGCCCGCGAGATCGGGCGCCCGCGCGCCGCCTACGACATCGCCGCGCGGGTTCTGGCCGACCTGGGGCACAGGGCTACGTCTCCGCTACCGGGCGTCGGCGGGTAAAGTTGAGGATGCGGCGTGGGGCAATCGAGGTACCCAGCACCGTCGCCACCTTGTGGCCAAACACCGCGTAGAACGACGAGATACGCAGACAGGCCAGGTGCGCCGCCGTCACCGACAAGCCGCTGTCGAAAAACTCGTCGTCCACACCGTCAATCACCCCGCGCACGCTGAAGCTCAAAAAGTCGTGCGGGTCCCACACGTTCCACCAGTAGCCAAGAAAGCGCCGGTCGGGGAAGGGGGCAGCCTTGCCTTTGCCGTAGATCGGATCGCTGGCCAGAAACAGCTTCATCTCCTCGAACATCCCGATCTGCGACGAGAGCGAGGCCCAGAAGTCTACGCGGATATCTTCGCACCCCGGGGTGGCTGGAAGAAAGTGCGTCACCACATCGTAGAAGATCGTGCCCCCCAGGCTGTGGGTAAAGGCCACCAGCGGCTCGCCGCCACGGGCCAGTTGCTCGGCGCGGGCCCTGCGCAGCGCCTCCAGCACCCGCGCCGGGATAACGCCCGGGTTGGGCGCCCGGCCACGGTGAGCAAAGTAGTACAGCGCATCACCCATAAACATCGCGCTCAAGCGGGCCTGGGGCCGGCCCAGCATGGCCAGCACACGCCCCACGTAGTAGCCGAACGTGGCCGAGAAGCGTAACCCCAGCTCCCGGGCAATGTGACGCTTGCGCCCGACAACCAGTAACTTCTGCAACGGGTGATCGCGCCAGAACAGCGGCGGGGGCGTTGGTGGCATACTCTCGCCCTCCCAGCGCAACTCGGCACCGATGTCACCCCAGTACGCGGTGATGATCGCCACCCGCTCCGGGTCAGGCGCAATTGCTGGCGCAACGTAGTGCCGCAGATGCGAGCGCACGTGTTCGTGGTCGACATGATACTTCTGGTAGTATTCGCGGGTTCCCGCTCCATGCACGAAAACGATCGGCATAACTCGCTCACTCCATCGGCACGCCGTGCTGTGCAATCACCCCGGCGTACCAGTGCGCCGAGGCCCTGGGTTGGCGCGCCTGGGTTGCGTAATCAACGTGAATCAGACCGAAACGCGGGCCGTAGCCATCCTCCCACTCGAAGTTGTCCAGCAACGACCAGACGAAGTAGCCCCGCAGGTCGGCCCCCGCCGCGATTGCCCGGTGCGCCTCGGCCAGGTGCGCCCGCAGGTAGGCAATCCGCTCCTGGTCATCAATCGTTCCATCGGGACCGGGGCGGTCAGTGAAGGCTGCGCCGTTCTCAGTCAGGTAGAGCGGCAACGAGGTGTACTCGCGGGCCAGAGCCAGCGCCTCGCCGATGCACGGCGGGTAGATCTCCCAACCCATGGCCGTCTTTGGCCCCGGACCCGGCACTTGTCTCGCACCCATAAGCAGATCGCTCTTCGTCATCACACGCACATACACATTGATCCCCAGAAAGTCCGCCGGTTCGGCGATGATCGCCATATCGCCAGGCGCGGCGGGGAGGGGCACAAAGCGCCGGCGGAAGAAGCGTAGCGCAGCTTCGGGGTACTGCCCACGAAACAGGGGCTCCAGAAACAGCCGGTGAGTGAGCGTGTCGAGAAGTCGTGCAGCGCGCACGTCGCGTGGGGAGGGCGAAGCCGGGTGGCAGGGACGCAGGTTGAGCACTATGCCGATACCCGGCGCGAGCCGATCATCTGCCCTCTGGCCGACAATCTGCCGAAAGGCCCGCACCGCGAGTCCGTGGGCCAGGAGCAGGTGGTGAGCCACGGCGAGGGTCTGCCAGGGCCGCCCGACACCGGGCGCCTTGGTGCGCCCGGCATAGCCAGCGTAGGTAATCAGCATCGGCTCGTTGATCGTCGCCCAGAGGGGAACCTCGTTGCCGAGCCGGTCGAAGAGTAGCGCCGCGTACTCGGCGAAGCGCAGCGCCGTATCGCGCGCGGCCCACCCGCCCCGCTCCTGCAGGGCCTGTGGCAGATCCCAGTGGTACAGGGTGATCATCGGCACGATACCATGCTCACGCAGGGCCGCCACCAGCCGCCGGTAGAAGTCGAGCCCCTTCTGGTTGAGCGGCGCGCCCCCATTGGGAAAGATGCGCGGCCAGGCCACGCTGAAGCGGTAGGCCCCCAACCCCAGGCGCGCCATCAGCGCCACGTCTTCGCGCCAGCGACGATAATGGTCGCAGGCAGGCTCACCAGTGCCGCCGCCCGCCACACGCCCCGGCAACCGGCAGAAGCGATCCCAGATGCTCTCGCCGCGCCCGTCGGCGTTCGTATTGCCCTCGATCTGAAAGGCCGAAGTTGCCGCGCCCCACAGAAAGCCCGGCGGAAAGCGGAGCACCGTGGCCGGCGCTGGCGCGCCGCCCGGCGTCGATGGGGAACCTGATGATTGGAGCGCCATACTCGTATTGTAGCACCACCGCCGTGAAAATAGCTCGTGCCCGGGAGGGTTCGGGCGGGCGCATCCCTCCCTGGAGAGTCTCTGTTATGAACATCGGGGAAACCAGGTTCCAAAGGGTATCACGCGACTATCGTGTTCACGGCGTGCGCAGATCATGGCGCTCGGGCGCGCGCGGCCACCGGGCTGGCACGCATCCCTGGAACAGTCAGGCACACCTTTCGCATTCGTCTCTTCGTTTCCCCTTCGTTGGCGAAGCTCCCCCCATCAGCCAGCCCATCCCGGCCCCGGTGAAAACCCTTTCAAGGAAACCGGGTTTCCCCACCTCCACCTTTTCTCGGTCCAAATACTGATAGACGCCCTTCTATCCGGTACCTATACTCTCATCGAGGAAGCGATGAGGCGCCCTTTCCCTCCTGAAACTGCCTCTCCCACAGGCAAGGGCGCAGGGCAGGTCGTGCGACAGACAACGTAGAAGGAGAAAGCGTAATGGCAGGTCCACTGGCTACGAATATCAAGTTTACCGCGGCAAACAATGCTGACGGGCGACTGGAGGTCTTCGCTCGCGGCAGTGATAATGCGCTCTACCATATCTGGCAAACCAGCCCCGGCGGGGCCTGGGGGACCTGGTCACGCCTGGGGGGGGTTCTTACCAGTAACCCCTCGGCAGTGCGTAATGCCGATGGGCGGTTGATGGTCTTCGCCCGGGGTACCGACAATGCCCTGTATATGATCGCCCAGAAGGCGCCCAACAGCGGATGGCATGACTGGGTGCGGATCGGCGGCGAAATCTTCGATGAGCCCGTGGCTCGCGCCGTTCGCGATGGCCGGGTTGCCGTCTTCGTTCGAGGCACTCAGAACCGTCTGTTCTACATGATCCAGGATAAGTCGTCCGGAACGTTCAGCAACTGGATCAATCTGGGGGGCCACATTACCAGCGCCCCGGTGATCGGCCTGCACCGCGATAATCGCATGGAGATTGTTGTTCGCGGCACGCAGAGCAACGTCTTCATGCTCCGTGAGGGCGCCTCCGGGTTCAGCTCCAACTGGGTCAACCTTGGCGGCACCGTGACCAGCTATATGAGCCTGGGGTACCACGCCGATGGGCGTATGGCCATCTTTGGCCGCGGTACCGACTACGCACTGTACGTCACGTCCATGGTCGAGCCAGGTGGATCCTACGGCGAGTGGGTGCGCCTGGGCGGCCACCTGACGAGTAACCCTGCCGTGCACCAGTACGCCGACGGCCGCATCGGTGTCTTCGTGCGTGGCGCCAACGGCGCCCTCTATCAGATCCAGCAAGCCGGCCCCAACCGGAACTTCATTGAGTGGCGCTCGCACGGCGGCTATCTCACCAACAATCCCGCTACCGCCTATCAGAACGACGGCCGCGGAGTGGTGCTGGTGCAGGGCACCGCCGACGTGGCGTATTACACCGGCCAGGTTGGCCTGGGCAGCGGCTGGTCGGCCTGGGTCGCCCTCGAAGGCGGACGCACGGTCAGCGGCACGCCCCAGAAAACGCTGGTCCTCGGGACTATGACGGCCGATGATGCGCATCCTGCCCTGCTCCAGGGCGAGGAGCCGATGCCGGGTCCTGCCGAAGCGACGCCGGTGGTGGATGTGGCCGGGTAGGCCGCTCGCAGGCCTGTTTCTGCCCGCATCCGGGAGCGTGTGCCTGGCGCGCTCCTCAATGAAAAACGCTTGAAGGGGCATGGAGAAACCCGGTTTCCCCATGCCCCTTCAAGCGTCGGCGGGCCAGCAACCGGGTTGTGAGGAGTTGTCGCGTGCCGGGAGGATAGCTGAGTTTACGATCTTGTAAACTTGTCGTAGAAGTATTCAGATCCGCGCTTCCTTTTGCTACAATTTGTGCAATTGTCGAGAAGCTCGGGCCGTCATCGCACACGGTGGCAGGCGACAAACCATACTTCGTCTCCCGGCAGGGAGAGTCCGGGCGGGCACAGCCCCCCCCGGGAAACAACCTGCCGGTGGGGA
>JBDNDG010000322.1:0-5403 GCA_046719255.1 Chloroflexaceae bacterium
GGGGGAGGCTGGGAGGCGGGCAGAACGCCGCAAACCCTCCCCGCAGCTAGGGACATGGGGCAACCCGGTTTCCCCGAATGTTCACATCAGGGAACCATAGTTCCCTCGCCTTCTCCCCGCAACGGCCGGTTGCGCTCGAGCGATTCTACCGCACCACCCCGGCAATCGTTGCGACAACGATGTCAAGATCGTCATACGAAATCACCAGGGGGGGCAGGAGGCGCAGCACATTCGGGCCGGCGGGCAGAGCCAGCACGCCGCGTTCAAGGAGGGCTTGCAGGTACGGTTGCGCGCGACTGCGCAACTCCAGGCCAACCAGCAGGCCCAGGCCGCGCACCTCACGCACGGCGGGCAGGCGCAGGGCGCGCAGGCGCTCGATGAGCCAGGCGCCCTTCTCGGCGGCCTGCCGGGGCAGATCCTCCTCGAGGCAGACGCGCAGGGCCGCCCGCGCCGCGGCACAGAGCAGGGGATTACCGCCAAACGTCGAGCCGTGGGCCCCACCGGGGAGCGGCCCGTGACGCTCGTGCAGGGCCACCGCCCCCATCGGCAAGCCGGCGGCAATGCTCTTGGCGAGCAGCAAGGCATCGGGGGCCACGTCGCTATGTTCAATCGCAAAGAGCCGCCCGGTCCGGCCAAAACCCGTCTGCACCTCATCAACCAGGAGCAGGGCGCCGCATTCGTCGCAGATGCGCCGGACGGCCTCCAGGTAGCCGGGCGGCGCCGGGCGAACCCCGCCTTCGCCCTGCACCGGCTCGAGGATCACGGCAGCCGTATCCGCGCCAGCGGCAGCGGCCAGAGCCTCAACATCACCGAAGGGCACGTGGACGAACTCGGGCACGAGGGGCGCGAAGGGTTCGCGATACTTCGGCTCCCAGGTGGCGCTCAGGGCGCCCATGGTGCGCCCGTGGAAGCCACGCATCGTGGCGACGATCTTGCGACGCCCACTGAGCAGGCGGGCAAACTTCAGGCCGGCCTCTACCGCCTCGGCGCCACTGTTGCAGAGAAAGATCCGCGCGGGGAAGGGCAGCGCGGCGGCCAGTTCGCTCATGTAGGCGGCGCGCTGGTCGTTGTAGAAAATCTCGGGGCAACTCATCAGGGTGGCGGCCTGAGCCTGCACTGCCGCCACCACCGCGGGGTGGCTATGGCCGAGGTTGGCCGCGCCCTGCCCGCCGACGCAATCAATGTACACGCGCCCATCGGCATCGAAGAGGCGCGCCCCCTCGCCGCGCACAATTGCCACCGGGCGCTTGGGGTAGAGACCGGAGGTGTAGCGCTGTTCCGCGGCGATGATCGTATCGTTGGCGCGCATAGCTCTCTCGTCTAACGCAGATGTACCTCACACCCTGAAGAGTATACCATCAATTGGAGAGCCGAAGCATTTGCCAGCCGGGCAGTCCCGCGGTCGCGCGCCCCGTAGCGCGAATGCGCCGGCCTGACCAGAACCGCACAGATAGGGCCGAAGCAAGCGGTCTTCGGCTCTGGCAGGAGCAACTGGCGGGATCGCGGGCGGGGGTGTCATACCTGGCCCGCTGGCGCCGGGCATCGGCGGTGTTCCATGCCATCAGCCGTCATTCCACCCGGGTCACGTCATCACCGGCTGACGGCATCATCCACGCGCTGCGTCCAGGCAAACAGGAGCGGGATGGCATCAACACGGGCAATCCGCATCTGAAACATCGAGAACCCCTGTGCGTCGTCGGTGATCCTGGTGTTGTACCGCATGCAGCACGATTCTACCTGATTACAAAAAACGATAAACAATCGATCATCCGCCATCCGCAAAACAGCAAATCCAGAATTCGTTTGTACACAGCGAGTTACAGTTTTGTCATCATATAAAATCTCAACCTCCTGAGGTCTTGCACAACGAAAACCGATCTGATACTATGCGCTCGTCCCTGCGACGAAGTTTCGGCAAGGTTCGCAGGAATGTGTAGCCCTCGCACCCCCTCAGAAACCAACTAACAAAGGAGATCTACGAACAGCGAGTAGCATTTGAAGCATCTCTCGTCATGCACCGAGGTTTCGGCACCGCCAGAACCGCAGGAGGCTCGCCAAAAAAGATCAACCGCTAGCCTTCTCACCATCACAACCTTCTTGAGAGGAGTGTAAAGGGCGATGGAGATCACCCCACCATCGTTGGGTAGCAGTTCGACAACGAGTTGCCAGTCTTGTGGAACTTTGAGCCAGCCGGGAAATCGTTTCTGTGCAGATTGCGGCAAACCACTCATCAGCGCGGAGCACACTCCGTCCCCTGTCCCATCCTCATCAACAACTACAGTTACAATGCAGCCTGGCGTCCGCACGCCGGTCGAGTCGATCGCCCCTGTGGATCTAGAACGCCCTGACTATATGCAGGCCATGGTCTGGCCATTTCGGCGTCCCGACTGGCCCGAGCGCATGTGGTGGTTGCCTCTCGTTCATTTCGTGCCGGTGTTCAACTTCATCATTATGCGTGGCTGGCGTCTGGATGTGGTGCGACGTATGTCGCGCAATGAGCCCCAACCCTTGCCCGACCTGCGTGACTTCGGGCGCTTCTTCGCCGATGGGTTGATCCTCTGGGCGATGACCGGGGTCTACCTGCTGCCCCAGATCCTCCTGCTGGCTCTCTTCGGCTTCAAGCCAATCGAGGCCGGTCTGACGGTGCTCTTCTGGCTCTTCCGAACCCTCGCCGGTGACGCGGTCAGCTTTGGTACTGTACTCGCCGATCTGGGCCTTGCTGCACTGGTCTCGGTGGTTCTCCCGATTGTCTACTGGCTGGGCACCTACCCGCTGTACCGAGTGGCGATGGTGCGTTATGCAGTGACGGGAAAGGTGAGTACGTTCTTCGATCTGTTCACCAACATCCGCATCGCTGGCACCACCTTTACCGCTGTGATGACCGTGTTCATCTTCGAGTTCCTGGCAGCCACGGTCTTTGGCCTGCTCAGCGGCGCGCTGATCAGCACATTTATCGGCAGCATTGCTGTGCCTCTGGTGCTGTTTCCGGCCCTCTACTGGACAACAGCGTATCTCTTCGGTGTCCTGGGGCTTCATATCAACACGACCGTTGCTGCACGGCCGGTCTCTAGCTCCGGCTGAGGTGAACATATGGGGAAACCTGGTTTCCCCATACCCCTGCTGGTGGGGACGGCACGCCCTCCCCACCGGCAGGATGTGAGCAGGCTGCGCCCTCCCAGGAAAAACGTGTCTTCATCCTGTCAGAGGATGGGGAAACGGGGTTTCCCCGATCCTCCGCCCAGCGCTGCCAGGGTGCGCCGCAGGCCCTCCTCGGTGCTGATGCGCGGGCCATAGCCCAGGTCGCACCGGGCAGCGCTCAGGTCGAACCAGCGCGAACGGGCCAGTTGCACCGCGGTGAGCCGCGTCAGAGGCGGTTCAGCCGGGATACCGAGCAGTTCGTAGGTCCGCTCAAACAGGGTGGCGATCTGGATGGCGCGTTTGAGGGAGATCTTGCGCCGCACCGGCCGGTACCCCGCCCGCGTGACCACCTCGTTGATGAAGGCCCAGAGGTTGACCGGCTGCTCCTGGCCGATGAAGTAGGCCCGACCGCGCAAAGGTGAATGCTCGCCAAGCCGGTCGCCGGCCAGCAGGTGGGCCTCGGCGCAGTTCTCTACATAGGTTATGTCAACCTTATTGGTTCCATCGCCGATCTGCACGAGCCGACCGGCGCGCGCCCGCGCCAGAATGCGTGGGAAGAGGTGCGGATCGCCCGGCCCCCAGACCAGCGGCGGGCGGATGGCCGTGGTGGCGATGGCCTCGCGCGCCAGCACGAAGCGCTCGGCCAGGGCCTTGGTGTGCTGGTAGTGGCTCAGGTAGCGCTCGGGATAGGGCCGGGACTCGTCGGCGCCTTCCACGTCCTCTTCGCCGAAGACCACCGAGGGTGAGGAGGTGAAGACCAGCTTCGGCACGCCGGCCCGTTCTGCTGCCCGCACCACCCGCTGCGTGGCGGTGACGTTGTTGCGGTAGTATTCGTCGAACGGCCCCCATACGCCCGCCTTCGCCGCGACGTGAAAGACCAGCTCGACCCCGCGCAGGGCGGTGGCCAGCACGGCGTTGGCATCGGGCGCGGCAAGATTGGCGCGCAGACACTCGACGCCCCGGGCGGCCAGTTCGGGGTAGTCGTGCCGCCCGATGACCCGCACACGGTCGCCACGGGCGAGGAGTTGTTCGACGATCGCCCGTCCAATAAAGCCGTTTCCACCGGTGACCAGGGTTAGCATAGTTATCAAGTGCCTGATGGAAGAAGATGGGGAAACCGGGTTTCCCTATGCCCCCTCCGGTAGGGCTTTCACAGGTAGAGTTTTTTGGGCCACGGCTTCTCCTCCTCACCCCCCCCCCGGCCACCCTCCCTGATCGGGAGCGGGCGTTGGGACGCCCCATGTGGCCCCCCCTTCTCCCAATCACGGCTGGGGGGTGAGGACTCGCGGCAGCCATGGCTTCCTGATGCGCTCTGCAAAAAACGCTATCCCTGAAAGCTCCGGTGGGGAGGGTTTGAAGCGTTCCGTCCCCCTCCCAGCCTCCCCCGCCGGGGGGAGAAGCCTGGTTCCCTCACCCGGCCGGGGAGGGCCTGGGAGAGCACAGCCCTCCCAAACCTTCTCCTCAGGCAGATGCACGGGGAACCCCGAGTACCTCACCCCCTAGCTCCTGGTGGGTGCGCCTCGCGCCCCTCCAGGCAGGGGCATGGGGAACCCTGGTTTCCCCATCTTTTCACATCAGCCGTCCATGCGGCTGCGCCGCACAACACCAGAATGAACATAGTTGTTCTCGGGACGGCTGCGCCCTCCCAAACCCTCCCCGCTGGCGGGTTGTTTTCCCGGGAGGGCTGCGCCCTCCCAAACCCTCCCGCGCACGGGCTATGTTCACATCAGGTGGGCTTGCGACCCGATCTGGCGGGCGGCCCAGCCGGCCAGTTGCTCGCGGAAGATTTTAGCATTGTGCCGAATGTCCACCGGGAAGGACGGGTGCACCAGGAAGGTGGCAATGCCCGCGGTCATCGGGTAGCGCGCGCCCAGGGCGCGCAGTTCGCTGAGGAGCTGCGCGCGGGCGGCGGGGTCGCGCAGCACGCGCCGGTCGCGCGGTTCGATAACCACAACCGGGCGCTGCGTCCCCATCGTCCCCACGCCGACCAGGGCGCTGCGGGCCACGCCGGGGTGCTGGTTGAAGATCAGCTCCACCGGCTCGGTGAACAGCGTTTCCGAGGGCGTCACGACGCGATGGCTCTTGCGGCCATAGAACCACAGCCGGCCCGCCTCGTCGAGGTAGCCCAGGTCGCCCATGCGGTGCCACACGCCGTCGCTGTCGGCGATCTTGGCCCGCGCGGTGGCATCGGGGCGGTTGATGTACGTCTTTGTCACCGCGGGGCCTTTGACGCAGATCTCGCCGACCTGGAAGGGCGGCAGGATC
>JBDNDG010000323.1:0-5392 GCA_046719255.1 Chloroflexaceae bacterium
TACAACGGGATCAACTTCTAAGTAATTGACAGGGAACCTGATTTCACCAGGCCCCTGCTTGATGGAAGGTGTGAAGGGACACGGCGTTCCTTCACACCTTACCTTTGTACCAGCGCAAACCGTTTATGCACACGAAACCATACTGGTTACTCAGTGCGCTGCTGGTGCTGCTCGCGATCCTGGGAGGGTGCGGCGGTCAGTCCGCAACTCAACCAACGACCGAGCCGCCAGGCGCCACCCCCGTTCCTGCAACAGGTGCTTCACTGCCGGGCGGAGGAACCCCCGAACCGTCTGGAACTCCCGGCGCCCAGGCAGCCTACCCCTACCCTTCGACCGAGTACGTACCCTATCCCGGTCCGGCGGGAAACCCGACCGCAACGGTCGCCTCTGCCCCGCCACCTACGCCGGCGCCAATCCCTACGTCGTCGAGCGGCACGGGTGTGGTGCATGGCAGGTTATACAACGCTCAGACCGACGAACCGCTCGTCGAGGGCGTAATCATCTATCTATCGCCGGTACAGACTACCGACAATCCTGATATGAGCGCGGTGGCCCTCGATCCCCTACGGGATCGGAGCACCATCCCGGATGCCGAAGGCGGCTTCTTCTTCGCCGATGTGCCGCCGGGCCGCTATGGGGTGGTGGTGCAGGCGCCCACCAGCCAGTACCTGACCCGGTTTGGGAGCGATACCGAGAAAGACGTGGTCATCACGGTCGAGGCAGGACAAACCGTGAATCTGGAGAAGATTGTATCGGGGTATCCGTAGGCCACCACGGATGCCCCATGGTAGCCCTCGGGTGCCGGCGCGACGATGTCACGACCAGGGGGCGGACGCCCTTGCGGCTGCGCCGCATCCTGCAGGAATGAAAAGAGATTCTCCTGGGAGGGCTTCCCCCTCCCACATCCTCCCCACTGGCGGGTTGTTCCCGGGGGCTGCGCCCTCCCATACATGGGCGATTTTCAGACCAGGTATGCATCACACCGGACGAGTCGCCGTTGCCCACATGTTCAACCCCAATTCGAAGTAGCCGAACCGCATCAGGGTGCGTGGAAAGCCCGCGCGCCCAAAGTACCAGCCCAGGATCGGCAGGGTATAAGCGTAGGCGTGCTCCTCGATCTCTTCACGGCTTACCAGGTTGATACGGGCCATCACCCGTAGCAAACCGTCGGACCAGGCCGCGGGCGTGGTGATAATCAGAGCGCCACCGGGAACCAGAATGCGGTAGATTTCCGTTAACAGGCTCTCGAGCTTCTCAGGATCCAGATGCTCCACCACGGCGAGCATGGTTACAATGCTAAAAAATCGATCCGGAAACGGTAATTCTGTGTCCTGGTTCAGATCACTATTATGCCAGTGAATATCGCCGGCAATTTCACCCTGCGGATTGACGCGATCGAGGGCAAACTTTTCGCGAAAGAAGGTGTGTGAAAGGAAATAGGGAAACGAGCCACAGCCAATGTCGAGGATACGCCCGTCACGCAACTGCGGCGGGATCAACTGGTTGGCTTTGCGGGCGCGCATCCGGGCGAGCAACGGCTCCAGGAGACCGCCGCCACGGGTTGGCCGGACCTTTCTCGACAGGTTCATAGGCCGCCGTTGTCCTTTCCTTCTGGTTGGATGGCAAAGATCCACACCTGATCCTCGTGGTACACCAGGCGAAACGCGGGGTCACCCAGCAGGGTCTCGGGGGCAATAATCTGGGCGCCAGCGCTGTAGCCCACCCTGCCGCCGCGTTGCCCCAGGTATACATGGGTCACCCTGCGCTCGCGCAGCATGGCGAGCGTCTGGGGATGCGTAATGCCAAGATCGTGAAGGGAGGTATACAGCGCATTCACCCACAGGCGATAATCGGGGCGCGGGCCTTGTTCGGCAATGTAGAGGATCGGCGGCAGGGTCGTCTGGCGGCGGGCCAGCAGCGGGAGCCACCATCCGCCATCGGAACCCACTACCACTCCCGGATTGGGGAAGAAGCCATTGACCAGAAAGTGCGCATCGGCGGGAGTTGAGCGGAGGATCCAGTCAAAGGCCCGCAGGTCCGCTGGCTCGACCATGGCGGTAGTGGCGAGGTCAATCTGCTGGAGGCGCTGGCCGCCCCCCCACCAGGCCAGCCCGGCGGTGACCAGGGTAAGCGCTGCCAGATAAGCCGGGCGGTTGGTATGCTTGAGCAGCCCTCCCGCCGTCGCCCCGATGATCAGGCCCGCAGGTATATAGGCGGCGATCAACCAGGCAAAGTTGGTGAGCGTGCCGGCGCCGGGCAGGCCAAGGACCTGGGGATTGACCAGCAGGAGGACCAGCAACCACCAGAGCGCGATCGCCAGCAGCGCGCGTTTCCGACGCCACACTGCCCAGAGCAGTGCCACCGGCAGGGCGTACCACACTGGCGCGGGCATGAAGAACAACGGGCCCCCCATCACATTCAGCGAGTCGACCCCTGGCGCCGCGGCGCCGCGCGTGGCCGAGGCCACGACGATTGCACCAAGCACGATCAGGAGCTGGCCGCCCAGGATGCGCACCAACCACGGCGCTGCCAGCATCCCGCTCAACAGGGCCAGCAGGCCGAGACGCACGCCCCACTCGCGCCAGGAACCTTGAGCGCACACCAGCCCGACCGCGGGAAAGAAACACAGGGCAAAGATGGCGATCCGGTAGTGGGTGAGCACCATGCCGGCAAAGGTCACCGATGCGATCAGCAGCAGGCTCCAGTGGCGTCGCGGCGCTTCCAGGAAACGCCAGGCCAGATAGGCCGCCACTGGCAGCATCACCTGCCCGGCAAGCTGAGTGTAGCGCCCCCAGTGGACGTACAGCATAGGCATCGGCGCGAGCAGGCCAACCAGCAGCAGCGCGATGACACCGGCCCAGCGACTCCGCCCCAACTGCACAGCCAGGGGATAGAGCGCCAGCACGGCGGCGATGTTGGCGATCTGGCCGGTGAGCACAACAGCCCGCGGGGTTGCTATACCGGTCATCCAGGCGATCGCGGCCACGTGGGCGTGGAAACCGAAATGGTACGTAAACGTCTGGAGCGCGGCGTAGGGCTCCCATGAACGAAACAACCCCTGGTGGTCCACAATCAACTGGGCGATCATAGCGTGATGCACGGAGTCGCCCCACAGTGGCACCTCCAGCCCGTGTACCGCCAGGCCGCGCACGCTGGCAACGGCGCCTATGGTCACGAGCAGCGCTATTCCGGACCAGAAAGCGTCGCCAGGTGTGGGCCCGCTCCGGTGCCGCGCCACCGGGTGGCGATAGCTCCACAGGAGGAGAGGCAGGGCCAGCAGCGGCAGCGCCCAGCCCAGGGCAGGCCCCACCCGCAGGCCCAGGAGGTCCAGTACCAGGAGCAAACAGGGGTAGAGGGCCATCCCAACGCCAAGACCCAGGATCAGTTGCTCAATGAGGGTGCAATGGGCCGCGCCGGCCCAGCGCCTGAGCAGCGCCCACCCTGGTAAGACGAACAGGAGCGCTGTCGCCACCAGGGTCAGCAACCACTCCCGGATCTCTATGCTGGTCTCAGGGGTCATCCTTGTTCCGCCACAACGCCCGATTATACCATCGGTCATCAGCCGTGGCGCAGAATGGCTTCCAGCTCGCGCAGGCGCTTGAGCTGGGACCGGTTGAGGCCAATGATCGGGCGGGCGGCGTGAATGCGCGCGAGGGCGGTCCGGTGGTCGAGCGCCTGCTGGTACATGAGATAGGCCGCAGCCATCAGCGGGGCACGCCCGACCCCCGCGTGGCAGTGGATAAAGACGCTCAAACCGGCCTGATGGGCGGCGCTGATGAAGGCGATGCCATCGGCGAGTTGTTCAAGGGTGGGCGGGGTGAAATCCGGCACCGCCAGCCGCAGCGCCCGGTCGGGCGCCCCTCCGGCGAAGCGGTCCTCACGCTCGGCCTGCATGCTGAGCACGGCGCGCACGCCCATGGCGCGCAACTGCGGCCACTGGTCAGGGCGAAACTCGCCGCCCACCAGGAGATTCGGTTCGATCACCGAGACGTTGAGGCCAAACAAGCGTCGCCACTGGGTTGAGAGGTAGGTGTACATGGCTGACCTCATCCAGAGGCGCACAGCGGGGAAGCCGGGTTTTCCCTCTGCGCGCGCAATGACAAGATGCAAGTGTTTTTTCCTGGGAGGGTTTCACCCTTCCAAACCCTCCCCGCTGGCAGGTTGTTTTCCTGGGAGGGCAAAGCCCTCCCAAACCCTCCCGCGCGGGCTATGTTCACATCAGTTTCCTGTGGCGGCTGCGTCGCCGCGCCACCCCACCATAGGGCGAACTTTGCGCCAGCTCTGGGGACGGGCATGGTCACCTCTGAAAGCGAATAGTAGTGTACAATGAGAACGCCGTGGCCTGAACAGCGTCGCGCACACAGTTGGCCAGTATGTGGCTCTTTCGCAAAAGTTTCGACATCAGCCGCGCCAGGCCGCGCAACGTCACCAGCGGGGATCTGCACGCCGTTTCGCGCCTGCTCCGTGACGGCAGTCGCCGTTTCAGCCTGCTGAGCGGCAACGACCTGGAGATCCTGCTCGCCGAGGGTCTGGGGGTGGCGCTCGAAGCCGCGGGCGAATTACGGGCGGTAGCACTGATCAGCAGATCGAGCAACGAGACGTGCTGGCTGCGCGCGGTGGCTTTTACCGAAGGGGCGGAGAGTAGTGCCGGGATCACCGCCCTTATGGGCGCGTTGCATGCCAGCTTGAAGGCAGCGGGTGTGCGTCAGGTGTACTTCGGTGGTGACGGCAACATCGAACACTGGCTCCTGCCCACGCTGCGGGCCATCGGCTATCATCACGATACTGATGTGCTGGTGTACGAAAAGCAGCGTTTTACTATTCCCAGCACAGGCAACGCTGCCGTACACATCCGGCCCGCCACCAGAGAGGATCTGCCCACCGTTCTGCGCCTCGATCAGGTGTGCTTCGAGCCGCAATGGACCAAGGACGACACCATTCTCGGCCCGGCGATCGAGGAGGGGCCCTACTTTGTGGTTGCCGAACTCGATGGCGCGGTGGTCGGCTACGCCTACGCCACGGCTCACTTCGGGGGGCGATTGATGCATCTGGTGCGGATCGCCGTTGCGCCGGAGTATCGCGGCCGGCAGATCGGGGTCAGTCTGCTGGCCGACCTGACCAGTTACGCGCGCGAGAGTGGGGCCACGGCGGTGACGCTCAACACCCAGGCCTACAACCAGAGCGCGCAACGCCTCTACCGCTGGTTCGGCTTTGCCCCCACCGGCGAGCGCCACCCTATCCTGCGTTGCGATCTGTGATCTTCGGCGCGTATGCGGCTGCGCCGCACAACGCCCTCTCAACAATTCGCAGAGGTGTTACGTGCCTCCACGAGCCAGGCCCCAGGATTGGGAGCGCTATTTTGGTCCCGGCGCGCCGCGCCGGGGCGGCCCGC
>JBDNDG010000324.1:0-5376 GCA_046719255.1 Chloroflexaceae bacterium
CTGTCGAACCGTGGCCCTCCCGGTGGGGCCCTCAGGGCGTGCGCTCCACACCGTCGCAACAGCCCCGGCCAACCTCACGGCGCGTCACCCACAAGCGTCAATCTGGCGTATACTGGATCATGGTGGTTCCCGGTTCGGCATAGAAAGCGACAGCCATGGCTCACAAAACGGACTACGACGTGATCGTGGTCGGTGGCGGGCACAACGGCCTCACCTGTGCCGGCTACCTGGCGAAGGCCGGGTTGCGGGTACTGGTGGCCGAGCGACGCCCGATCGTCGGTGGGGCCGTGTGTACCGAAGAAGTCATTCCCGGCTACAAAATCGACGTCGGCTCCTCGGCGCACATTATGGTCCACCTCACCCCCATCGTGCGCGATCTGGAGTTGGAGCGGCACGGGCTTGAGTATATCCCGATGGATCCCTTTGCCTTCTACCCGCTGCCTGATGGGAGCGGCGCGATAAGTTTCTACAAAGATACCGAGCGCACGGTCGAAAGCATCGCCCGCGTCAGCCCGCGCGATGCCGAGGCCTATCGCCGCTTCCTGGCCTACTGGACGCCGCTGAACGAGGCGGTGTTCGATGTGTTCCTCAATCCGCCTTCCGCAGTGCGCCTGTTCGGCAGCGTTGCTGCCGCACTGCCGCGGTTACCCGCCGGGGAGCGCAACTCCACCGAGGTTACCCGGCGTCTGTTTACCAGTTACGCCCGGTTGATCAGCGAGACCTTCGAGAGTGAGGCGATGCGCGCCGCGATGACCTGGCTGGCGGCCCAGAGCGGGCCACCGCCAGACGAGATCGGCGCAGGTGACTTTTTTGGCTGGCACGCCATGCTGCACTACAGCGGCGCGGCGCATCCCAGGGGCGGCAGCGGCATGCTCACCCAGGCTATGGCCCGCGCACTGATCAGCTTTGGCGGCAACGTAGCAGTCGATGCGCCGGTGCGCCGGATTCTGATCCAGTCCGGTCGGGTGGAGGGTATCGAAACCGAAGACGGCCAGCGTTACTCCGCGCCCATCGTGGTGTCGAACGCCCACGTGCTGACGACCCTGCTGCAACTCGTCGGCCCCGAGCACCTGCCGGCGCGCCTGATGGAGCGCCTGCGCCGGGTGCGCGTGGGCAACGGCTTCGGTATGACCGTGCGCTGCGCCGCCGAAGAACTGCCCGACTACCCCGGCGCGCCCAGCGGCGGCAAACCGCACGAGAGCCACCACGGTCTGCAACTCCTCGCCCCGAGCATGGATTACGTGCGCCGGGCCTACGAAGACTATCTGCGCGGCGAGCCTTCCAGAGATCCGGCGGTCATCGCAATGACCTTCTCGGCGATCGATCCCGTCGTTGCCCCGCCGGGCAAGCACACCGTGTTCCTCTGGGCGCAGTACTTCCCCTACGAACTCAGCGGCGGACGGCACTGGGACGATGTGCGCGAAGAGGTGGCCGATAGCATTCTGGAAGTGCTCTACCGCTACGCGCCCAATATGCGCGGCAAGATCATCGATCGCTTCATTCAGTCACCGCTGGACCTGGAGCGTCGCATTGGCCTGCTCAAGGGCAACGTGATGCACGTGGAGATGAGCTTCGACCAGATGTTCTTCTTCCGTCCATTGCCGGAGCTGGCCAGTTACCGCACCCCGATCAAAGGGTTGTACCTGACCGGAGCCAGCACCCATCCCGGCGGTGGCGTCTTCGGCGCCAGCGGTTATAACACGGCGAAGGTTGTGCTTGGCGACACACGGCGGCGCAGTTGGGCGCCGCTCGCGCTCGGAGCCGGCGCCCTGGCAGCCGGGCTGTGGGCCGCCGGACGAGTGCGCCGCTCGTCGTCGTCGGGCTGATCCTTTGCCTGCTGTCAGAGGTACGGCAAAACGTTTACCAAAGTGAAAAGAACACTACGCAACGGTGGCTGGCCGTTGTGCTATAATCCGTGACAAGTGAATAAGAGAACCTTCGGGGCAGGGTGAGCCTGGCTGTCCGTAGATATGGATGACAGGCAATTCCCGATCGGTGGTATAGCCCACGAGCGGGTTGCCGCTGCGGCACTCCGCACGATCCGGTGAAACTCCGGGGCCGACCGTATAGTCGGGATTGAAAGAAGGTCCACTGTAGCACGTTCGAACGTGTAATCTGTGCGTTCAATGTGCTTCAGTATAAACTCTACCTCTTGAAAGAGACTTCGTTGCGGGGTTACCCGGTAGATACGGGGCAATCCCGGAGCGAAGCTCTACGAACGAGGTAGAGTAACTCAACGCCCCGAACAGAAAGCTGTTCGGGGCGTTGTGCTGGAGCGGGGGTGATCCCCCTGCCTTTGCCTGCCCCGAAGATGCGTACCCCCCCTTGGGGCAGGAGTATGGAAACGTCCACCCACTATATGCAACGGGCGCTGGCCCTGGCTCGCCGGGCCGAGGGCCGCACCAGCCCCAACCCGCTGGTCGGGGCGGTCATTGTTCGCAATGGGCGCGTCGTCGGTGAGGGCTACCATCGCTGCGCCGGCGCACCACACGCCGAGGTTGAAGCGCTGCGCGTTGCCGGAGCTATGGCTCGCGGTGCGACGATGTATGTCACACTGGAGCCGTGCGTCCATCACGGCCGCACCCCGCCCTGTACTGAGGCGATCATCGCCGCCGGTATCAGCAAGGTTTGTTACGCTATCAGTGACCCTAACCCGGTTGTGAACGGCAAGGGCCATGCTCGCCTCGCTGCCGCCGGGGTCGCCGTGCATTGCGGTCTCTGTGAGCGCGAGGCCCGCGAACTGAACCGGCCCTTCCTGAAACACATGACGACCGGAAGGCCCCTGGTCACCGCCAAGTTCGCGATGAGCCTCGATGGCAAGATCGCTACCCGCACCGGCGAGGCCCGCTGGATCTCAAACCCCGCCTCACGTCAGCGTGTCCACCATCTGCGCAATCTTAGCGACGCCATCCTTGTTGGCGTAGGGACGGTGCTTGCCGACAACCCCCTCCTGACCACGCGCCTGCCGTCGTCTGCCGGGGTGCGCCATCCGCTGCGCATCGTCGCCGACAGCACCGGCCGCGCGCCGCTCACGGCAGCTATCTTCGACCCGCAGCTCCCCGGTCACACCGTGCTTGCCACCACCACTGCCGCTCCCCCTGCCTACCGCGCCGACCTCGCGGCGCGCGGCGTCGAGGTCTGGACCTTGCCTGCCGATTCCCGTGGGCGCGTTAGCCTGCCGGCCCTGCTCGACGCTATTGGTCAACGTGGCTTGCTGACCCTGCTGGTCGAAGGCGGAAGTGAACTGCTCGGCGCGCTGTTTGCCGAGGGCCTGGTGGATCGGGTGTGGGTGTTTGTGGCCCCGCTGATCATCGGCGGTGCCGGCGCGCCCGGCCCGGTGGGCCAGCCGGGCGCGGCGCGTCTGGTCCAGGCCCTCCGGCTCTGCAATCTGCGCGTGGAGCTGATCGCCGACCCCGCCGACGCGGAGCAGGGTCTCCCTACGCAGCCAGACCTGTGGATTCAGGCTGATGTTGAACCGGGCGCCTTCGCGCAGGCAGAGGTCGAGGAAGGAGACGCCCGCTGGCCCCTGCGTTCACGTCTGGCATCTGTGCAGTTGCGCTGCACACCACAGGAGTGAACATCAATAGCCCCCGGGCAGGCGTCGCCCTTGCGAGGGGGAGGAGCGTGGGGCAACCCGGTTTGTCCTCACCTGTGCGGCCAGGCCGCACAACGACACGATGAAATGGAGGGTGCCCGGGCAGGCCATGCGCTCCCAGCCCTGCCCCCGGGCGGGGTATGGGAACCCCGGTCTCCCCCAGGTGCACGTTCTACCAATTTGACGTGAACACTCCGAACGCGGCGTTGCGCCCAGGCGCACCTGGACGCCTTGCGCGACGATCTGCAGTCCGAAATCTACAATCTAAATGGTAGTAACTACCAACGCGGAGGAAACCCCATGTTCACCGGTATCGTTGAAGAAATCGGCGACGTCGAAGACTTGCGCGAAATCAACGGCGGCTGGATGCTGACGGTGCGAGCGCGCACCATGCTCGAAGACGCCCGGCTGGGCGACAGTGTGGCCATCAATGGCGCCTGTCTCACGGTAACCGCACTGCGACCGGATGCCTTTACCGTCGGCCTCTCGCCCGAGACCTTGCGGCGTACAAATCTCGGCGATCTGCGTCCGGGTGACGGGGTGAACCTCGAGCGATCCCTCGCCGCCACGGGTCGTTTCGGTGGGCATTTCGTGCAAGGCCACATTGACGGAACCGGAGTGGTGCGCGCCTTTCGACCTGATGGCGACTCGCTCTGGGTAACGATCGAGGCCGGACCGGATTTGCTGCGCTACATCGTACCTAAAGGCTACATTGCCGTGGATGGCGTCAGCCTGACCGTTGTGGACGTATTTCCTGACTCCTTTACCTTCATGCTCGTGGCCTATACGCAGCAGCACATTATGCTGCCACGTCGAGCGCCGGGCAGTCGGGTAAACCTGGAAGTGGATGTGCTGGCGAAGTACGTGGAAAAGCTACTGGGAGAGGGACGCTATGCCGCTCGCGGACATTGATACGGCCATCGCGGAGTTTCGTGCCGGTAGATTTGTGATCATCGTTGATGACGCAGATCGCGAGAATGAGGGCGACCTGGCCATCGCCGCCGAGTTTGCCACACCTGAGGCAATCAATTTCATGGCGCGCGAGGGGCGTGGGCTGATCTGCGTACCTCTCACCGGAGAACGTCTCGACGAACTTCAGATCCCGATGATGGTTCCACCCGACGCGAACACATCGGGCTTTGGCACCCCCTTCACGGTAGCAGTGGATGCCCGGCACGGCGTAACCACCGGTATCTCGGCCTTTGATCGCGCAACCACCATTCGCGCGCTGATTGACCCCGCTACCCGCCCTGACGACCTGGCACGCCCTGGACACGTGTTTCCCCTTCGCGCCGCCGCGGAAGGGGTGCTGGCCCGCCCCGGTCAAACCGAAGCCTCGCTCGACCTCGCCCGGCTGGCCAACCTCTATCCCGCCGCGGTCATCTGCGAGATTATGAACGACGACGGCAGCATGGCCCGCCTTCCTGAGTTGGAGCGATTCGCCGCCCGGCATGGCCTGGCGATTATCTCCGTTGCCGACCTGATCACATACCGCTACCGCACCGAACGCCTCGTCCGTCGAGTTACTGAGACGACGCTGCCAACCGAGCACGGTGTCTTCCATCTCATTGCCTACGAGCACGTCCTCACTGGTGTCCACCACCTGGCCCTGACCATGGGCGACCTGAGTGGTCCAGCGCCTCTGGTGCGCCTGCACTCCGAGTGTCTGACCGGTGACGCCCTCGGCTCGCAGCGCTGTGATTGCGGTGCGCAACTGACCCGGGCGCGCCGTTGCATCGCCGCTGAGGGCCGTGGCGCGATCCTCTATCTGCGGCAGAGAT
>JBDNDG010000325.1:0-5374 GCA_046719255.1 Chloroflexaceae bacterium
GCGGCACGGCATCGGGGGGGGGCACCGGGGGCGGCCCCGGCGGGCCACGGGGACGGAAGGGCGGTGGAATGGTGCGGTGCGCCGCCCGTGGTCCGGCCCCGCGTAACGGGGTCGGCGTAGAGACGGCCCGCCGGGCCGTCTCTACCGCCCCCATGGGGCGGCACGGCATCGGGGGCACCGGCGCGATGGCCCCGGGGGTGTGGGGACGGATCGGGCCGTGGGATGGTGCGCCGCCCGTGGTCCGGCCCCGCGTGACGGGGTCGGCGTAGAGACAGCCCGGCGGGCCGTCTCTACCGCCTCACAGATAATTTCGGCGCCGCCGGGCCGCCGGACAACTCGCAGGCACACAGGAAGCCAGGATGCAAGACGATCTCATCTGTTTCTTCGACCGGCCCGCCAGCGCCCGCGAGGCGCGGCGCGAGCTGCGCGCGCTCCAGAAGGAGCTGCGGCTGGGACGCATTCCCTCGATCGCCGTCGTCACCCGACCGGCGCGTGACAGCATCCTGTTCGAGCAGGACGGTAACCTGGGCGCTGGAGACGGTATGCGCTTTGGCCTGGTGGTCGGCGCATTGTTCGGCGCTGTGCTGCTGGTGCCCTTCGTCGGCATCCTGGTGGCCGGCGACGCGCGCCAGGGCCTCGCCACTGCGCCGAGCGTCGACAACTGGGTACTGGCCCTGGCCCTGGTGGTGGCCTTCGTCAGCGGGCTGACGGCGCTGCTCTCGGCCCTCGGCGGCGCGCTGCTCGGCGGGCTGGCCGCCGCGCTGATCAACTTCGGCATCAGCAGCCGCAAGCTCTACGCCATTGGTGAGGAGCTAGAGATCGGCCAGGCGGCGCTGGTCACCCGCGTGCGCGCGGCGCAGCGGCCACCCCTTGTCGACCAGCTGGCGCTGAGCGGCGGCACGCTGATGCGCCCCCGTGAGGCTGGCCAGACCGGCGCGCCCGCCGCCGACGATCCGACTGCCGCCAGTATCGCGGCGCGGGCCTACGGTGCCGGCACCGGGCGCGCGGGCGCCTGTGTGCCTGTCACCCTGGATGTGCCCCCGATCGACCCGCGCCAGCGCGACCTGGTGGTGGCCGAGTGCAGCGACGCCGCCCACGCGCGCCGGGCCGCCCGCAGCCTGCACCGGCTACGACGCTCGCTCGGGGGCCTGGCCGCCGGCAACTACGCCGTCGTCACTCGCGATGAGCAGGGGCGCGCGCGCATTCAGCAGGCCGAGAACGTGACCGCCGGGCGGGGCGGCCTCTTTGGCGCGCTGGTCGGCGCCCTGGCCGGTCTGCTCGTCGGCGCTTTGTTCGGCACAGCGGTGGCCAGCCTGGCCCTGACGGTTAGCCAGGGCGGCAGTGCCGTTCCGGCCAACGCCGGCGGCTTTATCGTCGCGCTCGGGCTGGTGTTCGGCGCCATCGGAGCCGTCCTCCTCGGCCTCGGGGGCGGGATGCTCGGCGCCGTCGTCGCCCGCATGATCAACCTGGCCTACAAGGACGCCGACCTGCGCCGTATCGCCGAGACGGTGCCGCCGGGCAAGGCGCTGCTGATTGCCTCGCTCTACCACCACGCCGGGCCCGCCGTCGTGGAGGCGCTGCAGGCCGGGGGAGCGATCCTGCGCCACATGCCCCTGCCGGCCCACCAACTGGTTGACGCGGCGATCGACGAGGTGCGCCGCGCCGCGCTCACCCCCGCCGGGTCGGAGGAGCCCGACACGCGCCGGCTCATTCCCACCCGTTCGGGGGTGCGCATCTTCGTTGACTGGCACCGCCGCGGCCCACAGACGATCGTGCTCCTGCACGGCGCCGGCGGCGACCACGACGCCTGGCGGGCGCAGTATCCCGCCCTGCACGCCGCGGGCTTCTCCACCCTGGCCCTCGACCTGCGCGGCCACGGCTACTCAGATCGCCCGCGTGGCGCCGACGACTACCGGCTCGAGCGCTTCGCCGAAGATGTCTACGATGTGCTGGAGGCCCTGGCGATCCGCGACTTCATCATGGTCGGCCACTGCTTCGGCGGCATGGTCACGACGATGTTTCACCAGGCCCACCCGCAGCTCAGCAAGGGCTACCTGCTGCTCGACACAGCCGCCCGCGCCCCCGCCGCGCCAGGCTGGGTGGCGACCCGCGCGCCCTGGGTGATCGGGCTGCTCGGGCGGCTGCTCGAACTGCTTCCCGCCGATCGGCGCGCTCTGCTGCCCAACAACATGGATGCCTTCAAGGGCACGGGCGACATCCAGCTCAACCGGCTGATGGCCGACGCCTCGCACACCACCCTGCGCGCCTGGCTCATGATCTACCGCGGCATCGCCCAGTACGACGGCGTAGCCTCCCTGCGCTCGATGACCCAACCGGTGTGGGTGGTGGTCGGTGAGGAGGACACCGTGTTCACCGTTGAGGACTCAAAGACCATCCAGCGCCACGTGCCCGGCTCGCGACTGATCACCGTCCCGGGGGCGAACCACATCATCGTGGTGAACAACCCCGAGGTGGTCGAGCAGTTGATCCTCGACTTCATCCACGACACGCGGGTCTTCGACAGGCGTGCGGCTGAGACAACAGCAGCCCGTACGACAGGGTTTTGACGGGGCTTCGGGGTATGCTTCCTCGCCTCCTCGCGCTCCAGCCGGCTCCGTAAGGCCGAAGCATTTTCGTGATCGCCGCGTTCGTCGCCCTCACCAGGCTGCAAGTGAGCGCCTGAATACCTCGCTGGAATGGGCCGGCAAGGAAGTGCTCGGTCCTGCCTCGCCGCTGCACTTTTTTTCCGCCCGTTTCGCTGCTCTCCAATCGCCTCGTCCGGCTCGCCGAATCAGAAACAACCCGCCAGCGGGGAAGGTTTGGGAGGGCGCAGCCCTCCCAGGAACAAGTATTTTTATTTCGATTGCCCCTGCTATAATGGAATGGTACGCTTTGTTCGCGACGCCATCCGGAACGACGCGGAACACGCGGCTTGCCGCGATACTGCTGGCAAACCCCGGTGCGCGGGCCAGAGGCCCGCATGCAGGCATCATACCTGCGCGTCCAGCCATGCCCACGAGGAGTTCGCGGCAGAATCGCGTTACGCCCTGGTAACGCAGTTCTACGAGAGCAGCATGCCAATCGTGCTGTCTCCAGATCAAGGAGTGCTCCAGCGTGACCGACAATAAAGTGATCTACTCGATGTACAAGGTTGGTAAAGTCGTTCCGCCCAACCGCGAGGTGCTCAAAGACATCAGCCTCTCCTACTTCTACGGGGCGAAGATCGGCGTGATCGGCGCCAATGGCTCGGGCAAGAGCACCTTGCTCCGCATTATGGCCGGGGTGGACACCGATTTCAACGGCCAGACGGTGCTCGCGCCAGGCTACTCCGTCGGCTTCCTGGAGCAAGAGCCGCAGCTCGATCCAACGAAAACCGTGCGCCAGGTGGTCGAAGAGGGGGTGGCCGAGATCGCCGTCCTCCTCCGGCGCTACGATGAGATCTCCGAACGCTTCGCCGACCCCGAGGCCGACTACGATGCCCTCGTCGCTGAGCAGGGCGAATTGCAGGAGAAGATAGACCACCTCGACGCCTGGGACCTCGATAGCAAGCTCGATCTGGCCATGGACGCCCTGCGCTGCCCCCCCGGCGACACGCCGGTGAGCGTGCTCTCCGGTGGCGAGCGCCGGCGCGTGGCCCTCTGCCGCCTGTTGTTGCAGGCCCCCGATATCCTCCTGCTCGATGAACCGACCAACCACCTCGACGCCGAGTCGGTGGCCTGGCTCGAACGCCACCTCCAGGAGTACAGGGGCACCGTCATCGCCGTGACCCACGACCGCCACTTTCTCAACAATGTGGCCGGCTGGATCCTGGAACTCGAGCGCGGCCACGGCATCCCCTGGCGCGGCAATTACGCTAGCTGGCTGGAGCAGAAGCGCCAGAAGCTCGCCGCCGACGAGAAAGCCGAGAGCCAGCGCCAGAAAGCCCTGCAGCGCGAACTCGACTGGATCAACATGGCTCCCAAAGGGCGCCACGCCAAAGCAAAAGCCCGCATCAACGCCTACGAGCAACTGCTCAACGCCAGTCAGGAGCAGAAGGACCGCGAACTGGAGATTTTCATTCCCCCCGGTCCACGCCTGGGTGATGTGGTTATCAAGGCCGAGGGTGTCACCAAGGCCTATGGTGACAGATTGCTCTACGAGAACCTCAGTTTCGATCTACCCCCCGGCGGCATCGTCGGGGTGATCGGACCAAACGGCGCCGGTAAAACGACCCTGTTCCGCATGATCGTCGGCCAGGAAACGCCCGACAGCGGCACGCTGACTATTGGTGCGACAGTGCGCCTGGGCTACGTGGACCAGAGCCGCGATACGCTCGACCCGAACAAGACGGTCTGGGAAGAGATTTCTGACGGCAATGATGTGATCGTGCTCGGCAACCGCCAGATAAACTCGCGAGCCTACTGCGCCCGCTTCAACTTCACCGGCGCCGACCAGCAGAAGCGTGTCGGCACGCTCTCGGGGGGCGAGCGCAACCGCGTGCATCTGGCGAAGGTGCTCAAATCGGGCGCCAATGTGCTGTTGCTCGACGAGCCCACCAATGACCTCGACGTCCACACCCTCCGCGCCCTCGAAGAGGCCCTGGAGAACTTTGCCGGCTGCGCGGTGATCATCTCCCACGACCGCTGGTTCCTCGACCGCGTGGCGACCCACATTCTGGCCTTCGAGAACGACAGCCAGGCTTTCTGGTTCCCCGGCAGTTACTCTGAGTACGAGGCCGATTACCACCGGCGCAAGGGCTCCGCCGCTGACCAGCCGCACCGCACCGTCTACAAGAAACTGATGCGCTGAATGCCGCTATGAAGCAGCTCCGTCGCCTGCCCGGATGGGGATTGCTCGCGCCGCTGGTCGGCCTGCTGGTCATGTTCGGGGCGATTGTGGCGCTGAGCATGCTCTTCAGCGCCGTCGTGCCCTGGGAGCACGTGCCCTGGGGCGGCTACGAGGCAGTTGGGCAGATCGTCGCCCACGAGCCGTACTGGTCCGAGCGCAACTATGCCTATCCGGTGGTCACCTTTACCACCGCCGACAATGAGTACCGCTTTGTCAGCGCCAGACCATTCGGGGAGGCTACCCATCCCATCGGCGCGGCGGTCACGGTGATCTACCCGCCTGGCAGGCCCGAGCAAGTGCGCATCGGCTCGCACGGTGAGCTTGCTTTCACTGCGGCAGCGATCCTGGTGGTTGCCCTGACCGGGGTTGCCGGCGTTGCCCGCGCGCTACGGCGCTCCTGAGCCAGCGCTTTCACCACCGGGTCGGCAGCCATCGGGGTGCTACGGCCCTGGTCGCCCTTGCCACGTCTGTTCAGCGCCACTGTCAGGGTACGAGTTCGGCGCCCAGCCGGCTCAACTGCACGCGGCGCGCGAGCGGCTGGAGATCG
>JBDNDG010000326.1:0-5355 GCA_046719255.1 Chloroflexaceae bacterium
GCGGTTCGCAGTATTGTGAGAGGGCGCGCACCACGCGGAAGCCGATCCGTCCGAGGCCACAGACGATCACCGTATCGAAAGCCTGTTCGACGCCAGGAAGGGGTGTCAGGCTAAAGCTGCGCAGCCCGACAATCGGCTGCTGGTGGTTGAGCACGCTCTGGTCGAGCAGGCGCACCCGTTCGAGCTGGTCGAGGGGACCGAGCAGGGCAACCTGGTCGCCATACTCGATACGCTGCGGCGCGCGGTGGTTCTGGGGGCCGTTGCGGCGCGGCGGGCCACCCCTGACGTGGTGCAACACGCGCACGTCGAAGCGTTGCTCCAGTTCCCCGGGCGGGCCAACGAACTCGCTGCCGGGCACGATCTGCTGTTGCAGCACGCCCAGGAAACGCGGCGCCCCGTCGGCGTGGTTAAACTGAGGTGGTAGGGGCAGCACGTGGGCGATCGAGCGTCCCAGGGCCGCGGCAGCCAGGGTGGGAGCAGCCAGGGCCGAGGCACTGAACACGCTGTTTTGCCCGAAGCTCTGCTCCAGGTTCAAGTCGAGCTCGTCGTTGAAAATCCTCAGGACGACGGGCAGGCCCGGGCGCAGGCGGCGGGCCGAGAGACCGATCTCGACGTTGGCCAGGTCGTCGTTGAGGCCGGCGATGAGGCTGCGGGCGCGAACGATGCCCGCGTTGCGCAGGACTTCGCGGCTGCGGGCGTCGCCGTGGATCACCGGGACACTGAGGGCCAGGGTAGCCTCGAGGAATTCGCTGTTCCAGTCGCGCTCGATGGCCACCACCTCGTAGCCAGCCTCGAGCAACTCGCGGATGACGCGGTAGGTGACGCTACCCAGGCCGCATACGACCACGTGATTGCGGTAGGTGCGCGCCAGGGAAACCTGCCAGCCTTCGCGGCGACTGCCTTTATCGAGCACAAAGCGCCCAAAATTGAGAATACCTTGAAACAGCAGCGCCAGGCCAAGTAAGGGCGTGATAAAAAACAGCACGTCGCCGAGCACATCACCGTCGGGAATGGGCAGGTCGGTCTCCAGCGACATCATACGCAGGGTTTCGTAGAGCGCCGAGAGCACGGTGAAGCGTCGCACCCCAGCAGCGACGTGGTCGTAGAAGAAGAGGAGATAGACGACATTGACACAGGCCAGGACGACAAAGCCAATCAGGGTGACGCGGGCCTCGCGCGCCAGCACATACACATCGTAGACGCTTGCCGCAACCAGGCGCCAGAAGGGCTCGCGCCGGCGCAGCAGGCGTTGCAGGCGAGCCTCGCTGCTACTGATGGCGTCATATTCGGGGTTCTGCATAGCGCCGGGAATCCATTCCGCACTTCACGGAACGGCTATACTATACACGTTACCAGGCGTTTCCGGGAGCAGGGCTGACAGGGCTTGAGCGACGTCCGCTTCCGGCGGTGGAGTGTGGGGCTTGCCCCAACGACGCTGCCCCGGCAGGGCGGAGCCAGCGCGAGCGCGTGCCGTATCAAGCGAGTTATACTATGTCAAACGAACCGACCAGCGCGATTATCCTCGCAGGTGGCGCCAGCCGGCGACTCGGGAGCGATAAGCGACGCCTGCGGCTCTGGGGCGAGCAGGGTCCGATGTTGCTGGAGCATACCCTGGCGCTGGTCAACGAGCTGTGCGATGAGTCACTGGTGGCGCTGAACGATCCCGAACGATGGCCGGAGTTGCCGGCACGGCTGGTGCGCGATGTCTGTGCCGGCGCGGGTCCGCTGGGGGGCATCTACACGGGCCTGCTGGCCTGTGCGCACCGCTATGCGCTGGTGCTGGCCTGCGACATGCCGTTCTTGCGGCGCGACTTGCTGGCAGCTATGCTCGCCCTGCCGCGTAACTACGACGTGCTGGCGCTACGGGCCGCTGCGCCCCGGGCCACGCGCAACGATCTGGGCATCGAGCCGTTGCACACAGTTTACAGCCGGGCCTGCCTGCCGGCGATGCGTGAGGCGCTGGAGGCCGGTGAGCATCAGGTAGCAGCCCTCTTTCCGCGGCTGCGGGTGCAGGTGCTGGAACGGGCAGACTACGCCGCCTACGATCCCGATGGTCTGGCATTGTTCAGCCTGAATACCCCTGAGCACCTCGATCAGGCGCGGCGAAGGATTGCCGCGATGCCGGCCTGAGGCCCCGGGCGAACAGGTTGCCCCGCACCCTCCCGTCAGCACGTTCAGGAGTAGCGCTTTTTGGGGAGCGCATCAGGCTGCCATGGCAGCAGCGAGCCCTCATCCCCGGCGGGAGAGAGATTCTCCTGGGAGGGCTGCGCCCTCCCCCACCCTCCCCGTGGAAACGGCTTGCGCCCCCCGGGCAGGTCGTTGGCGAAACCCGATTGCTCCGTGTTCACAGCAGCGGAATCACTTCCTCTGCGAAGCGGTACAGCGGCGTGTGGTCGTAGGCAACGCGCGGGAAGTAGGTAATAAAATAGGTTGCTCCGGCCTCTTTCAGCGCGTGTAGCCGCTCGGCAACCTGCTGAGGGGTGCCGACGATGTAGTTGCGCTGCGTTTGCTCCAGGCTCCAGTTGTACAGGGCGCGAACCGGCGCGGTAGCCCGTTCCTCACTCTCGCCGGGGCCAACAAAGATGATGTTGACGTTGGTTGACTTGATGATCGCATCGTAGTCGCGGCCCAGGGCCTCGCAATGGGCGCGCAGCACGTCGCACTTGCGCCGAAACTCCTCGGGGCTACCCATGAAGTTCGCGGCGTTGCCATACTGCGCCACCAGTTTCAGTGTGACCTGCTCGCCGCCACCGGCGATCCACAGGGAAGGGTGCGGCTGACGTACCCCTTTGGGCTGGTTGATCGCGCCGCGAATGTGGAAGTATTCGCCCTCGAAGGTTGGCGTCTCCTCGGTCCACATTTTGACCATAATCTGAGTCGCTTCGCGGAAGGCGCGCATGCGCTCGCGCCGTTCGGGGAAGCCATAGCCATAGGCGCGCCACTCGTGCTCGTACCAGCCGGCGCCGATGCCGCAGTACAGCCGCCCGTGGCTCAACACGTCCACGGTCGAGGCAATCTTGGCCGCAAGGGCAGGGTTACGATAGCCAGTGCAGGTACACATCTGGCCAACCTTGACACGCTGCGTGTCGCGGGCCAGCGCGGCGGTGATCGTCCAGGCCTCAAACACGGCTTCCTGCTCGATGCTCGGCACGGTGTGAAAATGGTCGTAGACCCAGATCGAGTCGTAGGCCGGGATGGCGTCAGCGGCTCGCGCCACGCGGGTCATCGCCTCGTACTTTTCGACCGGATCGGCGATCTCCACCAGATCCAGCCGCCAACCCTGGGGTACGAAGGTGCCGAATTGGATGCTCATGGTGTTCCTCTGTTGTTCTGATGTGAAACCAGGCCGCGCGCGGGAGGTTTGGGAGGGCGAAGACCTCCCAGGAAAATACGTGTCTTTCTACTGTCAGAGTATGGGGAAACCGGGTTTGTCCATGGGGGTGGCAGGCGCCCCCGACCGCGGTTTGGGGGATGGGGAAGCCAGGTTTCCCCGGGCCCCTGCCCGCCGGGCGGGTTTGGGAGGGCGACCAGTGTACCTGATCGGTCCCGGCGCGCTATAATGACGGTGCGGCCCACCTTTACCAACGGAGGAGCCAGATGACTGTGTCGATGCCCTTGCTCACCACCCGTCCGGAGTGGCAGGCGCTTCAGGACCATTTCGCAGCGGTGCGCCCCTTGCACCTGCGCGATCTCTTCGCCGGTGATCCGGAGCGTGGCACGCGCCTGGTCGCCGAAGCCGCCGGGCTGTACTTCGACTACAGTAAGCACCGCATTACCGATGAGACGCTGACCCTGTTGATCGCGCTGGCGCGGGCCTGCGACCTTGAAGGGCGCATCGAGGCCATGTTCAGCGGCCAGAAGATCAACACGACCGAAGGTCGCGCCGTGCTGCACGTGGCCCTGCGCGCTCCGCGCGACGCGACGATCGTGGTTGATGGCGCGAACGTGGTGCCGGAGGTTCATGCCGTACTCGACCGTATGGCCATTTTTGCCGAGCAGGTACGCGCGGGGGCCTGGAAGGGCCACACCGGTAAGCCTATCCGTGCGGTGGTCAACATCGGCATCGGCGGCTCCGACCTCGGCCCGGTCATGGCTTACGAGGCTCTGCGCTCCTACAGCGAACGGGCGCTGACGCTGCGCTTCGTCTCCAACGTTGATGCCACCGATTTTGCCGAGGCAACGCGCGACCTCGATCCCGAAACGACGCTCTTTATCGTTGCGTCGAAGACGTTCACGACCCTGGAGACGATGACCAACGCCCGTACCGCGCGCCAGTGGCTGCTCGCCGCGCTGGGCGATGAGGCGGCAGTGGCGCGCCACTTTGTTGCTGTCTCCACCAATGCCGCCGAGGTGCAGAGGTTCGGCATTGATACCACCAATATGTTCGGCTTCTGGGATTGGGTCGGCGGGCGCTACTCGATGACCTCGGCGATCGGCCTTTCGACGATGATCGCCCTTGGCCCGCAGGGCTTTCGCGCCTTGCTCGATGGCTTCCACGCCATGGACCAGCACTTCCGCACCGCGCCGCTGGAGCATAACCTGCCAGTCATCCATGGTCTGCTCGATGTCTGGTACGCCAATTTCTTCGGCGCCGAGACCCACGCGGTGCTGCCGTATGACCAGTACCTCAAGCGGCTGCCGGCCTATCTCCAGCAATTGACCATGGAGAGCAACGGCAAGGCGGTGCGCCTTGACGGCACAGCGGTGGACTATCAGACCGGGGCGATCTACTGGGGCGAGCCGGGTACAAATGGTCAACATTCGTTCTTCCAGTTGTTGCACCAGGGTACCAGGCTCGTGCCCGCCGACTTTATCGGATTCTGCCATAGTCTGAACCCGATTGGCAACCACCACGACCAGTTGATGGCGAACATGCTGGCCCAGGGCGAGGCGCTGGCCTTCGGCAAGCCTGCCGAGCAGGTCGCCGCGGAGGGTGTGACGCCCGAACTGGTGCCGCACCGCACCTTTGCCGGTAACCGTCCCAGCAGCACCATTCTTGCCGAACGGCTCACGCCTGCGGTGCTGGGAGCGCTGGTGGCGCTCTACGAGCACAGCGTCTACGTCCAGGGGGTCATCTGGGGCATCAATCCTTTCGACCAGTGGGGCGTGGAGCTGGGGAAGGTCCTTGCGGGGCGAATCATCCCGGAGCTGGCGAGTGCCAGTGCGCCGGATCTGGCCCACGACAGTTCGACGAATGCGTTGATCCGGCGCTACCGCGCGGCACGGGGCCTGGCATGCTGACGGGAAACCGGGCCTCCCCGACCCCAACCGGTGGTGGAGCCACCCCTGGCGCCCCGCTGGGCAGGGGCATGGGGAAACCCGGTTTCCCCATGTTCATACGAGAGATTCTCCCGG
>JBDNDG010000327.1:0-5345 GCA_046719255.1 Chloroflexaceae bacterium
AGGGGCACGGCATCCAGACGGTACAACCCGTAGCGCCCGCTCGCGCCGACCAGGGCCGCTGCCGGATCGGGGAGCGGCGGCGGCCCCGCTGTTTCGTCCCACAGCAGGTAGCGCGCCCCCGCGGCGCGCACCGCGGCGACCTCCTCGGCGCTTATCGCCGCGCCGGCAGCGACGTGTGGCGGCCAGTCAACCACGCGATGGGCGAGTGCCGAGTATTTGGCCAGAGGCAGGCGGCCCGATACCCGCGCCGCGATCGGGTCGCCAGGGGCGGTTGCGGCCTCGACCATGCGGATCACCGCGACCTCCTCCGCGGGTTGCTGCGCCAGCACATAGCGCGCCCCCGTCCCATAACCGCCCCATAGTACCACAATCAGCGCCAGGCTCGTGCCAAGCAGCAACCGCCCGCCGCGTGTCAGGCGCCACAGGCACCAGCCCGCCGCAACAGCGTAGATCGGGGCCAGTGGCAGAAAAAAGCGTTGCAGGCTGAAGGCGGCGCTGACCAGCGCGACGTAAGTGGTCACGAGGACCAGGAGCGCCGCGGGTACCCTCAGGTCCTCACCGGCCCGCCGGACCAGTAGCAGCAGCCAGCCCAGGAGTCCCGCCGCGGCGAGCCAGTTGGCCGGCCAGCCGAGCAGGCGGAGTTGCCAGGCGCGACCGAACTCGCTGGTGTCTTCGGCGCCGCTGCCGGTATAGCCGATCACGTTGCGCCACCAGTTTTCCAGAAAGCGCGCCGGGTCGCGCAGCACCACCTTGGCCAGCCCGATGTCGTTGGGCGCTTCTTCCCAGCGTCCCCAGTCGGTATTGCCGTACACTGCCAGCCAGATATTCTTGGCCTGCTGATTGTAGAATGGGTTGCCTGTGCCAATGGTATTGGCGATGAGCTGTGGGAGCATGGCACCGAGCATCGCGCCGGCGAAGACCGCCACCAGTGCGCGGCGCCGCGCGCGGGCCGCCAGCAGGAGCGCGACGCTGCCCCAGGGCAGCAGGATCAAACCGGGGTGGCGCATCAGAAAGGCCAATCCGCCGCCGAGACCGGCAAGGGCAACCAGCCACACTGCCCCGCGCCCGTCGGCGTGGCGCCCGCCGAGCGCGGCTGCCAGGGCGGCCACGCTCAAGGTCATGCAGGCGGCGAAGGGCATGTCGCTGCCCACGTACAGGCCGTACTGTGCCACCAGGCCGTTCAAGGCCAGGACCAGCAGGGCCAGCAGGGCCGGTCCGGGCGGCAAGACGACCCGGGCAAGCCAGTATCCGGCGCCGAGCAGCGCCGCTCCACTCAGCGCCGCCACTAAGCGGCCCGCCAGAAAGGCGTTGCCCTCGAAGAACGGTCGCGCGAGCCAGAGCAAAAAGGGATACCCCAGGTTGTAGAATCCGTCGGCGCTGAAGATGCCAGCCAGCGTGTCGCGTGTGGCGAAGACGCGAAAATCGTTCTCCACACCCGGTCGGGAGAGGGTCACGTGCTGCTGCGCGAGGACCAGGGTGGTCGCGGTCCACGCGCTGATCACGGCAACAGGGGCGATACCGCTGACGAGGCGTGGCCAGCGCTCCACCAGGGCTGGCCCTTCGCGCAGCGTGAGCAACCCGCCCAGCGCGAGCACGCTGAGCGGCGGCAGCGCCCGTAACGGATAGGGATAGAGCGGCGGCTGGAGTCGGTAGAGCAACAGCCAGGCCAGGCCGTAGACCAGTAGCGCGGCGGCGGTGGCGAAACTCACCGGCTCGCGCGGCGCGTTGCCGCGCCCTCGAAACAGCGCCCAGAGCAGCGCGCCCACCGCGGCAGCGTAGGCAGCCTGGGCGGGATAGGGAGCGATCAACCCTGGCCCGACACGGTAAACCGCCCGATCAACCAGTACGCCCACCGCGCGCCCATCGGCGAGTTGGGCCGTTTCGGCGCGGATCTCGATGAAAAAGTCGGTAGCCTTCAGCCAGCCGCCACGGATGGGCACCCGGCGCTCTTCCCACGCGCCAGTGGCTACGAAGCGGTCCAGTTCCTGCGCACCATTGAGCAGCAACGTCACCTGCGGAGGCGGGCCGCTCTCGCGCCAGCCGCGCAGACGCAGGCTGACCTCGCCGGGCAGGCCGGCCTGAGGGAAGAGCAGCGCCGCCGAGGCGCCGCTCCAGCGGGCTCCGCCCGTAGCGCCCTCCAGGTAGGGGTATGGCCCGCCGGGGTCGTCGGGCCGTTCGGCGTCGAAAAAGCCCTGCGTGTAGGCGGCATCGAAGCCGCCGATGTTAACTACGTGGGTTGCGGGGATCTGCGAGAGCAGGACAATCAACAGCACGCCGAGCGCCGCCCAGCCCGGGGCCAGGACAAAGCGCGCTGGCGCCCGGGCAAGCAGCGAGCGCCTGGTCTGAAGAGCGTGTTTCAAGGGACACCGGTGCGGCCCTGCCGAACCCGCGACGCGGCGCTGTTCGCGGTTGCCCGGCCGGCGGTTATGGACTGGCGGTAGGAACGGGCATCGCCTCCGGCTGTCGCACGGGCACCTCGCCCGGCGGCGGGCTGAGCAACGCCTGGTTGACCCAGCCAGCACCGTCCGGGCTGTTGATTGCCGAGGCCGGGCTGCGTTGGGCGCCCAGGCGGATCAGGTACCACTGGCCGTTCTGGCTGCGCCCGATGAAAATGATCTCGTCGCCAAGGCTGACCCGCCCGATGGGCTGGTTGTTGGTGTCGGGGAAGGGGCGCACATTCGCGTCCTGGCGCACCGTGCCGGTCAGCACATTCGTCGCCACGGGGGCCGTCGTTGGTGCAAGCACTGGCACCACCGTCGGCGCGACAGTGGCCAGCGCCTGCGCCGGCAGCGCGGTGGGCCCAGCCGGGGCGGGAGTTGCCTGCACCGTGGGCAGGGTGAACACCGGGATCTGCGTTTGCCCGGGTATCACCCGGCCAAAGCCGGCCAGCTCTTCGCGCAGGGCGCTGACCACGCTGAACCCCAGCGCCAGGGAGAAGATCATCAGCACAGCGATGACCGCGGTCTTGACCAGTTCCAGCCCCTGCCCCCAGACACTGCGGCGGCGGATCTCATCGAGGGCGCTGCGGGCCGTGTCGGCCACCGGCTCGCCCCAACTCGTTCGCCCCTGGTCGGTCTGAGCGACCCGTCGCAGCTCGAACAGAGCGCGCACGTCTCCGATCTGGGTCAGGGCGCGCACGGCGCTCCAGCGAACGTTGCTGTTGGGATGGTTGAGGGCCTGGATGAGCGGGCCGGCCGCGCGACCATCGCCGATCCGCCCCGCGGCCTCCGCGGCGCGATAGATCGTCAGCCAGGGCTGATTGGGAGCCATCGCCGCGCAGAGTGCCGGCACCGCCGGCGCGCCGATGGCGGCCAGCTCGTCGACCCCAACGGTGTGCAACGGGTGCCCGGTGTCACCGAGGGCATGGATGAGCGAGTCGATATGCTCGCGAGATGGCCCGCCACGCCCGGCCCGTCCCGATCGGGCACGATCCGTGACGCCTGGCATGCGCCGGGTTGCCTGGAGTGGCGCGCCATACGCCTTACCGGGGGGCGTGTTGCCCGGGGCGCTGTTTGTTTCAAGCGGGTCCTGTCGCTCAGTCGTCATGGTATCCCGTCGGTGCGGTTGCGGCCCGGGTAGCTGTTCACCCTTCTCCTGGCAGCGCCGGCAGCTTGCCCTCGAACGCTGGCAAGAGCGGGACGCCCGCACTCCCGGGCGCCTGGTTATCCCAAAGCTGAACCCGTACTCGCCCGGCTGCCCTGGCTACCTGGCGCCCGGCAGGCTCGTCCGCCAGCGTGTGTAGCGGGTCACGATTGCGTCGAGCAGAGCTGCCGCAGCCTCGGCCTTCGGCTGGCGCGGCAGCGGCGTGATGCCGTCGGGGTCAACCAGGTACAGGGCGATATCGGGGCGACCGATACTGGCAACCGCGTCATTGGCGACGATCAGATCGAGACCTTTACGCTCCAGCTTCTCGCGCGCGTTTGCCAGCAACCCATCGGTCTCGGCGGCGAAGCCGACCTTGAACAGGTCGCGCCGCTGGGCAAAACCGGCGACGATATCAGGATTGGGCAGCAGTTCGAGGACCAACCCCTCATCGCCTCGCTTCTTAATCTTGCTCTCTGCCGCCGCTGCCGGGCGGAAGTCGGCCACGGCAGCGTTCATGATCAGCATATCGGCGTGCTCGCAGGCGGCCTGCACTGCGTCGCGCATCTGCAGTGCCGTCTCCACCTGCACCACACTGACCGCCGGGGGAGGGGGCAGGGCGGTGGGACCGCTGATCAGCGTCACATGTGCCCCCAGGTCGCGCGCGCGGGCGGC
The DNA here is from genome assembly GCA_046719255.1 of Chloroflexaceae bacterium. Lineage (GTDB taxonomy): Bacteria > Chloroflexota > Chloroflexia > Chloroflexales > Chloroflexaceae > JACAEO01. The sequence continues at coordinate 4,258 of JBDNDG010000327.1, forward strand.
CAGAGCGTACCCCATCTGCCCCGAGGAGCGGTTGCCGACGAAGCGCACCGGATCGATTGGCTCACGGGTGCCACCGGCGGTTACCACCACGCGCTGCCCACGCAGTGGCCCGCCGTGACGCCCCAGCAGCGCCCGGATCTCGCCTTCGAGCGTGGCCGGTTCGGGCAGGCGCCCTTTGCCCGACACCTCTTCGGCCATGCGCCCCTCCTCCGGCTCCAGCACGGTGTAGCCTCTGGCGCGGAGGGCGGCGATATTGGCCTGGGTCGCGGGATTGGCGTACATCAGTGGGTTCATTGCTGGAGCGATGAGCACCGGCGCAGTTGCGGCAAGGATCGTCGTGGTGAGGAGATCATCGGCCAGGCCCACGGCGATCCGCGCAATGGTGTTGGCGGTGGCCGGAGCGACGATCACCGCGTCGGCCTGCGCGCCCAGGCTCACGTGACCGATTACGCCATCTTCGGGCAGCTCCCACATATCGCTGAGCACCGGTCGCCCCGTCAGGGCCTGGAAGGTCGCCGCGCCGACGAAACGCTCTGCCGCCGCGGTCAACACCACGTCAACCCGCGCGCCGGCCAGGGTCAGGTCACGGGCCAGTTGCGCCACCTTGTAGGCCGCAATACTGCCGCAGACCCCCAGGAGCAACTTCTTGCCGCTCAGGATATCCATGGCTATGATTGTTCAACGTTGTGGCGCATCCGGCAGGCCATTCATCGGGAAAGGGCCGGGAGGACAGAGTCCAGCCGAAACCCCTCCTCCCTGCCTGCGCCCGGGCCGGCTTGCCGGGAGCGCCGCCCGGGGATCGCCCTGAAACCGGGTGCGGAAACCAGACTTCCCCACACCCTCGCCGCATAAGAGGGCCTCTCCAGCCGCGCCCGTTCTGGCATTGTAGCATCAGGGTACGGGTGCGTCAAAAGGCGAGGCCGGGGGGCGCCGTGCGCCCCCGTAGGGCCGAAGCATGCGCGCCCCGCCGCCGTGGGGCCGATGGCCGCGCACGCGCATGCTTCGGCCTGCCCCCCGCCGGGGCGCCCCGCCGCCGTGGGGCCGATGGCCGCGCGCCCCGGGGCCGCCCCCGTGCCGCCCCGGGCGTC
>JBDNDG010000328.1:0-5341 GCA_046719255.1 Chloroflexaceae bacterium
CCTCGCGTTGATACCCAAGAGTGATCTGCGACCATCCTTCCAGAAATCGCAGCGGTCGGGGCCATGGGATCGGGCGTGGCTGCCTGACCAATGGGGCGCCGGGAGGGGAAGTCAGGCTTCCCTGTCCCCCTGGCGGAAGGGAGGATAGCTACCCGTGACCTGCGCGGTCGCATCACCCCTGCTCGTCCGCCTGCCGCAACTCGGCCACGACGTTCGGCGGCAGGGGATGCTCCCAGAGCCGCCCACCCAGGCGCTCAAGCTCCTGCACGGTAGCGTCGCGCTCCTCGACCGGCACCAGCGCCACCAGCGCCGCGCTGCCTGCCTCGAGTTCTTGCCCGATCTCGTAGAGAGCCTGATCGGGAAACCCGGTGTCGCGCACCAGACGGTGCACCGCCTGATTGGCCATCTCTCCAGCCAGGGTGGCCGATGGCGGACCGAGCATGCCCGCAAACGTGTACACGAACCATGTTGCCCCCCCCACCACGGTGGCCGCAATCTCGCTCAACTCCTCGCGCAGATCCCCCGGCTCGCGCAGGGTGATCCGCCCGTCAGGACGCTTCTGCACTACCGCTACATGGCTCTGCGGGCCGCCGAGCCGCCGGGTCAGGTCAAGAATGGCCCCTCTGGCTTCCCGCGCCTGCCGCGCGCTGTCGAAGGTGTAGACCAGAAGCCGTGTGTCGCCTTGCATAATCGTACCCTACTCTCAACCCCAGGTCAGACGCAGCACCCGCAGCCAGTTCCGGTAGGCCAGGCGCTCCAGCGCCACATTATCGTAGCCGTGGGCGCGCAGCGCCGCGATGAGCCTGGGCAGTCCTGTTACGTCACCAATGGCATCCGGGATCGTCGCGCCGTCGAAGTCAGAGCCGAACCCGACCCGTTCCAGACCCACTCGCTCCACCAGATAATCAATGTGTCGGATCAGGGTGCTGAGTGGCGTGTCGGGGTCGCGGCTGCCGTCCTCCCGCAGAAAGCTGACCGCAAAATTCACTCCCACCATCCCATCGGAGTCGCGGATGGCATCGAGCTGCCGGTCGCTGAGATTACGCGAACTGGCACACAGCGCATACGCATTCGAGTGGGTCGCCACCAGCGGCGCATGGCTCAATCGCGCCACGTCCCAGAACCCCGCCTCATTGAGGTGCGAAACGTCGAGCATGATCCGTAGCCGGTTGCACGCCCGCACCAGGTTCTTACCCGCCTCGGTCAGTCCCGGCCCTGTATCGGGCGCCTGGGGATAGGCGAAAGGCACGCCGTGCCCGAAGGCGTTGGGCCGGCTCCAGACCGGGCCGAGCGAACGCAATCCGGCCTGGTAGAAGACCTCCAGCGCGTCCAGCGCCGGGTCAATCATCTCGGCGCCCTCGAAGTGCAGCACCGCCGCCAGCACGCCTGTCTCAACACAGCGCTCGATCTCCTCCACCGTCCGGCAGACGCGCATGCTACCTGCCGACTCGGCCTCCAGGCGGAACAGCAGCGCAGTCATACGTACCGCCGTTTGCCAGGCATAGGTTGGGTCGAGCGGAGGTGGCAGCGGCAGGCTGTACCTCGTGCCAGGAGGCAGGGCCGGATCGGGCGTGACCGCTGCTGCGGCAGGGGGCACGAAGACGGCGAACAGGCCCCCGGCAAAGCCGCCCGCGGCGGCCCGGGGCGCGTCCAGATGGCCGTGGGGCGAGGCCTCAAAGAACGAGCGCTCCATACCTGCGCGGGGCCGGTAGAGGCGCAGCAGGGTGTCGTTGTGGCCGTCAAAAATGGGAAGCCTTGTCTGCAACGGTATCGCCTATCGGTTGCTACAACGCGCGGAGGAAGGACGCCCGTAACGCAATTGTTACCACGATCATCCAGCCGGCCAGGGCGCTACCGGCCACCACCAGCGGCACACTGCCCAGCACCTGGGCGACACCACCGGCCAGCATCCCGCTCATAGGACTCAGGCCCATCAGCAGGAGGGTGAACACACTCATCACTCGGCCGCGCAACCGGTCGGGCACGATTGACTGGATGAGGGTGTTGGTCAGCGCCATCGTGGTCACGCCGGCCCACCCGGCCAGGGCGATCAGCAGCAGCGACAGCGGCAGCCACCGCGAAGCGCTGAAAGCGATCAATAAGCCCGGCTGCACCAGCGCAGCCAGGCGCACCAGCCGCCCACGCGGTATCGCGTCACCGAACTGGGCCAGTATCAAGGCTGCCGTCAGTGCCCCGAGGCCGCTGGCTGCCGAGAGCATCCCGAATCCACTCGCCCCAACGTGCAGAATATCACGGGCGAAGACCGGCAACAAGGGGATGTAGGTAAAACAAAAGAAACTGATCGCCGCTGCCTGAATGAGCAAGGCCCGTACCCGCGGCTCATGCTGGATGTAGCGCAACCCCTCGCGCAACTGCCCGCGCTGCCGCCCGCCAGGCGGCGGGCGAAAGGGTGGCAACTGCATCAATACCAGGCTCGCGATCACAAAGACAAAGCTCGCCGCGTTCAAGGCGAAGGCCGGTCCCTCGCCGATCAGCGCCACCACCACCCCCGCAACTGCCGGCCCGACCGTACGCGCCGCGTTGAAGATTGACGAATTCAGGGCAATCGCATTCAGCAGATCCTCCCGCCCGACCATCTCCACCGTGAACGCCTGGCGCGCCGGCCCCTCAAAGGCGTTGACCGTCCCCAGCAGGGTCGCCAGTGCCACCACGTGCCAGACCTCAATGCGATCGCTGAGCGTCAACCCCGCCAGCACCGCCGCCAGAACCATGGCTACCATCTGGCAGACGAGCAACAACCGGCGTTTCGACACCCGGTCGGCCAGCGTCCCTGCCGGAAGCGATAGCAGCAGCACCGGCAGCGAGGCTGCCGCGGCCACCAGGCCCAGCATTGCCGGCGAGTTGCTCAGGCGCAGTACCAGCCAGCCCTGCGCGACACTCTGCATCCAGGTGCCGGTAAGGGAGATTAACTGGCCGATGAAGAACAGCCGGTAGTTGCGGTGGCGCAGAGCGCGGAAGATTGGCGGAAAGCGGCTGGTTGCCGCAGTGGTCTCTTGCGCGGAGGCGCCGGTGCTTGTCGCCATAGCGGTGGAGTTCTATCAGAGCCGCTCCGCTGGTATGAGCGGCGAAAGGAGGGCAACCGGGTTTCCCCACCCGCGGTGAGCCTGTCGAACTATGCCCCTCCCTGCGGGGAGGGTTTACGAGGGCGCAGTCCTCCCGGGAAACAACCCGTTGGCGGAGAGGGTTTGGAAGTGCAGCCCTCCCAGGAGAATATCTTTTCATTCCTGTCGGGTGCGGCGCAGCCGCGAGGGCGTCTGCAATCTGAAGTAGAGCGCCGGTGTCCAGGCAACCTGGCATCACTCCTCATCAGCCAGCGCATCGTAGAGGGTTTTCATCGCCTCGTACATCGCTGCCAGTTGCTCCGGCTTCAGATGGCTCATCCGCTGCTCAACATACGCCCGATGGCGCGGGCGTAATTCGTCAATCAGGGCCTTGCCCTGCGGCGTCAGTTGCACCAGGGTAACCCGGCGGTCATGGGGATCGGCCGCGCGGCGCACCAGCCCGCGCGCCTCCAGCCGGTCCACCAGGCGCGTCAGGTTACTGTTGTCGGCCAGCATCTCGTGACAGATCTGGCTCAATGGCACACCCTCAACACTGGCGTGAAACAGGATCGCGTACTGCGGGGTCGAAAGATCATACGGTCGAAACTCCTCACGGTTCAGTTCCTGAAAGCGCCGGTGGAGCTTCAGGAATAGCCGGTAGGTCTCGATCTGCGGCGAGTCCTGGCAAGAGATTTCAGGCATGGGCCACCTTATCCCGGCTTCACTTGAACCTTCCGCAAGCGACGTTCCGTCAAAGCGCACCCGGACACCTTGTGCGACACTCTGAAATAGTGTCAGTCATACGGTTGCGCCGCACCCTGACAGGATGTATTTCTCCCGGTGGGGAGCGTGAGCCACCTCGTGGGTGAGGGTATGGGCAAACCCGGTTTACCCGTATGTTCACGTCAGGTTCAGTGTACGCCAGCGTATTTGACTTGTCAACCATTTTGACACTAAACAAGCGCCCCGACGATCACCGCCGGGGCGCGGGGCGGGCGCGACGCCTACCAGTAGAAGGCGAAGACCCAGACCATCAGGACGAAAGCGATCAGGCCGGTGATGCCGAGAAGCAGAAAGTAGCTCGGAACCTCCGGGTTGTCACTCCACTCAGGCTGCATACAGCCCTCCTGTCCCAGCTGTCGCGCGAACCTCCAGCGTATTGTACCGCTGTCCAACCAAATGCGCCAGTGGCTTGCCGGTGGCGCGAGTTTGCCCTTCTCCCGGGAGCGCGGGCAGCTTGCCTGTATCCAGGCCTTTGTGGGCGAGACGCCCGCGCACCCGGGGCGGCGCATTACCCGAAATGTGAACAGGTGTGCCACCGGGAGGCCCGGGTAACCATCACGCCCTGATGCCCTCCGCAAAAACCGCTACACCTACCCCGCTCAGAGGTTTTTGCGGACCGCATCAGAATGCTATGGCAGCGGCGAGTCCTCACCCAACGCTCCCGCTCCGGGCGCGGGGGCGCCCCGTGTGGGCGCCCCAACGCCTGCCCCCTCACTCCCGCGTGCGGGGAGGGGGAGAGGGTTCAAAGGGTATCACGAGACCATTGCATTCAGGGCATGTGCGGATGATGGCGCTCGTGCTCGCGCGGCTGCCGGGTTGGCGCGCAAGTCTGGACCCGTCAGGCATGCCGTTCACATGCGTTTATTCCTTTCCCATTCGTTGGCGCATGTTTTCCTCCCCCCATCCCCGAGGCGTGTTGGCGCATGCGGGGGGCGTCCGTGGGGGGTGGGGCGGAGCGGCCGTGGTCCCAATAACGTTACCCCTGAAAGTACCCCTAACCCCCGGGCCATCAGGCTGCCACCGCCCCGTGCGGTAGATCGATCACCGCCGCAATGTTGCCGCGCACGGGCGCGCGCCCGAACTGCCGATCCTGCGCGTGCACCCGCATCGGCAGGCCGCCCCGTACCCGCAGCGTCAGCCGCAGCTCCGGATCGACCTGCGCGCCCTCCAGGAGAGACAGGCGGAAGCGCTGGATGATCATCGCCAGCGCCAGTTTGATCTCCATCAACGCAAAGGTGGTACCGATGCACATCCGCGGCCCCGCGCCGAAGGGCAGGTAGGCGTATGGCGAAGGTTCCAGCCCTTCCCAGCGCTCCGGCTTGAACGCCTGCGGCGCCGGAAACAGCTCCGGCATGCGGTGCGTGATGAACGGGCTGAGAAAGATGGTCGCGTTTGCCGGCAACTCGTAACAGCCGAGCTGGAACGGCGCCGTGCTGACACGCACCAGCACGCTCGCCGGCGGCATCAACCGCAGGCTCTCCTTCACCACCCGAGAT
>JBDNDG010000329.1:0-5315 GCA_046719255.1 Chloroflexaceae bacterium
GACCTCCGAACGCTCACCGGCAGCCCGCTTCAGCGTCTTTCTGAGCTGGTGCATCGCTCTGGCTGTCATCCTGACGCTTATTGACATGATCGTTGGTCTGTTGCTTTCACAAACCCTGTTCCTGGTTATGGCCAGCATCAACCTGGGGGCAGCAATACTGCTCTGGGGGATCCGCGCTGTGGTGCGGCGAGGACAGACAGTGCTCGCTACCGGGCTGTTCCTGGCCCTGGTTTTTTCGGCCTCTCTGGCGATTGCCGTACTGGTGCCGATGATCGCCATTCCCCTGATCTTCATCGTTACCGCATGTGGTATGGTGGTGCTGCCACTCATCCCCCGTCGCCGGTTGCTGGTTCTGTTCGCCGGGCTGATACTGTTGAGCCTCGGGCTGGCCCTGATTGAACGGTTTGTGTCTGGTTCGCAGACCATGTCCGCTGTCACCGACTCCATGCTCTTCCTGGTGAGCATGGCGACGGGCATTGTGCTCCTGTTCCTCGCCGTCTGGCAGTATCACCAGCAGATTACCGCCGCCTTGCGGCAACTGGAGGAACTCAACCACGCACTGGTGGCGGCCCGAGGCGGGCTGGAGATCCAGGTCACCGAGCGCACCGCAGCCCTGCAGCAGGCTCTCGCCGACGTCGAGGCGCGAGCCATCGAAGAGACCCGACTGCGCCAGGAGATCGAGCAACAGCGTGAGGTCATCCGCGACCTGAGCATGCCGGTGCTGCCCGTGAGTCGTGACACGCTGGTGATGCCATTGATTGGCGCGCTGGACAGTTCGCGTCTTGCCCAGCTCCGCGAGCGAGCGCTGGGCGCAATCGAGCGTACCGGCGCGCGCCAGATGGTGCTCGATGTGACCGGCGTGCCCGCGGTAGATACCCAGGTAGCACGGGGCCTCCTGGACGTGGTACACGCAACCCGACTGCTTGGCGCAACCACAACGCTGGTGGGCATCACGCCCGACGTGGCCCGGACGATCGTAAGTCTGGGGTTGGATCTGAGCGAGGTGCGTACCCGTGCCGATTTGCAGGCGGCGCTGGGTAGTTTGTAAATCGGAGCAATCACCTCGCAACCGGCAGGGGAACGGGGAAAGCGGGTTTCCCTGGTCCCCTGCTCGAACTCCGGCGAGCGCAGCCCCGTGAGCCTTTCACGTTCGCGTCCGTTCAAACCACCCCGTGCCCCCCGCGTTCGACAGCAGCCAGGGCCTGTGCTACAATCTGGAGCCATGGTGACGGCAACCGCAAACGGAGGAACCCATGCGGATCGAGCGTAACCTGGGCATGGACCTGGTGCGTGCCACAGAGGCCGCAGCGCTACGGAGCGGCCGCTGGATGGGACGCGGCGACAAGAACCGCGCCGACCAGGCCGCCGTCGATGCAATGCGCTACGCGCTCGACAGCGTGCCGATGAATGGCGTGGTCGTGATCGGCGAGGGGGAGAAAGACGAAGCGCCGATGCTCTACATCGGCGAACGCGTGGGCAGTGGCGAGGGTCCCGAAGTAGATGTGGCCGTTGACCCGGTCGAAGGCACGACGCTGCTGGCCGAAGGGATGCCGGGCGCCATCGCCATCGTGGCCATCGCCGAACGAGGGTCGTTCTACAACTGGCAGGGTATCGCCTACATGGACAAACTGGCCGTTGGCGAACGCGCCAGAGGGGTGATTGACATCAATGCTCCGGTGGCCTACAACGTGCGGGCCGTTGCGCGCACGCTGGGAAAACAGCTCGAAGATGTGACAGTAGTGGTGCTGGATCGTCCCCGGCATAAAGACTTGATCCGAGAAATTCGCGAAACGGGAGCGCGGATCAAACTGATCCTCCACGGTGATGTCAGCGCCGGGATTATGACCGCCATCGAGCATGCACCGGCCGACATCCTGATGGGAATCGGCGGGGCGCCTGAGGCGGTGATCACTGCAGCGGCACTCAAATGTATGGGAGGCGAGATCCAGTGCAAGGTCTGGCCGCGCAATGATGAGGAGCGCGTCAGGGTTGCCGAACTGGGTCTTGATCTGAATAAGGTCTACACTACCAACGACCTGGTCAAAGGCGAGAATGTCTACGTCGCTGCGACCGGTATTACCTCCGGCGAGTTCCTGCGCGGAACCGAGTACTTCGGCGGCGGCGCCCGCACCCACAGCGTCGTGATGCGCTCCCGCTCCGGCACGGTACGCTACATTGATGCGACCCATCGTTGGGACAAGCTCATGCGCATCTCGAATATGCCCTACGCGTGATGGGTGTGCGGGTGGAGACGGTACGCCGGCGCCTGGATCCAGCGCGCTCACCGGAGGTGATGGCTGCGCTGGCGCTCACGCTGGGCGGGATTACCGGTGGAGCGGTGGCCTTCGGGCCGCTCTACGCGCTGGCCGGTATGCTTGCGCTGCTGGCTGGCTATGCGCTGCTGGTATCCACCTCAGCCGGCCTGCTCAGCGTGTTCGCCATCAGCACCATTCTGCCCTTCGCCACCCTGCCCTTCAAGGCGATCATCACCCCCAACTTCCTCACCCTGGCTCTGGTTGCGCTGCTCGGGGTGTGGGTGTTGCGCATGCTGGCCCGACCCGCCGAGTTCGAACTGCGTCTCAGCTCCCTGGGTCTACCTATCCTGGCCTTTACTGGCCTGACTTTCTTCTCGCTCTACCTCGGCGCACGTGGCCTGCCCGATCCGGCAACTCTGCATAACTACGCCAAGTATGTGCTGGGCGTTCTGCTCTACTTCAGCGTGATCAACTGCGTGCGCACCCACGTCGAGGCTCGCCTGATCCTGCGCGGTCTGATCCTCAGTGGCGCGGGAGCGGCGCTGATCGGCCTGGTCCTCTGGGCGCTCAACGCCGACGTGACCCTTCGCATCCTGCGCAGCCTCGGGCCACTTGGCTACCCCACCAGTGGGCGCGTCCTGCGCTTCGTCGAGGATGACCCCGGCGGCCTCGAACGCGCCATTGGCTTCGCGGTGGACCCGAACAGCTTCGGCGGCATGCTGGCTCTGGTGCTGGCCCTGGCCGCGGCGCAACTGGTGGCCCGGCAGCCAGTGATGCGCCGCTGGCTGCTCGGTGCCCTCGTTGCCGTTATGCTCCTGACCCTGCTGTTGACCTTCTCGCGGGCGGCGCTGCTCGGCCTGATCGTCGCAGCGGCCTACCTGGCAACGTTGCGCTATCGCCGCCTCTGGTGGATCATGATCGCCGCTGCGCTGCTCGGCACCGGGCTGCTCTTCGGTCTGGGGTATGCCGGGGCCTTTATCGAGCGCCTGATCAGCGGGTTGCAGTTCCGCGACCAGGCCCAGCAGATGCGACTGGCCGAATTTCGTAATGCCATCGCAATTATTCAGCGCTATCCGGTCTTTGGGATCGGCTTCGGCCAGGCCCCCGATCTGGATCTGACCGCCGGGGTGAGTAGCATCTATCTGGCCATCGCCCAGCGCATGGGCCTGGTCGGCCTGCTGACGTTCCTGGGTATCGTTGGAGCCTGGTTCGCCCGCACCATCGCCGGCCTGGCCGCCCTCGATGATGAGCGGATCACCTGGCTCCTTGGCTGCCAGGCCGGCGTGGTAGCTGCCCTGGCCGTTGGTCTGGCCGACCACTACTTCTTCAACATCGAATTCAGCCATATGAGCGCGCTGCTCTGGGGGACGCTGGGATTGGGTATGGCGATTATCGCCTTGCCAGCACCCGAAGGACAGGGGACCACAGGATTGGCCCGGTAGCGCCGCAAGCGCCCCTGCAGCGTTGCCAGGCGCCGGGGGAACATATGAGGAGTTACGCCGATGAAGCTGACCTGTCTGCAAGAGAACCTGAAGCGCGGCCTCGCTACCGTCAGCCACGCCGTAGCCAGCAGGAGCACGCTCCCGATCCTGGCAAACGTGCTGCTCGCCACCGATGGCGGACGACTGAAGCTCGCCGCAACGAACCTGGAGATCGGCATCACGCACTGGATCGGGGCCCAGGTGCAGGAGGCAGGAGCGATCACCGTGCCGGCCAAACTCCTCGCCGATGTGGTTGGGGGCCTGCCAAACGATCGGATAACGCTTACCCTCGACGCCCGTACGGCAACGTTGCGCGTGGAGTGCGGGCGCTTCGTCAGTAACATTAAGGGCGCCGATGCCGACGAATTCCCAACCATGCCCTCAATAAGCGACCGTGAGGCGACGATCAGCCTGCCGCCCGATGTGCTGCGCCAGGCCATCGAGCAGGTGGCCTTCGCTGCCGCGATCGATGAGACGCGCCCCGTGCTGGAGGGAGTGCTGGTGCGTCTCCGCGAGCAGACGATGTTCATGACTGCCGCCGACGGCTTTCGGCTCGCCACACGGCAGGTTCCCCTCCCCGAGGCGGTGAGCAAGCCGGTGGAGTTCATTGTTCCGGCGCGCGCCCTGCTGGAGCTTGCGCGTATCGCCGGCGAGTCCGAGGGGACCGTCAGCATGACCGTGACGCCCGGCGGGGGCCAGGTGCTCTTCCAGACGGCGACCACCGAGTTCGTTTCCAGCCTGATTGACGGGAGGTTCCCGGATATTGAGCGTGTGATTCCCCAACAGTACGCCACCCGCGTCGTTGTAGACACGGCGGAACTGGCCAAGGCCGTCAAACTGGCCTCGTACTTTGCTACCGCCAGCCAGAACGCGATCAAGTTGACGATGGAACCGGGCAGTGAACTCGGCCCTGGACGCCTGGTGATCAGCGCCAACGCCGCCAACGTGGGCGATAACCGGGGGGAACTGGATTGTATGGTTCAGGGTGAAGGCGGGCAGATTGCGCTCAACGTGCGTTTCCTGAGCGATCTGCTGGGGGTGCTGAAAACCGCGCAACTGGCGATCGAAACCCAGTCGCCGCAAAGCCCCGGAGTGTTCAAGCCTGTGGGCCAGGAAGGGTACCTGCACATTATTATGCCGATGAGCATTCGCTAATCCGGGCGCGCCTGGCTGCCTGCCGCGGCCCCCGCTCAGAGCGAGGGCTGGGGGTGAGGATCAGACGCGCCTGCCGTGCATCGGCCCTGATGAGGTGCCGGTTCACCCGCAGGCCCATCCACCAGCCGGGGAGCGTGGGCGTCCCGCCCCCTTATCATGAGTAGATTTTTTAGTTCCTGGAAGGGCTCCGCCCTCCCAAACTCTCCCGGTGGGGCGGGCTTGCCACCCCATGCGCAGGGGCGTGGGGAAACCCGGTTTCCCTATATGTTCTTCCAGAATGGACATATTCATTCTTCCTGGGAGGGCTGCGCCCTCCCAGACCCTCCCGGTGGGGCGGGCTTGCCACCCCATGCGCAGGGGCGTGGGGAAATCCGGTTTCCCCATATATTCACATCAGCCTTGTAGAACATGACGCGATCAGCTA
>JBDNDG010000033.1:0-19697 GCA_046719255.1 Chloroflexaceae bacterium
TACACTTAAGGAACCGCAGATCTGCCCGCACCCTGGTCCCCCTGAACCCTGCGGGCGCAGGCCCGCTTCACACCCGTCTGTATCAGAGTCGGGGTCATCGCGCCAGCCCGGGAGCGAGGGTGTCCCGCCCTCGACCGCATTCGCGGGCAAAGCTGCCCTCGCTCCCAGGAGAAGGGCGTACAGCTACACCCGCCTGAGCATTGGCGTTTCTCAGCCACTCGCGATCTGGAGTACGCGCTATGACCAGTCCTCCTCGCGTTGTGCCCGAGCTTGATCCAACCAGGCCGCCGCCGCCGGAGTACCTGCCGAACTACGAACAGTTCGTCACTGAAGACGACGCTCCCGTGGAGAATTTCTTCTCCGAAACTACCAGGGGTTGACCGAGACATGGCCGCGCTGGTGTGACGCCGAAGGGAACCTGATCCCCACCGGGGCCGAACTGGCTGCCCGGGAACGCCAGCGTGCCGATGAAGCACCGGCGCGCCGAGCGCCTCGCCGCGCGGCTGCGAGCGTTGGGGTTTGATCCTGATGGGGACCGGGCAGGCTGATGTGAAATATGGGGAAACCGGATTTCCCCATACCCCTCTGAGGAGAGGAGGCAGCCCTCCCGGGAGCGTCCATTCCTGCAGGGTTCGGCGCAGCCGCACAGACCGTCACCGTGGCGCTACGTAACGGTAATGACTACTTGCTACACTGGCACGTGGACGAACGTTTCACCTGAAGGGGGTCCCGACGGTGTGCGGCATCTGTGGCATTCTATATCGCGAGGCCCAACGTCCGGTGGAGCGCGAGCTGCTGCAACGCCTCAACACCTCCCTCACCCACCGCGGCCCCGACAGCGAGGGCTATTTCTACGCCGGGCCGCTGGGGATGGCGATGCGCCGCCTGGCGATCATTGACCTGAGTGGCGGCACGCAGCCGATCTTCAACGAAGACGGTAGCATTGCCATCGTCTTCAACGGCGAGATCTACAACTTCCGGACCCTGCGCGCCGAACTCCTGGCCCACGGCCACCGCTTCGCCACCAGCAGCGACACTGAAGTGATCGTCCACGCCTACGAGCAGTGGGGCGACGCCATGCTGCCCCGTCTCAACGGCATGTTCGCCTTCGCCCTGTGGGATGGGCGACGCCGGCGCCTGCTGATCGCCCGCGATCGCATGGGCGAAAAGCCCCTCTACTGGCACGCCGGCCCCGAGGGCCTGGTCTGGGGTTCGGAGGCCAGGACCGTACTGGCCGCCCCCTGGGTGGACCGCCGGGTAAACCTGGCGGCACTGCATCACTATCTGACTCTTCAGTACACGCCCGATCCCCTGACGATCTACGAGGGTATCAATCAGCTTCCCGCCGCCCACAAGCTGGTGGTGGAGGAGGGCAAGGCGCCGGTCGTTGAACGCTGGTGGCATCTGGCCTTTGAGCCGAAGTGGCGCCTCAGCGAGGCTGAGGCGATAGAGCATGCGCGCGTGGCGCTGGGCGCCGCGGTCGAACGGCAGATGATCAGCGATGTGCCGCTGGGCGCTTTTCTCAGCGGCGGAATCGACTCATCAATCATTGTCGCGCTGATGGCCGAACGGGCCAGCGCGCCGGTGCGCACCTTCTCCATCGGATTCGAGGAGCGCCACTTTTCCGAAACCGGGTATGCCCGGCAGGTCGCCGCGCGCTATGGCACCGAGCATCACGAGTTCATCTTTCGCCCCACCGACCTGACGCAGGTCATCGAGGGCGTGGCGCGGGCCGCAGGCGAACCCTTCGCTGACCCGGCGGCCCTGCCGCTCTACGAGCTGGCCCGCCAGACCCGTCGCCACGTGACGGTAGCGCTCAGTGGTGACGGTGGCGATGAGACTCTGGCAGGCTACCGGCGCTACGTGCTCGACGGCTGGCTGCGCCCCTACGCTGCCCTGCCACGCTGGGTAACCCAGCAAGCCGTGCCGGCGGCGGCGGCGCTGCTTCCCGAACCGGCATGGCTGCCCGAGGACCGCAACCCGCTCACCGGCCTCAAGCGCCTGGGTCAATTCTCGGCCACGACCTACAAAGCCTCGCTGGCGCGCTGGGGATCGTACTTCAACCACGCGGAGAAACTGCACCTCTACCGCCCTGACGTGCGGGCAGCACTGGCCGGGGTCGACAGCGCGGCCTGGATCGCCGCGGCCTACGACGCCGCGCACGCCGACAGCCTGCTCGACCGCACCCTGGCCGCCGATCACGCCACCTACCTGGCCGGCGACCTGCTGCCCAAGACCGACCGCATGACCATGGCCCACTCGCTGGAGGCGCGGGCGCCCTTCCTCGACGCTGAGTGGGTCGAATGGACGGCACGGTTGCCGGCGCGCTTCAAGGTACGCGGGCGGAGCGGCAAGTGGCTGCTGCGGGCGGCCTTCGGCGACAAACTGCCCCCGGCGGTGGTCGGGCGGGGCAAACAGGGCTTTGGCGTACCGGTGGGCCAGTGGCTGCGCGGCGACCTGCGCGACTGGGCGCGCGAGCGACTACAGGCAGAGGTGCTACGGGCCTGGCTGCGCCCTGAAGCCGTGCAGAGCCTCTTCGACGAGCACCTGAGCGGGCGCGCCAACCACGGTAAAAAGCTCTGGGCGCTGCTGATGCTCAGCGTGTGGAGCGAGACCTGATCATCTGACGAGGATGGATGGTACACGGCCAGCCGTGTGGAGGTGTGGAGGTGTGGAGAAACCGTAGCTGTGCAGGTTCCCTAATCAACAACCGCACCCATAGGAATGGAGAACCCTGGATTACACATGCCCCTCCGGCACGGCGGGCAGGAGTGAGGGAAGAGTCGGGTGCTCCACATCCCTCCATCATGTCCATCCAGACACAAGCTGCTCCAGGACGCTGGTACGTTCTCTCAGGAGTACTTCGCCGCCACGTGCCAACGGCGGTCCTGTTCTGGATCATGCGCCTGCGCGGCGATGGCAACACGGCGGAGCAAACGCCGGCTGTGCTGTTCCAGAACTGGCAAAACTGGATGCAGCAGAACGGGCAGGCATTTGCCGGCCGCCACGTGGTTGAGATCGGCAGCGGGCGCTACGCACGCTTCGGCCTGCGCCTGCTCAAAGCCGGGGCACATCGGGTCACGCTGGTTGACTTCTACGCACTGCCGCTTGAGCATATGGAGCAGCGTGAACTGCTGCGGGCCGATTGCGAGACGCTGGGGCTGGATTGGGGCGAGGTACAAACGCAGCTGCACATTGTAAGGGGCGACATCCTGACATTGAGTGCTGAGCAACTCGGCGAACCGGCCGACCTGGTGTTCAGCAGCGCCGTGCTCGAGCACGTGCGCGATCCGCGGGCGATTCTTGCCCAATGCCAGACATGGCTACGTCCAGGGGGGATCAGCGTGCATCTGGTGGACCTGCGCGACCACAATCTCCAATTCCGCTACCCTTTCGAGATGCTGACCTTCTCAGATGCAACCTGGGAGCGTTGGCTCAATTTGCGTGGTGGTTTCTATGTGAACCGCTGGCGCGCGCACGACTATGTGCTGGCGATGGCAGAGGCTGGCTTTGAGCGAGTGACCTACGAAGTGACGTTGCAGGACCGGGTCGCGGCACGCGCGATACGCCCGCGCCTTGCCCGGCGCTTTCAAAACCTTCCAGAAGCGGTGCTGGGGATCGAGATGATGTATCTGTATGGGCGGAAGCCATTTGCATAGGCAATGAATGTACTGTTTTGCATTGATCACCTGCGGGGTGATGGAACTCAGCGCGTGCTGTGTCAGATCGTCGCCGGACTGGCGGGTCGTGGTCATCGGCTATCCGTGCTCTGCCTCAACGACTCGTGGGATTCCCACGTGCTCGAGGATCTGCACCGGTCTGGAGCCAGCGTCCGGATCCTCGGTAAGTCAGGACTGATCAACGGCTACGGGCTGGCGAAGGTATCCCGATGGATGCGGCGCGAGAGCTTTGATGCGGTCGTGACGATGCTCTTCTGGTCGGACGTTATTGGTCGTATCCTGGCGCGCAGAGCTGGCATTCCACGCCTGGTATCATCAATCCGCGCGCGCAACGTAAACTACGCGCCCTGGCAGTTACTCCTGGTGCGTGCAACTATGCCTCTGGCCGACGTTGTGGTCGTGAACAGTCGCCAGATTGCCGCCTTCGCCGTTGCCGGCGAGGGCGCTCGCCCCGAGAGCGTAGTGTACATTCCGAATGGCGTAGATGCTTCACTGTACACACAGCCCGTGTCACGGGCAGCGTTACGAGCCGAATTGGGTGTACGAGCCGACACCACGCTTATTGGCAGCGTCGGGCGTCTCACCTATCAAAAGGGGTTCGATGTTCTCCTGCAGGCCCTGGCCCGGCCGGGCCTGGAAGCCGTGCACCTCCTCCTGGCCGGAGCCGGTGAGGAATTGGAGCGCCTGCGCATCCTCGCTCACAGCCTCGGGATCGATCAGCGGGTCCACTTTGCAGGGTACCGCAGGGACGTTCAGCAGTGGTTAGGTGCCCTTGACCTCTATGTCCATCCATCACGGTTTGAGGGCACACCGAACATTCTTCTGGAAGCCATGGCTGCGGGATGCCCGATTGTCGCAACGAACATAGACGGGAATAGCGAGATTCTTACTGATGGACAGCATGGCTGGCTAGTACCGCACGACCATCCCCTGGCACTGGCTGATGCCATCCGAACAGCCCTCGAGACACCTGTCGAAGCGCGCCGGCGCAGTCTGGCCGCGCAAGAGCGCGCCCGGCAGAGTTTCAGCATTCCACCAATGGTTGACGCATGGGAAAAGGTGTTGCACCTTACCTGATAGACAATGAGAACAGCTGAACATGATCACTTCTTCGAATACTCCAGGCCGGAAATCTAATCGCCATCACATGTTTGCTGAACTGGAGCAATTTGAGGCTCCCGATCAATCATTCGCCGGCCACCGTGATATTCTGACGCGCAGCCTCGCGCGCTACCACGCTGTAAAACCTTATATTTGCGGCGATATACTGGATGTGGGATGTGGGAGAGGCTACGGTTTTGACGTATTGCAATCGCTTGACGGCACAAGAACAGGGCTGGACATCTCGCTACAGTTTCTCCGAGAAGCTCAGCGAAAGTATGCCAGCGTATCACTGGTGCAGGCAACAGGTGAACTTCTGCCCTTCCGATCCAGAAGCTTTGACACAATTATCGCTTTCGAAGTGATAGAGCATCTTGATGATGATGTTGCTTTCTTGAACGAGTTAAAGAGGTTGATTCGACCCGGCGGCGTCATAGCTCTCTCCACTCCCAATCGCATCGTCTCATCCGGTGGTAACAAACAACCTCTTAACCCTTTTCATGTACGAGAGTATACCGCCGAGGAGTTTCGATCATTACTACGGGCATCATTCTCGGACGTAATCCTCACCGGTCAGCATGAGATCAGAAAGGTTGGTTCTTCGAGAAATCGGCTTGTTGACAGTATTCCCATCCAGTGGAAGTACTTACTACCCAGCCACATTCAGGGTGTTATCAGTGTATTGATTCGTCCTCCATTGCAAATAAGTGATTGTCAGTTCACGGGAGAAGATCTTCAGTCTTCGCATACATTTCTGGCAGTTTGCAAAGCGTGATTTCAGTCATGATTGCAAATTCCTGAATTGCACAGTGCTGCAACGGCGTTTGAATGTACTCTGAATGGCATGCGTACGTAGCCTGTTCAATCTCAATCGGCATAAAAATGTAGCGACAAGGCGCTTCGCATGCTGCAAGACACTGCCCGTACATCCTGGCGCAACCATGCCTGGACGGTGGCCCGACTGGGCCTGGCCGTGGCGCTGGTCACAGTGGTGGCGGCCAATCTCCACGTGCAGGATCTGGTAACGCTGTGGCGCAACCTGGCATGGCTCTGGGTCGCCGGCGCAGCTCTCTCGTTCTGGCTCATTTGCATAATGATGAGCCTGCGCGTCTGGCATATGCTCGACCGGCGTGTGCCGGTGTCGGCGCTGCTCGAATTGACGGTGATCCAGACCGTTACCGGCAATCTGATCGCCAGCAGCGCGGGTGTAGCCTCCTACATCGCCCTGCTCATGGGGCGTTACGGCATCCCGCTGCGCTGGAGTCTGTGGACTGTGCTGCTCACCCGCTTTGCCGATGGGCTGGTGCTGCTGGGCTGCCTGGCAATCACCGGCGCAGTATTCTGGGGGGCAATTGAGCCGCTGCACTGGCCGCTTGCGCTCCTGATCGGGGGGCTGGCAACTGCGGCGCTCGGGCTGGGTTTGCTGTTCGCGCGGCGGCAGCAAGTCCTGGACAGGATGCAGCGCCTTCTGGCGCCTGCAACAGAGCGCGTGCCCTTCCTGGGTGGCGCGATGACGCGCCTGGCCGAAGCGTCCCACCTGTCTCCCCACCACTCCGGCGGCCACGCCGCGGTGCAGCTGGCATACTCCGGCGCGGTTATGCTGGCGCAATTCGCGTATAGCTACTGTAGTCTGCGCATGTTTGGGGTGACACTCGATCCAGGCATAATCCTCTTCGTGCTGACCTTCAACCTGCTGGTGGCAATGGTGCCCATTCAGATCCTCGGCGGTCTGGGTATTGTCGAGGTAACCAGCCTGTATCTCTACGGGTTGTTTGGGATCGGCGAAACAACACTGGCGCCGGTATTGCTCAGCGGACGCGCAGCATTTTATCTGATCAATCTGGTAACACTCCTCTACCTGCCGCTCGTGGCGTGGCTGCGGATGCCCAACGCGCAGCGCCTGGTCAATGGACCGGCGACGGAAGCGCTCCACGGCGAGCCGCAGCAGCAGTGATACCGATCGCGATTGAACGAGCTGGATACGTGCTCCATGCCGAGCGCATCGGAACGTCACTGCGGCAATCTGCAATCCGAAATCTGCACAATCTGAAATAGGATCGGGAGCCCTATGAGTCCTCCGATAAGTGATTATCCACGCTATCTCTGGCAACTTGCCACTGGAACGCGCACAGCAATGGAGTCCCGTCTGATGCGGCAGCGGATGGAGGACCTGGCTCCCTGGGTTGACCTGCGCCGGCCGCAGACGATCCTCGACCTGGGTAACGGCAGTCTGCGCCCCCAGTATGCCCTGCTGCGAGCTGCGGGACACCGGGTTGTCGGAATTGACCTGATCAACCGGCCGGGTGGCGGCTGGAAGGCCGCGGCCTACGGGGTGCTACGCCGCGTCTTTGCCGCCTATGTCGGCACAGGCGCTGCCCCAATGGCCACCGATGGTCTGGTCTGCGGTGATGTGGGCCGGTTACCCTTTGCCGACGCCTCCTTCGACCTGATGGTGTCGTGCGCCGCTTTTGAGCACTTCCTTGACGTGCCGGCAGTTCTCGCCGAGACGCGCCGGGTGCTACGGCCCGGCGGTCTGCTCTGGGTTGGCATTCACCTCTTTACCAGCCCGTCAGGCGGGCACAATGTGAGCTTTACCCAGTACCCCCTGCGTAGCCTGCCCCCTCGGGTTGAGCCATGGGACCACCTGCGTCGCCGGCAATTGCCCTTCACGGTGCCCCTGAATCGCTGGCGCAAGCACCAGTACCTCGAGGCCTTCGCGCGAGAGTTCGAGGTGCTGCACCATTACTGCGGCACCCGCGAGGGAGAACAGTGGCTCACACCGGAGCTTGAGGCAGAGTTAAGCATTTATACGCGCGATGAACTGACATGCGCACACCTGATCATTCTGGCGCGTAAACCTCACGAGAACCTTCTGATCAGGCAGCGCCGGAACGCTGCCATAGTGCCCACGCCGATCGGCCTTGTCGGCGATGCATAATCGGGCATCCCGCGCCGTTCAGCCGCTGATGCGGCTGTGCTGCACACCACGGGAATGACACCAGTGACGAGTGATGAGTGACGAGCGGCACAGTTCGCATCACGCTACGGCGTCGGGCCGGTCCGATCCGCAACACCTCACCCGGATCTAGCACGAAAAGAGATGTTAGCCCGAAAAAGCCCTGGGAGCAGGGGCGCCTCGTCATCGGATGCCTGCGAGGGTGAGACGCCCTCTCTTCCAGGTCGTCTCAGGACTTGCAACGTCGCCCTGCCGTTATGGTTACGCTCGTGGTGCCGGTGTCCGGCTATACTCAGCTCGTAGCCGGCTGACGGGTTCACGGCTCCAACGAGTCGCGTGGCCGCCAATTGACGTGGCGTTCGCCACACCCACTGTAACCTTCCACACCATATGTCATCACTCTCTATTGACCAGACCAGACCAACCTCCGTCGCGCGGCGCCGTCTGGCCTGCTGGCAGCCAGGGCACCGGGCCACGCTCATCATTGCCATACTCGGCGTGCTGGGCCTGATGTTCATGCCCTTCCTGGCGAAGGACTACGGGTTCATTATCTATTCCGATGGGATTGGCTACTATGCCTACCTGCCAGCAACCTTCATTGAGCGCGACCTGACCTTCGAGACGATGAAGCGTCTCTATTTTGAGGGTGCTTTTCCCTTCCAGCCCTACCCATCCACGGGCATCAACTTGAACAAGTACCCGATCGGTGTGGCGGTGATGTTGCTGCCCTTCTTCCTGGCGGCCCACGCGATCAGCGCCCTGGTTGGAGCGCCGCTCACTGGTTGGGCCCCGATCTACCAGGTCGCCGCAGGGCTGGGCGGGCTCAGCTACATGGTGCTCGGTGTGGCGCTGCTCCGCGAGTTGCTCGCCCGGCATTTCTCCGAGCGGGTGGTCGTTGCGACGCTGGCCTGCATCGTCTTTGGCACCAATCTGTACCACTATGGGACTTTCGATCCGACAATGAGTCACGCCTACTCGTTCTTCCTGATCACGGCGCTGCTCCTGGCGACGCCCTGGTGGTACGAGCGGCCGACGATCGCGCGGAGCGCCCTGCTGGGAGTGGTGGCGGGCTTGATCGTGCTGACGCGCAACCTCAACGTGCTGTTCCTGGTGACCATCCCGCTTTACGGGTTGCGTAGCCGCGCGGATGTAACGGCGCGCCTGCGCTTCTTCTGGTCGAACTTACTGCCCCTGGCAATGATGGCATTGGTGGCCGCCCTGCTGCTACTGCCGCAGCTAGCCTACTGGCGATTTGCTACCGGCTCCTGGCTCATCTACTCGTATCAGGGCGAGGGCTTCAACTTCGCCCAGCCGCGGCTGCTTGAGGTCCTGTTCAGTGTGCAGAAGGGGTTGTTCTTCTGGTCGCCGCTGCTCCTGCTGGCCGTGGCCGGGTTCTGGGGGCTGCGCCGCTTCGCGCCCGCATATCTAGCGCCAGTCCTGGTGGCACTCCCGCTGCACACCTATCTGGTCGCTAGCTGGCACTCGTGGCAGTTCGGCTGGAGCTACGGGCACCGCGCCTTTACCGACACGATGGCCTTCTTTGCGCTGGGCCTGGCGGCGTTTCTGGCTACCCTGCGTGGTCGCCGGGCCCGGGCTGCCGGAATCTGCTGCGCGATGCTGGTCGCCCTTTCCATCTTCCAGATGTTCCAGTACTGGCAGAAGATCGTGCCGCCGCAGGATACCACCTGGGAGATCTACCGCAGCATCTTCCTCCGGCTCTGGTAGACCCACTCCTCCGGCTGGCAGCCCTGTTTGGCCAGAGCCGTCCATGCGGCTGCGCCGCACAACGCCAGAATGAACATATTTGTTCCTGGGAGGGCGCAGCTTTTCGAAACCCCCGCTGGCGGGTTGTTTCTGGGAGGGCTGCGCCCTTCCAAACCCTCCCGCGCGCGGGCTATGTTCACATCAGCGCCTACGATAGCCTCTCCTCGCGCCTGACCCTGACCATCGGAGAGGCGCTGGTGAGCGGACTACCCGCGTATCTGCGCCTCAGCAGCGCGGGGACTGTCACGGCCGATGTTACCTGGGTGTTGCGCAGCGCCCGGTTGTTGCTGCAAAGAGTAGACTGCAGATAATGAAGCACACAACCTCTGCCTATCTGAAACAGACCATCGAGGGCGTCAGCGCGCGGCGGCTGGTAGCCCGGGCCGCCCTGGCGCTTGTGCTACTGGTCGCGGGGCTGTGGAACCTTGAGGGTCCGCCGATCTGGTGGGATGAGGGCTGGACGCTCTCGGTGGCGCGCAATTGGGCCGAAATGGGTCACTATGGACGCCTGCGCGATGGGCAGCCCGCGGCTCCCGGGCTGGAGGCGGCTTTCACCACCACCCTGCCCGTCGGGCTAAGCATGCGCCTGTTTGGCGTCGGGCTGTGGCAGGGCCGGCTGTTTGGTGTGGTGTGCGCCGTCGCGGTACTGCTGCTCCTGGCCGCTCTGGGCGCGCGCCTCCATCACGGGCGCATAGCCTGGGCCGCCGTCGGCGCGGTGCTGCTGTTGACCATCCACCCGCAGATCCAGCCCCTGCAGCAGGGGCGGCAGGTGCTGGCCGAGATACCGATGCTGGCCTATCTGCTCGGTGGGTACCTGGGCCTGTGGGCATTGCTCGGCGGCGCGTGGGCCGCGCTGCTGCCCACGGCGCTGCTCCTCGGCGCAGCCTGGATCAGTAAGGGGCAGACCGCGCCGTTCCTGCTGGCTTCCCTGCTCGTGCCGGGGCTGGTGGCGCTGCTGGCGCGCCGGTGGCGCATCGGGGTCAGTTTCGCACTGGCTGCGGGCGGCGCCTTCCTCAGCGCGGCGCTGCTGCGCCGCCTCGGCGCCGCGCTGCTCTTCGACCCGGCGCTGCCGCCCGAGTCGGTGGAGGGTCTGCTGGGAATGGTGGCCATCGTGCCGACGGCGTTTCACCGCATCTACGCCATGCATAACCTGGTGTTCCTCGGCTTCCCGACACTGTGCGGCCTGGGGTGGGGCGCGTGGCGGCTATGGCGCGAACGCGACGCGGCCCGCGCCGGGGCGCCGGCCTGGTATGTGCGCCTGACCCTGCTGGCCTTCTGCGGGAGCTGGCTGGCCTGGTTCCTCAGCCTCTCGGTAGGCGTGCCGCGCTACATGGCCGTCCCCAGCCTGGTTGCCAGCCTCTTCGTGGCAGAACTGCTCCACGACCTGAGCGGTGGGTTTGCCATCGGCAAGAGCCTGCGCGCCCTGGGCGACCTGCTGACGCTGCGCCGCCCGACCCGCGCCGGGGGCGCGGCGCTGCTGGTTGTGCTGCTGATCGCTGCCGCTGTGCCGCTGACGGTGCTCAGTCTCGCCAAAGAGTACACCACCGACAACCGCTCGGCGCAGCGTCTAGCCGCCTGGCTCAACGCCCAACCACCCGGTTCGCGGGTCGAGACCTATGAAAGCGAGCTGCACTTCCTCTTGAATCAGCCTTACACCTTCCCCCCCGACCAGATCCACGTCGCTCTGGGCAAGCGCTACCTGCACGTTGATCCGGAAGCGCGCGTGGAGTACGATCCGCTCGCCAACGATCCTGACTACCTGGTTATCGGCCCTTTCGGTCACGACCTGTACCTGCCCGTCCTGGCCACAGGGCAGTTTCGCCTGCTGGCGCGGGAGGGTATCTACCGGCTCTATGCGCGGGTCCGGTGAAGATGGTCGGGAGGAGAAACCAGGCTTTTCCAACCTCCTGCCTGTGGGATTCGTGCATCCATCGGATGCGTGCTACTGAATAAGCCCCTGATGGCGGGCGCGCGCCAGTGCCTGGAGCCGGGTTCGCACCTGGAGCTTCCCGCATAGATTGCGGATGTGCCACTTCACTGTGCTGTCGGCGATGAAGAGGGTCGCTGCGATGGTGCGGGTGTCAGCGCCATCGGCCAGCAACTGGAGGATCTGTCGCTCGCGCTGACTGAGCGGTTCGAGCGGTGCGCCGCCATCAGGAGCAGGTCCCACCGCCGCGCAGGGGGGCCGATCGGGGCGCTGCTCCGCCGGAAAGGCGGCGAGCCAGGCGATGGCTCTGTCGCGGGCAACCTGGGGGAGCCACTCCCCCTCAATGATCTGCGCCAGGAGCGCAGCCGCCGGAGCGCCCTCGTCGAGCAGGAGCCGCGGGAGCTGCGCGTGAACAATCGCAGGCAGCACGGCGGCGAGGGTTGTCACAGCCGTTGCCTCATCGCCATCGGCAAGCATGGCCAGCGCCAGCAGCACCCGGGTTTCCCAGAACGCGCGCAGCCGCCCCTGGGCCTGCGCCTCCTCGGACACCTGGGCCAGCATAAGGCGCGCCTCCGCGGCGCGACCGGCGTGGATCAGGGCGCGTGCCAGAGCCAGGTCGGCCAGCTCCTGGAGTACGGGCAGGGTTGCGGCGTAGCTTTGTCGCAGCCTGTCAGGCGACTGGCCGGCCAACCACTCCCGCGCGATCGCCCTCGTGTCGGCGCCGGCACGGACCAGCGCAAGCCGCAGGCGGCACAGCTCAAGCACCGCGCGCACCCCGCGATCGTGCTCCGCAGGCACGTTCCCCTGCCAGCACTCGACCTGATCCAGAGGTCCGGCCAGCGACTGCTCTTGCCCGCTTGCCGCAATCGTCAACGCCAGATACAGGGCTGCGGGCAGGTGGGTCTCCGGCTCCCACCACTGCCAGCGCGCGCGGCGACTGGCCTCAAGGTCGGCCAGAGCCTGACCAAGTTCGTTCCGTTCATAGGCTAAGCGGCCCATGAGCGCGAAGGCCCGCGCCCCCAGGATGCCATGCTGGAGCTGATGCTGCTGGAGCAGGTGGCGGCAGCGTGTGAACTGCTGGTGCGCGGCGTTCATCTGGCCGCGACGATAGTAGACTGAAGCGCCGACCAGAGTGACCGCCGTTCGCAGGACGAGGTACCGTCCTCCTGGGAGCCGGCTCATCGCTCCTGCGTAGCGCTCCACCGCGGCGAAGTCGTGGTGGGCCAGTGCCCGCGCGCGAAGCGCGTCCAGGAGCAGTAGATACAGGATGCCATCCTCAGGACGAAGCCACTGCTCGGCGCGCCGGAGCCAGCCAGTGTTCCAGCCGCTTCCCCGCGCCAGCCGATCGAGCAGCAATTGGGCAAAGGCGACGAGGCCGAGCCTGCGGCGAATCTCCCCATCAGCAGGCGTTCCTGGCGGCGGTGGAGGATCTTCGCGTTGCCATGCTTCTATGAGCGGCCCCGGAGGAAGATCGGCGAGCAGAGCGGCAATGCGTGGTTCAAACTCAGCCGCAAGCTGTGACGGGCTTGCCGCGCGACGAACCAGCAGATCAGCGCAAGCAAGCCGCCAGCGTGCCCGGATCACCTCGGACGGCAGCAGGTGCAGCCAGTCCCGTACCGCCGCCTGGTCGTACCATTCCCACAGGGCGATCTCCACCCGAGACTCCACGAGGTCGGCGGCTGTCTCGACGTCGCTCCCAGCGAGCAGCAGCGGCAGCGCTTCGCCAATCAAATCTTGCCCGGCGAACCACCGGCCAGCGCTGCGTTGAAGGCGCGGTACCAGCTCCGGCTCGCTCGCCTCTACGGCATGGCGCAGGAACTCGCGAAAGAGATGATGGTAGCGAAACCAGCGCCGCTCCGGGTCGAGGGCGGTCAGAAAGAGACCCTGCCGCTCAAGCGTGGTCAGTAGCTCGTGGGCCACTGCCAGGGCGCTGCCCATGTCGGCGGCCGCTGCGGCATCGTACAGGAGCTGCGCGCAGAGCGGCGCGCACAGTCGCTCGGGCAGAGCGGTGAGCAGCAAGAAGCGCTGAATGGATGCAGGCTGCTGATGAAACACCTCGTCCATCAAGTAGGCAAAGAGCCGCTCGGGCGCCTGCCTGCTCCACCTACGCTCGCCGTGCAGGGAGAGTAAGGCAAGTCGCAATCCCGCGGCCCAGCCTTCGGTGCGTCCGGTCAGCTCAGCCACATCGAGCGCAGGCGATTCTGGCGCTATCTCGCGCAGCAGCGCAGTTGCCTCATCAACCGTGAAGGCAAGATCGGCGGCGCGCAGCTCCAGGAGCAGGCCGCGAACGCGCAGCCGCGGCAGGGGCAGCGGCGGCTCCGTCCGGCTGGAGATCACCAGATGGAGCTGGAAGGGGAGCAGCCTGAGCAGCCGGGCGATGCCCCGGTGGATCTGCTCGCATGCGATGACATGGTAATCGTCGAGGACCAGGATGAACTGCCGCTCTGGCCGGGCTGAGATCGCCTGGATGATCGCGTTGACCGCGACGTCGCCGACAGCGTCTGATGCCGCGTGCGACAGGGCTATCTGTTCGCTCGCGAGGGCTGGCAGCGCAGGCTCGAGGGCCGCCAGCACATAGCGCCAGAAGCGGAGCGGGTCGTTGTCCGCCGGGTCAAGCGAGAGCCATCCAGAACGGAGCGCGTAGAGCGTAGAACGTAGGGTGGGATCGTCCTGGCCCGGTCGTTCTGCGTTCTGCGTTCTACTCGCTGTGTTCAGGAGCCACGAGGCGAGGAGCGTTGTCTTGCCGCTGCCGGCAGGGGCGACGACCGTGGTGACGCGCCCGCCACGCTGGCCGGCGAGACGGCTGAGCAGGCGCGGGCGTATCACGAGCGCAACATCGGGAAGCGGAACCATGAACTTGGTTGCGATCAGGGTGCGAGTCGGATCATTCCCGGGCGCGTGACCGGGACGCTGATGACCGTTGTTCACACGCTGAAGGGTGAGCACCGCAGCCTCCAGACGCGCGGCGGTCAGCTCAGAGGAGCGGCCAAGATACTGCTTCCGCAGGTGACCGTCAACCCGGCGGTACGCACTCCAGTACCAGCCGCCTCTGGCGCGACGCTCCTTGCGAACCGTAAGTATGCCGAGGGGGTGGCAATAGCGAAAGCTCCGTACCTGCTCGTTGGTGAGCCAGGCATACCAGGCCGGCGTGTCCAACGGGATATGAGCCCCGGCGCTGCCGGGGCGAGCCAGGATCAGGGTGCGCTCGCGAACTTCCGCTTGTGCGTGCGGCATAGCTGGCTCCACCTGTGAGCGGCGTTACCTCGGGGTCACTGACCTCGACACAACAATAAAGTGAAAATAGGTTTATTTTTGGGAGGGCGCAGCCCTCTCCTCAGGGAGGAGCGTGGGGAAACCGGGTTTCCCTATCTGTGAAGAGCATCAGGCTTCCTGCCGTCTATCTGCCCAACCTGTCCACACGAAGGTGAAGCAACACCTCTCCTGGTAGCGAGGTTCGCGAGCGTGCCAGGAAAAGTCCCTGCCACTGCTCGCCCTCCTGATCCACGAACGTCCATGAATGCCAGACGAGCTGTGGATCGACGCCACGCCCCGCGCTCTGCCACCCGGCCGCTACCAGTTGCCCGGCGTAGTGGTCGCCAACCGAGGCGAGATCGTCGTCAGTTTCCAGGATCGCGTCACTGAACTGGCAGTCGCTACTCGCCGCGCCGCTGCCCGGCATCTGGCGGCGACCAGCCGGGGGAGTGAGACGCGGAAGCAGTTGCTCGTATGATGATCGGCGCTCTTCGTAAGCACACGGTCCATAGCGCCCATCGCGCCGCAGGTCGAGACGTACCGCTGTGGGCCGACCGTCGCGCTGCTGTACGCACAACTCCAGACCAGGCCCGCGCCGGCTCTTACAGAACTGAAGCCAGTGCCGCGCTCCAACCCCTGTACCAACTGTGAAGCCACCGGCTGTGCGGCGCGTTGCGGGCTCGTACCAGCCGGCCGCCGTCAGGTGCAAGCGGTAGAAGGCGACTATGTCCGAAACAGTACGATCGCTGTCGAAAACAGCGGTGATATCACCGGTTTCGCGCTCAACGCTACCGAGAACCGTGCTACCTTCGGGGACGGGAACTTCGAGTGCGAGCCGCGCCGATATTGATCCGACAGAGAGCCCGGGCTGATCTCCTCCTGTATCGTCGATCAGCCGCGCTGCCAGAGCGTGAAGCGCGGCAAATGCAGGTGACGAGAGGTTGCTCGCTGCCGTCGCATCCTTGTGTTCGTTTGGCATCTCAGCCCCTCCATTTCAACTGCCTGGAACCGGGATCGAGCACGCGTAGCCCCGCCACTGGCGGCAGCATAATGAGGAGTGCTTTTCCTGGTACAAGTGCAGGATACCTTCGTCTACAAGCGTCACCTTACGCGATGGGTTTGTGCCCGAGATAGAGCAGATGGTCAGCGGCCCCGATCAGGGCCGGATCACGTCCAAGGCGCTCGTTGAGGGTCACCCAGGCCTCCCACGCCTCACCGCTCAACGCGTTGACCTGTTCCTCGTGGCCCGCGACAATGCCCTCAACGCCGATGAGGGCCTGTGTCGTTAATCCAGCCGCTTCCATAAATGGCACGACTTCTGTCGGATGCGCGAAGTAGACCTGGACAAAATCCTCGCCGCGGACGTGGATTCCGGTCTGCAATACCTGCTCCGTGTAGGCAGGGTCTTGCAGAATCCAGAGAGGGTCTTTACAGGCGGAGTCGCGGAAGGGGGCAAAGCGTGAGACGAAGGCTGCCGCCAGCAGGCCACCAGGACGCAGCCGGCAGTACGCCGCCGTAACCGCCTGCTCACGTTCACTGGCATCCGGCAGATGGTAGAGCGGTCCGAAGAGCAGCACTGCGTCGAAGGAGTCTCCTATTGTCTCTGGGAGGCTCAGGACGTTGGCCTGAACGATGGCCTCGAGCCTGACACCCGACCGCTCCGCGTGCGCGCGTGCGCGAGCAAGCTGGACGGCAGACACGTCAACCAGCGTAACTGCATAGCCCTGTAGCGCCAGCGCTACGCTATAGCGGCCCGGCCCACCCCCGAGATCCAACACCCTCGCGGGCGCCGGAGGCAGTACCTCCGCCAGCGCTCGCAGGGTTACCGCAAATTCGGTGCGGTGACGCTCCAGGCGGGTCCACTCACGCTCGCCATAGGCATCGTAGAAGGCTGCTACGCGCGACATTTCCCGTTTCCTCCCAGTCCTCCCTGCGGCTGCGCCGCACAACGCCAGAGTAAGCACAGTTGTTCTTGGGGGGGGGGGGCCCTCCCAAACCCTCCCCTAGGCAGGGACATGGGGAAACCCGATATCCCCATATGTTCACATTGCCAGAATGAACACAATTGTTCTCGGGAGGGCGCAGCCCTCCCAAACTCTCCCCTCAGGCAGGGGCATAGGGAAACCCGGCTTCCCCATGCCCTGCCCGCGCCCCAGCGCGCGGATCACTGGGAGGGCCACCAGCACCCAGAACAGGTCGCGCAGGGCCTGGGCGCCGAACAGCTACGGCGACTCACTCCAGACCGCCTGGAGCTGCGCCAGAAATGTGCCGGGGTCCTGGCCGCCGTAGGAGCGGGTCAGCACAACCGTGGTGAGGTAGGCCAGCGTCGCCGGTACCGCCATCACAGTCCCCCCTCTCATCTCTCTGGTCCTCGCGCTACGCTGCAACCGCGTGAGCGGCATTCTGGTTCGCGCGATACCAGGCTACCGTGTGACGAATCGCCTCATGCAGCGGCGTCGGCGCGACCTGAAAGGCACGCTCGAAGCGGGTGCTATTGACCACAAACGGCTGCTCGAACTCGTAGAGCATCTCAAGCATCTCCCGAGCGTCGCGCAGGAAGAGCGCGCCGGCCATCATCATCAGCCGCCCCATACCGCGCATCTGCGGCTCCGCGCCGAGCTCGTGGTAGATCATCCCGATCAGCTCGCGCTGGGTCATCGCCGGGGCGGTGGGCACATGCCAGTGACGGCCCAGGGCCTCGTCGCGCTCGCCGAGGATCGCCATCGTCTCGCCGAAGTCCTCGATGTAGGTGTAGCTGTGGGGAACATCCAGGCGCCCGATCGCCTGCGCCGGCTTGCCCTGGAGCGCGGGCAGAAATACGCCATCGCCCAGCGTGGAGTGACGCACCCCCGGGCCGAAAAAGTTGGAGCCGCGGGCCGCGGCGGTGCGCAAGAGCCCACTCTGATGAGCCTCGGCCACCTCCTCGGCAAGCCGCGCACGCACGCGCCCTTTCCGCGTATGGGCCTGAGCGGGCAGCCCCTCGTGGATCGGGCCCTGCACGGCGCCGTACATGTACAGGTTCTCGGCGACGATCAGCTTCGCCCCAATGTGGGCGACGCCCTGGATAATGGCCTGTTGGAGCGCCGGAAACTGCGTCGTCCAGAGGTGGTAGGGCGGCTGGGCACACTGGTAGACCACCGCGGCCCCCTGCACAACCTCGCGAACGGCGCTCGCGTCGTTCAGATCGGCGCGGTCCACCTCGCATGCAAGGGGCACTTCCTTCGCTCTGCTGCGGCTGACGATCCGCACGCGATGCCCGCGCTGGCAGAGCGCTCGAGCCGTCGCCCGCCCGAGGGGGCCGGCACCAAGGACAACGTGGAGCGCTTGCGTCGCCATCTCTCTCTCCCTTCAACAAACGGGCTCACCGGCCCGCGACCAGCGGAATAACGGATGCGGCCCACGTAGCTTACTACCCGCTACAGGCTAGCCACCAGTGTTTGCCACTGTACATCCAACCCCCGGCGGCATCGCCCACCAAAAGGCGTGACCGCGAGGTCGGCGGCCGCGGATAGCCGCAGTTACACAACGCGCCGGCGGGCGCTTCGCCACCGCCATCGATTGCACTGCGAATGTTGGGGGCGTCCACTCCCAGAACGGGCTACCCTGCCAGGCAGAAGCGCCGCTACCCGTCGCTGCGCCTGTGCTGCGACAGGTGGGCAAAGCTCGTCCGGAACAGTTGTATGGACATTTTGCTCGATGGACGAACATGACAGAGCGGAGGCATTGTTATGATCGCAACCTCGTTTGGCAGCATCAGGCCGTGGCGCCCCGCAGACGCAGAGGCGCTGTCGGCCTCCGCTGACAACCCGAAGATCTGGCGGCAGATGCGGGACAGTTTTCCCCACCCCTTCACCCTGGAGCGGGCCCGCGCCTTTATCGACGCGACTCTCAAGCCCTCTTCCTCGCTCTTTCTGGCCCTCGCCTCGCCCCTCGAGACAATCGGCGGGATCGGGATCACGCGCGGCGACGATGTTCACCACCGCACGGCAGAGCTCAGCTACTGGCTGGCTGAGCCGTTCTGGGGCCGAGGGTATATGCGCGAGTCCATCGTCGCCCTGACGAGTTACCTCTTTGCCCAGACCGATCTGCTACGCATCTACGCCGAGCCCTTCGCGAACAATCTCGCCTCGATCCGCGCCCTCGAGCACGCCGGCTACGTCTGCGAGGGCCGCCTGCGCTGCAGTGTGATCAAGCAGGGCCAGGTGCTCGACCAGCTCGTATTCGCTGCGGTGCGGGCATAGTCCTCCCGTGAACCAGCCCGCCAGCGGGGAGGGGTTGGGAGGGTCTGGCCCTCCCAAGAAAAAACGTGTCTTCATCGTGTCAGAGGAAGGGGAAACCGGGGTTCCCCACCTTTCAGTTTTTTGCGGAGCGCATCAGGAAGCTATGGCTGCCGCGAGTCCTCACCCTCCAACCCCCTCTCCCTTAGCGGGAGAGGGGGCGTCCCGACGCCCGCTCCCTCCTCTCCCGATCAGGGCCGGGGGGTGAGCAGGAGAGGCCGTGGCCCCAGCAACGTTACCCGTGAAAGGGTTCCCCACGCCCCTGCCTGTGGGATCCGCGCATCCATCGGATGCGTGCTACTGAATAAGCCCCTGGTGGCGGGCGCACGCCAGTGCCTGGAGCCGGGTTCGCACCTGGAGCTTCCCGCATAGATTGCGGATGTGCCACTTGACGGTGCTCTCAGCCAGCCGAAGCTGCCCGGCGATCTGGCGCGTCGTGGCGCCACTCGCCAGCAGCCGCAGCACCTCGATCTCGCGGTCGCTCAGCGGCTCAACCAGCGGCAAGGGGTCGTCCAGCAACGCCTCTTGCCCGCGCCTGGGAGGATTGAACCGCCGTAAGAGCTGCTCGGCGGCCGCCCGCCCGTGGTCGCCGGGGCGCCCCCGGGCGGCACGGTGGACGAGGAGTGCCCGCGCCGGCTCGCCCTCGTCGAGCACCAGGCGCACCAGCCCGGCACGCAGCAGTTCGGGCAGCAGGCTGTCGAGGAGGTCGAGCGCCTCGCCGAACGCACCCAGGGCGCCAC
>JBDNDG010000330.1:0-5292 GCA_046719255.1 Chloroflexaceae bacterium
ACTCACTGTTCTATCGCAAGCCAAGCAATATGTGGTACGGCACCTTTAACCCGCCCCTGTATGCCGAACAGGTGCACGCCCTGCGCCAGTTTCCTGCACCACCGGCCCTGCAAGCGCTACAGCGCCTCCAGTCCGAGTACCTGATCGTACACACGCCCGCCCTGACGGCGATCTGGGCCGATTGGCAGCAAACGGTTGCAGCTACGCCCGAGTTGGAGCGCGTGTATGATGACGGATTCTACACGGTGTTCCACTTGCGTCGGCCAGATGGTTCATGGTAAGATGCCAGGACTGATAGGGAAATGGGGAAACCGGGTTTCCCCATCCCCCTGCCAGATCCATCGAGAGGGTCCGGGAGGACTCCGCCCTCCCGGAAGAGTCTCTTTTCAAACATGGGGGAACCAGGTTTCCCGACTGAGGAGTATTCGAGTCTGGCCTCCCTGCGCTCTACCCGCATCCCGCACCGCTTCCGCAATTCCATTGATCATCCAAACAGTTCAGCCTCATGCGATCGATCATTCCCCTTGTCCTCCTGCTCGTCTGCTACGCGCTGATTGCCCAACCCGCAAACGCCACCATCCGCGATGCATTCCCCGCCCTGCCGGGTTGGACGCGCTCGACACCCTACCAGGACGACTCGCCGGATCGCAACGGCATCCTCCTCTCGGGCCGGCCCGTTGGTCGCGGCTCCCCGGTGATCGCCGACCTGGACGGCAACCCTGCCAATGGCAACGAGGTCGTGGTCGGCGGCGAGGATGGGCGGGTTTACGCCTTTCGGGCCAACGGAACACTGCTCTGGGAGCGCGCCGTTCCGGGCGCCGGCTGCCACCCCTCGTCCCTGATCAATGGCAAGGCAGCCGTCGGTGATCTCTTCGGCAACGGCGTGCCCCACGTCGTGATTGGTTATGGCTCTATGGAGAATATCGGGCGCGCCTGCGACGGCGGTATCGTTGTGTACCGCGGCCCCGATGGCCAGCCTGTCTGGAACTTCAGTCAGCGTGAGTTCGATGCCCGTAGCGTCGAAGGGCCTGAGGATATCTATAGTGTGATCACCGTTCCCGCCCTGGCTGATGCCGATGGCGACGGGCGGCTGGAGATCGCCTTCGGTGGCCTGGATCGCAACGTCTACCTGCTGAATGCTGATGGGTCGTTGCGCTGGTACTACCACGCCGCCGACGCGATCTGGTCCACACCGCTGTTTCTGAACATCGACGCCGATCCGGCGCTCGAACTGATCGTCGCCACGGATGTTACCGCCAACTCCAATCTCGTTCCGCCGACGCACGATGGCGGGTTTCTCTACGCCTTCGAGACCGCGGCGGTGCCCGGCGGGCGCATCCCGTTCCAGACCGGCTTCATCTGGCGCGTCCCCTTTGATCAGGTGCTGTACTCCTCGCCACTGGCCGCCGATCTGCTACCCGATAACCCCGGCCCCGAGGTCGCTGTAGGCTCAGGCTGCTTCTTCCCCATCGGGAGCGCCGACAAGCGCGGCCGCTGGATCAAAATCGTTCGTCCCGCTGATGGCGCGGTGCTGCAAACGCTCAACGCGCCCGCCTGCGTTCAGTCGTCGCCCGCGGTTGGTGATATTGACAACGATGGGCAACTCGAGATTGTCGCGACCGTCAACGGGGCGACGCAGATCGGCGGTGATGGGCAGAGCCGCATTGTGGCCTGGGACCCCACCAACCCCCAGCCGAAATGGTCCACCGTTCCCCATGACCCGAACTCCGGCTCGAACGACCCTTTTGGCGGCGACATGCAATCAGCCGTGATCGCCGACCTCGATGGCAACGGCTCGCTCGAGGTGATCGCTGCGAACTTCTGGTCGGTGCACGTGCTTAACGGAGCGACCGGTGCGCCGCTGACCTGCCAGAACCCTCAGTGTGGCCCGTTGCCGGCTATGTTCGCCTGGTTCACCCTGAAGTCAACGCCGGCAATTGGCGACATCAACGGCGATGGTCAGCTCGACCTGGTGATTGGA
The DNA here is from genome assembly GCA_046719255.1 of Chloroflexaceae bacterium. GTDB lineage: Bacteria > Chloroflexota > Chloroflexia > Chloroflexales > Chloroflexaceae > JACAEO01. The sequence goes on from JBDNDG010000330.1 coordinate 1,982, forward strand.
GGGGGACATGTGTACAACTCCTCGCGTGGCCATCTCTATGCCTGGACCGGCTTCGCCAGGCGGCTGAACAGCCCCTCTGGCCAGCAACCCGCATTCAGTACCCCCTGGCCCCAGTTCCGCCGCGACGCCCGCGGCAGCGGTCTGCTGCTCGCGCCCGGTATCGTACCCTCGACGCGCAACATCACGATCATGGTCGGTTGCCAGCAATCGCGCACGGTGACTGTCAGGATCAGTTCTCAGGACGGCCAGCCACTTGATTGGCGTGTGGCGCAAATAACCGGTTCGGCCCACCACTTCGTCTCGACTCAAAGCGAACGTGACGCCTTGAGGGTGAGCTTCGACGCTTGCGGTGTCAACCGGGGAACATACACTGGCACCCTCGAACTCCAGGCCCGGGGCGTGCCTCCGGTGACCATTACCCTGACGGCCATCGTGGTAGACAGACTGTTCGAGGTCGCCGTGCCGCTGACCAGGCGCTAACCGGCCGCCTCACCGGCTGGCCAGTTAGCGCCGCGGCGAGAGGTTCAGAGGGGCGACGCCTTCACAGGGTATCACGAGACCGTCCCGTTCACGGCATGCGCGGATCAGGGTGCTCGTGCTTGCACGGCCGCCGGGTTGGCGCGCATCCCGGAAGAGTCAGGACCACCGTTCACATTCGTTTATTCGTTTATTCGTTTCTCATTCGTTGGCGCAGTGGAGCCGTGTTGCCGCATCAGGAAGCCCATCCCAGCGCAGGTGAAACCCCTGGAAAGGACGACGCCCCTCTGAACGAACCGTGTGCCCCTCTTCAAACAGGGTCAGGCATTACGTGTCGAGAAACTCCTGCAGCAGCCGATGGTACTCCTCAGGCTTCTCGACCATTGGCAGGTGGCCGCACCGTTCAATCCAGACCAGGCGGCTGCCGGGCACCAGGCGGGCCACTTCGGGAGTGCCGGGTGGAGGCATAATCTTGTCCTGGCGCGCGCCGATGACCAGCGTGGGGCAACGCACCGCCTGGAGGGCCTGGTTGATGTGCGGGTCACCGGCATTGGCCGCTGTTTCCAGCGCGGTACGGCGGTCCATCTTCAGGAAATCGGCGAAGCTCTCGCGGATGATCGTATCGTCGGCGGGAATGCGGTAGAAGAAGCGCGAGGCGATTGCCCGGTAGATGAAGCGGCGTCTGGCCATCCAGGGCCGCCGCAGGGCCATCCACAGAGCCATCACGTTGTGTACCTGTTCGACCACCCGGCGCTCGAACTCGCTGCGAAAGGTGCTCATACAGGTCAGCACCAGCCGGCGCACCCGCTGCGGGTGGCGTTCGGCAACATACACGGCCACACTGGCGCAGAACGAGTGGCCATTGAGGTCAAACTGCTCCAGCCCCATCGTATCGGCGAAGGCGATGACCAGTTCAGCCAGGCGATCGGCGCTGGCGGGGCCACGCAACGGCGGCGAATCGCCGAAACCGGGCAGATCGGGAGCCAGAACGCGCCGATCCGCGCCCAGGGCCGCCAGCGTGGCGCGCCAGTAGCCCGATGAGCCGCCCCAGCCGTGGAGCAGCAGCAGGGGTGGCCGCGGCCCCGAGTTCGCCTCACGGTAGTAGACCGGCCCATCCCAGATCATGACCGGACCCTTCAGCGCGAAGTTGTCGGCTGCGGTAGTTGCGCTCATGGGTTGCCCCCGTTCTGTACGCAAGCGAAACGGCCCTGCGGCGTTGACCTGATTGTAGCACACCCGGACGTAAGCTCTTGACGTGGCCCGCCAGGGGCATACAATACAGCAATGGCTTCGCCCGCCCACACCCGCCCCGCCGGGAGGAGCATCGGAAATTCGGTTTCGCCACCTGCCAACCGCTAGCGGGGTCGCCTGGCACCCCGGTGGGCGGGAAGGGGTACAGGGAAACCCGGTTTCCCTGTTTTCAGGTTTTCGCATGAACTACGACTTCGACACCATCATCCCCCGCCGCGGCACCGGCAGCGCCAAGTGGGAATACTACCCCGAAGACGTGCTGCCCATGTGGGTTGCCGACATGGATTTTCGTTCACCTGAACCGGTCATTCGCGCATTGCGCGAGCGCGCCGACCAGGGCACCTTCGGCTATACAATGCCCCCACCCCGCCTGGCGCCACTGATCTGCGAGCGCCTGGAGCGACTGTACGGCTGGCAGGTGACTCCCGACCAGATCGTCTACGTACCCAGCCTGGTCGTAGCGATCAACATCCTCTGCCGGGCGGTCGGCGCACCGGGTGACCACGTACTGACCCTGACGCCGGCCTACCCGCCCTTTCTGAGCGCCCCTGGCTTCCACGACCGCGTCTGCGACACGCTCGAACTGACCCGCGAGGTGCAGGGAACGACTCTCAGCTACCGTCTTGACCTGGAGGCCTTCGCCAGCGCGCTCCAGCCCCGCACACGCCTGTTCCTGCTCTCCAACCCCCACAACCCTGTTGGCCTGATGTACGATCCCGCCACCCTGCGGGGCATGGCCGAGGCCTGTCTGCGCAACGACACGCTGATCTGCTCCGACGAGATCCACTGCGATCTGGTGCTGGGAACGAAGCGCCACACCCCTATGGCCACACTCGACCCGGAGATCGCCGCGCGGACTGTCACCCTCCTGTCACCGAGCAAAAGCTTCAACCTGCCTGGTCTCGGCTGCGGATTCATGGTGGTGCCCGGCGCAGAGTTGCGCGCGCGGCTGGCGCGGGCCAGCGCGGGCATTGTGCCCTACGTCAACGCTATGGGCTACGCTGCCGCCCTGGCCGCCTTTGAAGCAGGCGAACCCTGGCTGGAGGCCCTGCGCGCCTACCTCAGCGCCAATCGTGATTTCTACCTGAGCTACCTGCGCGAGCGCCTGCCCCGGTTGCGTACCACTGCCCCCGAGGCCACCTACCTGGCCTGGATTGACTGCCGCGAAGCGGGGATCGCCGACAATCCCTACCGCTTCTTCCTGGAGCGCGCCAGAGTGGCCCTCTCCGACGGAACGGCCTTTGGGCCGGGTGGCGAGGGCTGCGTGCGTCTCAACTTCGGCTGCCCGCGGGCCCTGCTGGCGGAGGGCCTGGAGCGCATGCGCGCCGCCCTGGAACACCAGGACGCGCCGACGATGGACGCCCCGTGAAGGCGCGTCGCCCGCAATAACGTTGTTCCCGGGAGGGCTGTGCCCTCCCCAACCCCCCCTCAGAGAGGGATGCGGTTCGACAGGCTCACCGCGGGTGAGCAAACTCCGTTTCCGTTCTTTTTGCATCGGCCCTGGCAAGCCCCGTCAGGGCTGATGCAATATCCGTCTCCGACAGTGGGGTGTGGAGCTTGCCCCACCAACTTCGCATCAGCCC
>JBDNDG010000331.1:0-5267 GCA_046719255.1 Chloroflexaceae bacterium
GAGCAGGCCCCGTGCGAAGTGGTCTGCCCCGTCATCGCTACCGTCCACGATTATGAGGGGCTGAACAACATGGTGTATAATCGCTGTGTTGGCACCAAGTACTGCTCCAATAACTGCCCCTACAAAGTGCGCCGCTTCAACTTCTTGCAGTACACCGACCTCAACACGCCGAGCCTGCAACTGGCGCGCAACCCCGAGGTAACAGTGCGCAACCGCGGTGTGATGGAGAAATGCACCTACTGCGTCCAGCGCATCAGTGCCGCGCGTATCGCCGCCAAGAAGGCCGCGGTGCAGAACGGCCAGAGTAGCTACACCATCGAAGACGGCACGATTGTGGTTGCCTGCGAGGGCGCCTGCCCAACCCAGGCGATCGTCTTTGGCGATATTAACGACACGGCGAGCCGGGTGGCGAAGTGGAAGGCAGAGCCGCATAACTACGGCGTGCTGAACCTGTTGAACATCTTCCCACGCACGACCTACCTGGCGCGCGTGCGTAACCCGCATGCAGAACTGGAGGCCCACGGAGAAGGGTAGGCGCCCTTCGGCACAAGGGTGCGAATTCAGCCCTGGGGTAACAGGCCCGGGAGTGAGCGCGTCCCCCGTCAGCGTTCGAGGGCAGGCCGCCCTCGCTCCCAGGAGACGTGTGAACACATACCTGGCAAAAGGGTACCCCCATCCCCGAGGGACTCGACACAGTACAGGTGGGGCGCCCGCGTTCCCCACCCCATCTCAGGGTAAGCAGGACAAAGCACTAGCAAGGATTGCCAATGGCACAGGCGCAACCACTACGCACCGGTCCGCAACCCGACACCGGGGAAATGTACCTGCTGCCGGGTGAGACGTACACCTCAATCAGCCGCAAGATCGGCGATGTGCCGCTGGTCAGCCCCTTGCAAACCTCCAGAGGGTGGTTGCTGGGGTTCACCATCGCGTTCATCTTGTTGATGGTGTACTTTGTGTCGATCGCCTGGTTGTTTATTAAAGGCGTCGGCATCTGGGGTATCAACGTCCCCGTGGCCTGGGGTATGGACATCATCAACTTCGTCTGGTGGATCGGTATCGGTCACGCCGGAACGCTGATTTCGGCCATCTTGCTGTTGCTGAATCAGGGCTGGCGCAACTCGATCAACCGTTTTGCCGAGGCGATGACCCTCTTCGCGGTGGCCTGCGCCGGCCTGTACCCCATTCTGCACCTGGGGCGACCGTGGCTGTTCTACTGGCTGATCCCCTACCCCAACACGCACGGGATGTGGCCGAACTTCCGCAGCGCCCTGGCCTGGGACGTGTTCGCCATCTCGACCTACGCAAGCGTGTCGCTGGTCTTCTGGCTGGTAGGGCTGCTGCCCGACTTTGCCACGCTGCGCGACCGGGCCACCAACATCTGGGCCAAGCGGGCCTACGGGATCGCGGCGCTGGGCTGGCGCGGCTCGGCGCGCCACTGGCACCGCTACGAGATGGCCTCGCTGCTGCTGGCTGGCCTCTCCACCCCCCTGGTGGTGTCGGTACACTCGATCATCTCCCTCGACTTCGCCATTTCGCAGGTGCCCGGCTGGCAGGTGACGATCTTTCCACCCTACTTCGTCGCTGGCGCCGTGTTCGCGGGCTTCGCAATGGTCATCCTGCTGATGGCTCCCGTGCGCGTCTGGTACGGCTTCCAGAACTACATCACGATGCGCCACTTCGATGTGATGGCCAAGGTGATGCTTGCCACGGGTATGGTGGTGGTCTACGGCTACTTTATGGAAGTGTGGGCCGCCCTCTACAGCGGCAGCCGCTTCGAGGAGTACCTGCTCTTCAACCGTCTCAACGGGCCGAGCGCCTGGGCCTACTACGGGTTGCTCTTCTGCAATGCGGTGGCCATCCAGCCCCTCTGGTTCCGGCGGGTGCGCCAGAGCATTCCAGCCCTGATCATCATCTCGCTCATCGTTAGCGTCGGAATGTGGCTCGAACGCTACGTGATTATCGTGATCTCGCTGGAACGCGAGTTTCTGCCTTCATCGTGGGATCTGTACATCCCCACGATCTGGGACTGGTCGCTCTACATCGGCAGTTTCGGCCTCTTCTTCACGCTGCTGTTCCTGTTCATCCGCTTCCTGCCGATGATCAACATCTTTGAGATGCGGATGTTCCAGTTCCAGGAGAATGAACGCCTGCACCGGCGCGAGCAGGCGGGGCACGGCGATACGGGCCGCGATATTGTGACCGGGAAGAGCGAACCGGGCACCGCCGGCGCCGATTAGGAGCCTGACCCTTAGAGTTCGACGGCTCTGGCCGGGAGAGGCGCGGGAGGGTTCGCCCTCCCCATAAGTAAGAACCATTCCTTGCCCACAGGAGCACCCGGCGGTTTCCACTAGCCTGGAAGTACAGCTATGCAGAGACGAGCAGCAACCGATATCTATGGCTTGATGGCTGAGTTCCGCACGCCTGAGGACCTGATCGCCGCCACGCATAGGGTCAAGCAGGCAGGCTATAGCCGGCTCGATGCCTATACCCCCTTCCCGATCGAGGAGGTCATTGAGGAGGTGGCCCCCGGTGACACCGGCGTGCCCCGCCTGGTGCTGCTTGCCGGGCTGATCGGCGCCGCCAGCGGGTTCATCATTCAGTACATCGGCAACCTGGTGGATTACCCGCTCAACATCGGCGGGCGCCCGCTGGATATCGCCAACTGGCCGGCGATGATCCCCATCACCTTCGAGGCGATGATCCTCTTCGCGGCGTTTACTGCGGCCATCAGTATGGTGGTGCTCAACGGCCTGCCCATGCCCTACCACCCGGTGTTCAACGCGCCACGCTTCGATCGAGCCTCACAGGATAGCTTCTTCCTGTGCATCGAAGCCCGCGACCCGCTGTTTGACCGCGCCCAGACCGCGCAGTTCCTACGCAGCCTCGGCCCTGTTCAGGTGTCCGAAGTTGGCAACTAGGGGGCGATGATGCAAGCGCTACACTCACGCTGGAGACTTTCACCGGCCCGCCTCCTGCGCTACGGCTGGGTCGGCTTCCTGGCGCTGTTGCTGGCAGCCTGCCACCAGGATATGTACAACCAGCCCAAGGTGCAGACCTACGACCCCAGCACCTTCTTCGCCGATGGGCGCGGGTCGCGGCCGAATGTGCCCGGAACGGTTGCGGTTGGCGCGGCCCAGACCGATACATACCTCTACACCGGGCTGATCAATGGGATCGAAGGTGATGTCATGCCCTTCGAGGTCACCCGCGCCGTGCTGGAACGCGGCCAGCAGCAGTACAACATCTGGTGTGCCGTCTGCCACGGTGAAGCCGGTTACGGCCTGAGCGCCGTGGCACAGCGCGGCGGCATCGTTCCGGCCAACTTCCACCAGCAACGCCTCCGCGATGCGCCGATCGGACACTTCTTCGTGATTATCACCAATGGCGTGTACCGCGGCGACCCGGAGAAGGACGGCTATCAGTCCATGTACTCCTACGCCTCGCGCATCAGCGCCGAGGACCGCTGGGCGATTGCGGCGTATATCCGCGCGCTGCAACTCAGCCAGAATGCGACGCTTGAGGACGTGCCCCCTGAGCAGCGAGCCAATCTGGGGCAGTAAGACCAGGCCACGGTTTATCTAGAGAGTTGCTTATGGCGACAACCACCCTTCCCCGAACCCAGGTGCCCCAACTGAACCGCGTGCAGGTGATTGGCATCGGCGCGGCGGTGATCGGGTTGGCACTGCTTGGCCTGGGCTTCGTGCTTAACCCCGAGCAGTTCGCGAAGTCCTACATTTTCGGCTTCTACTACACGATCGCCTTCTCGCTGGGCTGCCTGGGCTTCCTGATGGTGCAGCACCTCACCGGCGGCGCCTGGGGAATCACGGCGCGCCGCATCTTTGAGGCCGGGGCGATGATCCTGCCGATCTTCTTCCTCGCCAGTATCCCGGTGATAATGGTGGCCTATAATACCTTCGGGTTCGAGCACGCCATCTATCACTGGGCCGACCCCGGGGTCGTTACTCCCGGCAGCCCTGAGTTTGACCCGATTGTGGCCCACAAGGTGCCGTGGATGAGCCCCCTCTGGTTCGCCGGACGGATGGTGATCTACTTCGCCATCTGGAGCATCCTGGCCTTCCTCTTGCGCACCTGGTCGCTCCAGCAGGATCGCGGGGCCGACCCCATCGTGTCGGCAACCCGTATGCGGCGCCTCAGCGGTATCGGCGTGGCCCTGTTCGTGTTGAGCGTGACCTTCTTCGCCCTGGATGTGGGTATGTCCCTCGATGCCCACTGGTACTCGACGATCTACGGGGCACACTACATCGTCAATGCCGGCCTGGGTACCCTGGCCTTTACCATCCTCGCCCTCACCCAGGTTCGCCAGACGGAGATCTTCCACGAGCACGTGCCCGTCAAGCCCATCCACGACCTGGGCAAGTTGATGCTCGCCTTTACGGTGCTGTGGACCTACATGTCCTTTGGTCAGTACGTGATCATCTGGTCGGGCGATGTGGCCGAGTTCACACCCTGGTACGCCCGGCGCCGCGAGGCGGGCTGGCTCGTCGTGGTGATCCTCTTGATGATTGCCGCGTTCTTGATGCCCTTCTTCGCCCTGCTGGGGCGCAAGCCAAAACGCAACCTGAACTACCTGGCCCTCGTTGCTACGTGGATCATCGTTGTGCGCCTGATTGATACGGCCTGGATCATTCTGCCCGAGTTCCATGCCACTCCCACCGAGGCGCTGCTCACCTTTACCAATCTGGCTGCCCCCCTTGGCCTGATGGGGGTCTGGGTGGCCCTGTGGGCCTTCTTTATGCAACGGGCCTCGCTCTTGCCTTTGAATGACCCGCAAATGGAGAATTTGCACGCCGGAGGTCACCACTGATGAGTTACCGTTTTCAACCCTCATACCCACCCGAGCAGCGGCAGGTTACGTACCAGCCGGCCCGGCAAGGAGCGCCAGGGGTGGCGCAGATCATGAGCGGCCTCCTGGTGACCTTCCTCGTGGTGAGCCTGCTGGTGATGCTCGCCGGGCGTGTGCCGTTCGTGCCCAGCGTCACGCCCCTCGATGGGCCAACCTATAAGGATTACGTCCTTCCCGACCGTGATCTGCTCAGCAGGTATGGCTATACGATGGAGGGGAAGGTCCATATTCCGATTGACCGGGCCATGGACCTGATTGTTGAGCGCGGGCTGCCCACACGCAGCAATCCCAGTCCCACGCCGTAGTTGTGTGGGGGTGTGGGGGTGTGGAGGTGTGGAGCTGTTGAACGATCCAAAAACACCCCCACAGCTCCACACCTCCCGTCACTCGTAGCGCACCA
>JBDNDG010000332.1:0-5256 GCA_046719255.1 Chloroflexaceae bacterium
CTGCGCGGCCGGTGGGCCGGCAAGGAGGAGCGTAAGGCTTATCGCGACGACAAGCGTCCCGCCGACGAGCAAGGGGAGAACGAAGAAGGCAAAGTCTATCAGCAGGGCGAAGAGACCGGTAAGGATGCGCAGAGAGGGGTCGCTCCAGGGCGGCAGGGGTACAGGGTAGCCACGCCGGCTATTGTCGAGGCTCTCCATGACGAAGCCGGCGGCCAGGGGCAAGCCCAGGCCGGTGGCAGCGGCAGCCCCGTAACCGAGACACTTCAGCCACCACCGCGGGTCGCGATGCACCGTCGCCAGAGCCGCGCGGAGGCGAATGCCGGACGCCGCGGGCGTCTGTCTCAAGCCGCATCTCCCAGCAGATAGCGCCGGGTGAGGTCGAGGGCCAGGGTTGCCACGAACTCCCAGCCCTCGGGCTGGCGAAGGTCGTAGCGGCGGGTCACCTCACGGTCGCCCTCGGGGGTAACGAGAGCGACGCAGACGGGCGTAAGGCCGCTCGGATCAGGAGTGGTGGCAGCCTGCACTCCGAGGGCCAGGGGGCTGCCCCAGCGCGCGGCGGCGTCGCGGGCGCCAGCGAGGGCCAGAGCAGCCGCGGCGCGCTCGTCGGCGGGCTGCTCGAGCGGATGGACAATCAGGCCACGCAAGCAGTCCAGGGCGCCGGGAACACGGGCCAGGGCGCGGTAGATCGGCGCGGCTGCGGCGCCCTCGAACAGTGAGAGGGTGAGATTGCGCTCGCGCAAGAGGCGGACCACCGCCTCGGCCAGGGGCGCATCGCCGGTGAGGTTAGGGCCAAGGCGCTCGCGAATCGTCGCCTCGGCGCGAGCGACGAGCGCCTCGGCTTCGGCGCGGCTGGCGGCGCGGGCGCCGAGGCGCAGTTCGTAGCGCGCCTGCTTGGCGGAAATGCCCAGGGTAGGGTTGGCCTGCTGCATCAGGTCGGCCAGCAGTTCGCCGATGACACTTTCGCCAAGACCGGTGGCGTGGAGCGTCTTGACCAGGATCACGTCGGTAACGCCCCGCTCCTCGCGCAGGTAGGGCAGAACGGTGTTTTCAAACAGGTAGCGCAGTTCGTAGGGCACGCCGGGCAGCACGACCACTGTCCCGCGGGGGTCCTCAACAAGAAAGGCGGGCGCGGTGCCGCGGGGGTTAGAAATGGCACGGGCGCCAGCGGGCACATAGGCCTGGCGACGATTACTCTCGCTCATGGTGCGGCCCATCGCACTGAAGCGGGCCTGGATCTGGTCGAGCAGCTCCTGGCGGAACTCGAGGGGGCGCCCGAGGGCCATGGCAACGCCCTCGCGGGTCACATCGTCGGGTGTTGGGCCAAGGCCGCCGGAGCAGATCACCAGGTCGGCGCGTTCGAGGGCCTCGCGAACGCACCGGGCGATACGCTCGGCATTATCGCCAACCACGGTCTTCCGGTAGAGATTGACACCGGCGGCGGCCAGTTCACGTGCCAGGTAGGCGCTATTGGTATCGATCGTGGCGCCGAGGAGCAGCTCGGAGCCGATGGCAATAATCTCGGCGTCCATCAGAGTTCTTCTTACGACTATGCTGCCGTGTTATGTTTGCGAGGGCGACGCCCTCGCGAAGCCTCCTGGTGGGAGGGGAACGGTTCGACAGGCTTATCGCAGGTGAGGAGACCCGGTTTTCCCGTACCACAGGCTAAAACAGCGGCTCTTCAGGCTCAGGGGGAGGTTGCAGCGCCTCGGACACCTGGCGGCGATAGCGCTCCCAGAGTTCTTCCTCGCGGCTCTGGGCGGCCAGGCGGCCCGCATCGAGCGCCTCCTTAAAGCGTCTGGCAAGGGTCGCTCGGCTGCTCTCGGCCCTGGCGGTAAGACCGAGGCGCGTCTCTTCGCTGGCGCGCTGGCTGGCGAAGTAGACTGTCAGGGCGCCGGCGCTCGCGCCGAGCAACAGGCCAAAGACGAAGCGCCCGGTGGCCGTCTTACGGCGGCGAAAGGTCTCCTGCTTCAGGGCCTGAATAATCTCCAGAACGGCCTGACGTTCCGCGGCCAGGGCCTCCAGGGTGCTCTGGCGCTCGGCGCGGATCGCCTCACTGAAACGACGGGCGGTGTCGGCGAGCGTGTCGGACTCCAGTGCCATACCTGACGCTCCTCAGTGGTCCGTAAGACGAGGTGCAATAGCCATCTATGCGGCTGCGCCGCACAACGCCAGAACGAATAGACTTGTTCCTGGGAGGGCGTAGCCCTCCCGAACCCTCCCCGCTGGCGAATTGTTGCTGGGAGGGGGTAGCTCTCCCGAACCCCCGCTGGCGAATTGTTGCTGGGAGAGCGCAGCTCTCGCAGCAACCTCTTGCGCGACGAAGCCTGGTGGGATCAGTCTGACCCTCCCCCACGCCATTTCCACCACGAAGCAGTGCTTACCCCACCCGCGTGCGGACCTCCTCCAGCGCGCGTTCAAGAAATGCCGCCAGGGGCATCGCGCCGAGATCCTCGCCCGCGCGCGTTCGCACAGCCACGGCGCCGGTCTCCTGCTCTCTGGCGCCGATTATAAGCATATACGGTACCTTCTGCAACTGAGCGCGGCGGATCTTGCCCTGCATGCGGTCCCGGCTGTCATCAAGTTCGACCCGCAGGCCTGCAGCCGTCAGGCGCTGGCGCACCTGGCAAGCATACTCCATCTGCTTATCGGTAATGGGAATGATCGTCGCCTGCACCGGCGCGATCCACAGCGGGAACGCTCCGGCGAAGTGTTCGATCAGCACGCCCAGAAAGCGCTCCATGCTTCCCATGAGGGCGCGATGGACCATATAGGGGCGATGGGGCTGGCCATCCTCGCCGATGTACTCCAGATCAAAGCGTTCAGGCAGGTTAAAGTCGAACTGGATGGTACTCAACTGCCACTCGCGGCCCAGGGCATCGTTTACCTTCAAGTCAATCTTCGGGCCATAGAACGCCCCGCCACCCTCATCGCGCTTGTAAGGCAGGGCGTGAGCTTCAATCGCCCGCTCAAGGGCAGCGGTGGCGCGCTCCCAATCCTCTGCTCGTCCGACGTACTTCTCGGGGCGCGTTGAGAGGTAGGCGGTGAACTCGCTCAACCCGAAGGATCGCAGCACGTAGAGTGAAAAATCCAGGGCGTGGCCAATCTCCTCCTCGACCTGGTCGGGCCGGCAGAAGATGTGCGCATCGTCCTGGGTAAAACCGCGCACGCGGGTCAGGCCGTGGAGTACGCCGCTCTTCTCGAAGCGGTAGACCGTGCCATACTCGGCGTAGCGCCGCGGCAGATCGCGATACGAGCGCAGATGGGACCGGTAGATCTGTATATGAAACGGACAATTCATCGGCTTGACATAGTACGTGTCGCCTTCAATGTCCATCGGGGCGTACATGTTCTCTTTGTAAAAATCCAGGTGGCCGGAGGTCTCCCACAGATGGGCGCGGCCCACGTGAGGCGAGAAGACCCACTCGTAGCCGGCGTTGAGGTGGGCCTGGCGGGAGAAATCTTCGGCAATCACCCGGATCATAGCCCCTTTCGGATGCCAGAGGATCAACCCTGGCCCCACGTCATCGGAGACGCTGAAGAGGTCGAGTTCCTTGCCCAGGCGACGATGGTCGCGCTTTCTGGCTTCTTCGAGGCGCCAGAGGTACTGTTCGAGTTCGGCGCGGTTGTTCCATGCGGTGCCGTAGATGCGTTGGAGCTGGGGGTTCTTCTCATTGCCGCGCCAGTAGGCGCCGGCGATACTCATCAGCTTGAAGGCTTCGGGGTCAATCTGGCCGGTATGCTCCAGATGGGGACCGCGGCACAGGTCCTCAAAGGTGTCCTGGCGATAAGTCGAAATGACCGCGCGGTCGGCAGGGGTGCCATTGCCCTCCTGGCGCTCGCCGTACTCATCGGCGCCCTGGATGAGGCCCTCGATCAGCTCGAGCTTGTAAGGCTGATCCCTGAACAGCTCACGTGCCTCTTCCGCGCTGACGACACGGTAGACGAACGGATGGTTCCCGCTGATAATGCGGCGCATGCGGGCCTCAATGTCGGCCAGATCCTCGGGCGTGAGGGGCCGCGGCAGGTCGAAGTCATAGTAGAAACCGTTCTCGACCGGTGGTCCGATGGCGATTTTACCTTCGGGGAACAGCTCAAGAACGGCCTGGGCCATGACGTGGGCCAGGGAGTGGCGCAGGCGATAGTAGGGATCGTCGTTGGGAGTGACGGGCATCGGCAGACTCCTTAAAGATGCTCAAGGGGCGCCAGGAGGCGTGGTGCGCCTGGCCTGCGGGCCGGGCGTCAACTGGTAACCAGGATCAGGCGGCCCTCTTCGATACGCAGCTCGTCAATGCGGCGACCCTGGGCGGTCAGTTCAGCATTGAGTCGTTCGGCGAGCAGGCGTGCCAGCTCATCGGCGGAGAGCACATAGGCGAGTGGCGCTGCGAGGTGCGCGCTGGTAACCACGAGCCGCCCCTCCCTGGCGGCGAGGGTCACAACAGCATCGCTGCTGACCCCATAGGCGCTGATGGTGGCGATAGCACGGCCGTCGCTGAAGCTCAGACGCGCCGTTTCGAGGGGCGCAATCGCATTCGGGCGAGCGGCAAGAAAATTATTGGCGCGCTCCTCGGTCAGGACCAGTTCGCCCGGGGGCAGGGCGGCGATGGCAGTGGGCAGGAGACCATCTGCGTGCCCGGCGCCGCCGGTGGGCGCGGCCGTTGCCACGGGGACGGGCGCGATCTGGTCTGCCACGGCGCGACTCAGCATCGGGCGCAGCCCGAAGGTGTACACCAGCAAGAGCAGCGCGGCAAGAAAGAGGATAGTCGCACAGCCGCGGAGGCATCCGCGCCGGGCGTCGGTGTCACGAGCGGTTGGTGCGGGACGATGCGATGGGCGCATGCGGGTGCTTCCTCAGGCGTTCTGCAATCGTGTGCCAATAAAAAACCCTTCTTCCCAATGGGACGAAGGGTTGCCTCGTGGTTCCACCCATCTGCGATGCCTTTCGCCGGGGCGAAAGGCACCCTCGTGGGGCGCTGTAACGGGCGCCGCCCGGACCCCCATACTGGCCGTTGGGCGTTGAGGGGGCCGCTCCGAGGTGGTTTTCACCAGGCCGTGCAGGGGCGCGCTTCCAGTCGCCGACGCGCCCTCCCTGGCTGCAGTCGCCGGGCTACTCGTCCTCATCAATGCGTTCTATGCCAGACTTGTGACGTGCCGCTTGAATGATACTACCGCACGGATCGAACGTCAAGGCGCAAGTGTCGGTGGTTCACATATCGGGTAAGGTGCCACCCCGGGTACGCGGGCGAAGCCCGCCTACGC
>JBDNDG010000333.1:0-5254 GCA_046719255.1 Chloroflexaceae bacterium
TTGATCGCGTCATTGACCAGGACGCGGACATCCTTGAAGACCGTCATCGACTGCTTGCCGTCAATGATGTACTGCACCGACGCCTTTTCGGCATCCTGACCGGTAACGAAGAACTCCGTAACGTCGGGATCGGCGCCGAAGACATCGGCAATGGCCCGGGCGGTGCCATCATTAGGCGCGAGGATGAACACAGTTCCCTTATCGGCTGCGGTAGCGGCGGTGAGGTTAGACTCGGCCAGCGTCTTGGCGGTGTTGAAGTCCCAGTTAGTCGTGATCTGGCCGATAATACGCGCCTGCTCATCGCGCGTCAGGTTGGCCTTGTTGGAGAGGGCGACGGCTTCGCTGGAGTTCTTCACCACAAAGGTGCCGTCGGCAATTTTGGGTTGGAGCACGCTCCAGGCGCCCTCGAAGAAAATGAAGGCATTGTTGTCGGAAGCCGCGCCGGCGTAGAGATAGAGAGGATTGCCGGTGCCGGTAGCGTTATCCACCAGGAACTGGGCCTGCTGGGCGCCGACGGCGAAGCTATCGAAGGTAACGTAGTAGTCAACCGCGTCGGTTTCGCGGATCAGGCGGTCGTAGGAGATCACCCGCACGCCGGCGGCACGGGCAGCGTCAGCGGCAGCCGCAGCGGCCGTGCCATCATGCGGGCAGATTACCAGCACCTTGATCCCTTTGGTGATCAGCGACTCTACATTGGCCTTCTCACGGGCCGAGTCGCCCTGGCTAAACAGGATCTCCACCTGGTAGCCAGCCTGATTCAGAGCCTCTTTGAAACGGGTTTCGTCCTGAATCCAGCGGGGTTCGTCACGGGTCGGCAGCACGATACCGACTGCCAGTTGTTGCCCGGCGGGCTGCGTGGTGGCTCCACCAGCCGGAGCGGAGGGGGTTTGCTGCCCACAGGCAGCGAGGATCAGACTCGCAAGCAACGCGAAGAGCCAGGCTACACCTTTGTACCGCATCATGTCCTCCCAGACAGTGTGTCAATTGTCACTCCGTGCGCGCGCGGTGCGCACCCCGTTCATACGCGAAGCTTTCCTGCGCGAACCTCCTTTCATCGCCTGCGTAGCATCTGGATCGCCTGAGAGCAGGCGCGGACGCCTGTGATGGTGTGAGTATATGACGCGGATGGGTCAGGCTCAACCCCGATCCCCCCTTGCGCGCGGAGTGGATACCCTGATCGCGGTTAGGGGGTTTCCCCTACCCGGGACATAGGTGGCGTTTCTTCGCGGTACAGCAGGTAGGTATATTTCTGGGAGGGCGAAGCCCTCCCAGACCCTCCCCACAGGAAGGTGGATGGGGAACCCCGGTTTCCTCGATGGTCACATCAGGGCATCATCGATCAACTCGCGCAGGGCAGCCGCATCGAGATCTTTCTTATCGAGGAACGCCACGGCGCCAGCGTGCAGCCCCTGGCGATGGAACTCGCGGTCGGGGTAGGCACTGAAGAGCACGATCCGCATAGCAGGCGCTACGGCATGCAATTGTCGGGTACACTCGATGCCACTTTCGTCGCCCAGCACCACATCAACCATTGCCAGGCCCGGGGCGGCGACGCGCGCTATGTGCAGGGCGGCCTGGATCGTATCGGCCTCATAGACAGTGAGACCCGGGTAGGCCCGGGCCACCATCCGGCGCAACTGGGTACGGTAGCGCACGCTGTCATCCACGATCAGCAGAGCGTGCCGGGAAGAAGCTGCCGCTTCGAGGTCCTTTCGGGGAGCGGGGCTGGAGCGCCCGAGGAGACCCGGGTGCTGGTGGATGTAGCGCACCGCCTCCAGGCGACTCTGCACCCCCAGGTGCCGGTAGAGCCGCGTCAGATGGTTCTCAACCGTCTTGACGCTGAGGCCGCTGCGCCGCGCAATGGCGAAGTTGTCGAGCCCTTCCTCGAGGTAGCCGAGCAGTTCACGCTGCCGGGCCGTAAGAGCCAGCGCAGGTTGGTCGTGCAGCCGGATCAGCTTGTCCACCAGCGGGCTACAAATCCAACGCTCACCGGCCAGCACACGCTGCACGGCCAGCCGGAGATCGCTCAAAGGTTGATCCTTTAAATGATACCCGTTTACCCCGGCGCCAAGCAGCCCTTGCACATACACATCATCATCGTAGGCGCTCACCACCAGTATCTTCAACCCCGGATAGCGCATCCGGATCATGCCGATATCGGCGATAGGCTCAAACCCGGGCATGGTGATGTCGAGGAGCAAACAGTCCGGTTGCAACTCAGCCAGAGCAGCATGCAACGCCGGACCGTCGCCAACCTCTCCGACCACGACGATACCGGGCAGGTCGGCAAGAGCATTGGCAATGCCGGAGCGCACCACAGCATGGTCATCGGCCAGGAGCACACGTGTTGTCGTCATGGCAGTCCTCAGAGGCGCGGCACCAGACCCGCTCGCAAACGCGAACAACCCTTCCCCCGGCAATTGACGTATCTCGCGGCCGGCTTTAGAATAGCACCAATTTCCGCCAATGATTGCCGGACCGCCTATGACAACGCAGGACTGGATTGGGCTGGGGGTCTCCTACGCCTACGCGACCGGATTGCTCGTTCTGGCTGAGGTGATCCGCCGGTGGCGCGGCTATCCGCAGGATTTCACCCGCAAAATCGTCCATATCGGCGCAGGTATGTGGGTCTTTGGCGTTCTGGCCCTGTTCGACACCTGGTACATCGGAATCATCCCCTTCGCGTCGTTCATCGTAATCAATTATATCCTGTGGCGCTACAAGGTGCTCGAGTCGATGGATGCGCCCGATAGTTCGCCCGGAACGGTCTACTTCGCACTATCAGTCACACTGCTCTTCCTGGCTTTCTGGCGCACTAACTCGCCCGATGATAAGGGATATATTGCCGCCGCCGGTACCATGGCCATGACCTGGGGCGACTCGATGGCGGCGATCATCGGCAAACGCTTCGGCCAGCATCGCTATAACGTAGCCGGTGGCACACGTTCGTGGGAGGGTTCAGTAGCGATGCTCATCGCCTCGGCGATTGCTATGTTCCTGACCCTCGTCCTCGTGCCAGGCTCGGCCCTGGGCCCCCTCACCCCACCCCTCGCCTCCAGCACCGCCGTGGCTGCCGCGCTCACCGGCGCGCTGGTCGCCGCGGTCGCCGAGGCCTTCTCCCCGGCCGGCACGGATAATCTGAGCGTTCCGCTCCTCGCCGGCACCGTTGTGTTCGGTATCGTAACGGTCCTCGGGTAGAATGTCCCTGCTGCCGGTCCAGGCACTCGTCCTGACCGGCCCAGCCAGGCAGCTACCATCAGCAGTGCAGCGCCCCTGCGCCTTGCGCCAGAGAGGATCGAGTGGAAAGTCTTCGCATTCCTATCCTGAAAATCGGCGACATCTTAATCGCTTCGATCCAGGTTAATCTGCACGACGCTTCGGCCGTCCAGTTTAAAGATGATCTGTTGCAGAAGATCCACGATACCCGTGCAAAAGGGGTGATCATCGATCTCACGGCGCTGGATCTCGTGGATAGCTTCATCGGGCGCCTGGTTGCCGACATCGCCGCTATGGCCGGCTTGATGGGCAGTCGCGTCGTCATCACGGGCTTGCAGCCCGCAGTCGCCATTACGCTCGTCGAACTCGGACTCGAGCTGCCACGCGTGATTACCGCCCTGAACCTCGAAAAGGGACTGAGCGTGCTGCAGCGGCTTACCGCGGAGAGCGGCGATGGGGCAGCCTAAATCAGCGGTCATCCGCAGCGACCTCGACATCGTTATTGCCCGCACGATGGCTCGCGACATGGCCAGGACCCTGGGCTTCAGCGCGATTGACCAGGCGCGGATCGCCACTGCCGTGAGTGAACTGGCGCGGAATATCTACCTCTACGCCGGCACTGGAACGGTCACCTGCTGCGAGGTTGAAAAGCACGGTCGAAAAGGGATCGAGATCGTCTGTGAGGATCAGGGGCCTGGCATCCCCGATATTGACCTGGTGATGCAAGACGGCTACACGACCTCGCGGGGAATGGGTATGGGGCTTCCCGGTGCCAAACGCCTCATGGACGATTTCTCCATCCAATCCCAGGTCGGCGTGGGAACGAAGATCGTCCTGCGGAAGTGGCGCAGTTGAGCGATGATCGGGCCGTGACCACCGGGGTATGGTACGAGGAGCTGTATGCTCAACCTGGACGATCACCCGCATCGGCGCTACAATCCGTTGATCGACGAATGGGTGGTGGTCTCGCCCCACCGCACGAAACGCCCATGGCTGGGTCAGGTGGACCCGGCTCCTTCCGATGCCCGGCCAGCCTACGACCCGGCGTGCTACCTCTGCCCCGGTAATGCCCGTGCGGGCGGAGTTACCAACCCGGTTTATACGAAAACGTTCGTGTTTGATAATGATTTTGCTGCGCTTCTTGATGAGGATTTTTCAGATGAAATCGTTGCTGGTTACGCCGATGGTAGCCCACTGCTCCGGGCAGCGCCGGCTCGCGGGATTTGCCGGGTCGTGTGTTACTCACCGCGTCACGACCTGGCCCTGCCTCAACTCTCCCCCGCCGAACTGCGTGCCGTGGTAGATACCTGGACCGACCAGTATGAGGAGCTCGGGGCAGTGCCCTGGGTGCGTCACGTGCTGATCTTCGAGAACCGCGGCGCGATGATGGGCGCTTCGAACCCGCATCCCCATGGCCAGATCTGGGGCACCGGGTTCCTGCCGGTGCAGTTTGCCCGCGAGCATGCCTCCCAACAGCGCTACTTCACCGCCCACGGGCGCGATTTGTTGGGCGATTACCTGGCGCTGGAGCTCGAGCGCGACGAGCGGCTCGTCTGCCAGAATGAGCGTTTCGTCGCCCTGGTGCCCTTCTGGGCCGCCTGGCCTTTCGAGACGATTGTGATTGCCCGCGATCCCGTTCCTTCCCTCGCGGCTCTCGATCCCGCCGGGCGCGATGGGCTGGCAGATATTCTGAAACAACTGACTACCTGCTACGACGCCCTCTTCGCAACGGCGTTCCCCTACTCGATGGGCTTCCACCAGGCCCCTACCGATGGAGAGCCCCACCCCGCCTGGCGTCTGCACGCCCATTTCTTGCCGCCGCTGCTCCGCTCGGCCACTATCCGCAAGTTCATGGTTGGCTTCGAGATGCTCGGCGAACCCCAACGCGACCTGACGCCCGAACAGGCGGCTGCGCGCCTGCGCGCGTTGCTCTGAGGGCCGGGAACGCCGGGATTTTCCGTGCCCCTGCCGGCCAGGGGGCGACCTGGTGCCTCCCCCATCAGCGGCATGGCGGGGCAGTGATTGCCGGGGGTTGCCA
>JBDNDG010000334.1:0-5173 GCA_046719255.1 Chloroflexaceae bacterium
GCCTCCCCCCGCTGGGGGGAGGAGCCCGGTTTCCTCCCGGCCTCCCCCCGCTGGGGGGAGGAGCCCGGTTTCCTCCCAGCCTCCCCCCGCTGGGGGGAGGAGCCCGGTTCCCTCCTCCAAGGGTTGGGGAGGGCGCTGTCCTCTCAGAAACAAACCCATGGTCATCCTGGCAGGGTGCGGCGCAGCCGCGGGCGCGTCTGATACCATTCCTTTACCAATGGAGAAAGGCAACCAATCAGCGTGCAACAGCGCTGCGCCCCGGCGCGTCGTATCGGGTAGCACCGGACGCCAATGAAAGGGTGGGTATAATGAGCCTCGAAACCGGTCCCCAGAACGAGCCGCCGACGATGGGGCCGACAGCCCGCGCCGAGCCGGAAGTGCCTGCCGAGCCGTTCTACCGCCGGCGCGAGCAGGCCCGGCGTTGGGGCGCGCTGCTCTTGCTGATCGGAATCGTCTGGCTGGTCTTTGAATTGACGGTGCGGAGTTCTGTGTTTGGCATTCGTATCAGCCTGGTCGAACGCTCGGACGCGCTCCCACCCCGCAGTTTTGTTGCCAGCGCCGTGCGCATCAACGGCGTGAACGATGATATCGAACTGGTTTCAGGCACCGGGGAGGCGATCACCGTCGAGGCCACCCGGCACGCTGGCGGCTGGAATACCAATGCCGCCGCTGCGGCCCTCCAGCGGCTGGAGGTGGTCACAGAGGTGCAGGGCGATACCCTGGTGGTTGACGTGCGCCCCGGCAACCGCCTGACCGGCGCCTTCGGCCGGGTGCCCTCTGTGTCGCTACGTGTTGCCGTGCCTCCCGGCGCCAGGGTCGAGACCTCCGTGGTGAGCGGTGATATTGTCGCTACCGGTGTGCAGGGTGATCTGACGCTGCGGACGCTCGGTGGCAATGTGCGCGCCGAGAGGGTCGCCGGTGATCTGCGAGTGAGCAGCAGCAGCGGCGATGTATACATACGCGACCATCGCGGCCCGCTGGTGGTGGAGACAACCAGCGGCGAGATCCACGCCGAAGGACCGATTACCGACCCGCGCCTCTCCACGGTGAACGGCAATATCGAATTGCAGGGTGGGCGAAGCAGCCTGGCGGCCCGCACCATCTCCGGCGCAGTCGCCGTGCGTACCGACGACGCTGTATCGCTGACCATCGATAGCACCAGTGGCGACATCGTGTTCGAGGGTCCTCTGGCATCCAACTCCGCCAGCGTTATCAGTACGATTTCGGGCGATGTGCGCGTGCGCCTGACCAGTTCCACCGATCTACGCCTCGACGTGACGACCACCAGCGGCGACCTCAAGAGCGACTTGCCGCTGGCCGACAGTGCCCCCGAACGTCGCCGCCTGAGCGCCGTCATTGGCCCCGGCACGACCAATCTGACCATTACGACCACGTCCGGCGATGTGGAGATCGGGGCCTTGCGGCAGTGAGCGTCTGTTCATCATGGCGCCGGAGGCGCGAGTCGAATCGGCCTGCCGGGCAGCCGCCGCGGGGTTTTGAGATAGTTTCTACAACAATTGCCAACGCCTGTTACCATCTCTGGTACAATCGTCCCGGAGGGGCATGTCTAGGCGGAGGCGGGCATGGGCCATATTCTCGCGCTGGCGATGCAGAAGGGCGGTGTCGGCAAGACGACGACAACCCTGAGTCTGGGCACGATGCTGGCAGCACGGGGACGACGCGTGCTGCTGATCGATATTGATCCGCAGGCCAATCTCACCCAGGGCCTCGGGGTGGACCCGAGCGCCCTGGAATACAGTGTCTACGAAGTCCTGCTCAACCCCGAGCGTGGTGTGGGCTTTGCGACCATCACCACCGACGCGGGGGTGGATCTCATTCCGGCGGCCCTGGAACTGGCCGGGGCCGAACTGGAGCTGGCGGGCAAGGTCGGGCGCGAGTTGCTGCTGCGCAAAGCGTTACGGGCCAGCCGCGATCAGTACGACTACGTGTTGATTGACCCACCTCCCAGCCTGGGGATCTTTTCGCTCAACGCGATGGCCGCTGCCGACGCGGTGATCGTGCCGCTCCAACTGCACGCCTATGCCCTCAAGGCGATGCCGCAGCTTGAACAAACGATCGAACTGGTGCGCGAGATCCACCCCCATCTGGCCATCGGTGGCATCATCTGCACCCTGGCCGACCGGCGCACCAACCTGAGCCTGCAAATCGAGCATGAGGTTCGGGAGCGCTACGGCGCCCTGGTGTTCGAGACGGTCATCCCCATGAATGTCAAGCTCGCCGAGGCCCCGACCGTGGGCAAGCCGATCGGCGTCTACGCCCCGAGCAGCGCCGGAGCGCTGGCCTACGAGGCCCTGGCGACAGAACTGGAGTCCCGCTATGGCGTCTGAGCCTCAAGATCCGGCCCCCATTCGCCGTGGGCGCGGCCTGCGTCTCTCGACCGAGAGTCCCCCCGAGGAGCTGCCCGAGGCCCCTCCCGCGGGTGAGCAACCCCTCACCCGCGGGCGCGGCCTGCGCCTTTCCACTGCCGTCGAAGCTGCTGCGGCCCCTTCACTCGAACAACCAGCCACCCGCCGGCGAAAGACGCGCCTCTCCACCACCTCCAGCGCAGCTCCCACCGCTGCGTCGCCCATCGAACCGGCGCCTCCTTCCGGGCAGGAGCCGCTCCTCGTCACCGAGGACCCGGTCGCCCCGCAACCCCCCTCCACCTCGCCAACCGCGCCGCCGGTGTCGTTTCTGCTCGAATCGCTGTGGCTCTCCAGCGGCAAGGTGGCCTACCGCCGCGCTGGCACGGGACCGGCCCTGCTGCTGATCCACGACTTTGGTGCCACTTCGCGTATCTGGCGCGGCGTCGCAAGCGCTCTGGCCGACGCGCGCACCGTCTACGCCCTCGATCTGCCCGGGTCCGGCGGCACACCCCCGCGGCCCGCTCCACCCACGCTGAAAACCCTGGCCGAGGCTGTGATCGCCTTCGCCGATGGGCTGGGGCTGGGACGGTTCGACCTGTGCGGGCACGGCCTGGGAGCCGCGGTCGCCGCCATGGTGGCCGCGCGCTACCCCGACCGGGTGGGGCGGATTGTGCTCAGTAATCTGGGCGCCCGTCCCTTCGCTCCGGAGCTGCTGGCTCTGGAATGGACCCGCGCGCCGCTCGACCTCTCGCTGGGCCTGGCCCGGCCGTTCTTCGACTTCTGGCAGCCCTGGAACCGCCAGCTTTTCCAGTTGCCGCCTCTGGCCGCCTTCCTGAGCGCTCAGACCCTGCAGCGCCCGCCTGCCGATCAGGCCCTGTGGCGGGAATACCTGGCCGACCACGCGGCCAGCGATGGGCGCGCCTACCTGACAGCCCTTACGGCCGCGGCCGTTCCGCAGTTGCACGCCGCGCTGCGCGCCATCAGCGCGCCCGCGCTCCTGGTGGCAGGCGACAACGACCGCATTGCCCGCCTGGCCGAGGTGGAGCAGTGCCGGCGGCTCGTGGCAGGCAGCCGGATCGTCGTGCTCGAAACCTGCGGCCACCTGCCGATGATCGAGGTTCCCGACCTGTATCACCGGACGGTGCGGGAGTTCCTGTTGGAGTGAGCCGGTTGCAGGATCGAGGAACCGGGTTACCCTGCGCTCTCGCCCGACGAGGGGGCAGCACCCCGGCGCCGGGTGGAGAAGGAGGGGCAAACCCCTGGGAGGGCTGCACCCTCCCAGGTTATGTTCATTCTGGCGTTGTGCGGCGCAGCCACATAGACGGCTGGAGAGCGGCCACGCGGACCCAACGACATTGCACCAGCCCTGCCAGCGGGTCAGAGCGCCCGGCGCTCTCGTTCCATTTCGTGGTACGATAGGGGCATGTCGAATACCGCTCTGCGGGGTGAGTTGCGAGCGGCCAAGCGCGGGCCGGGGCGCCTGATCGTCCTGGCCCGTCGCTACGCCGCCGCCCTCACCCTTATGCTCATCATCCTGATCGCCCTCGAAGTGGGCCTGCGCGCCTTCCAGGTGCCGGCCTATCTCGTGCCGCCGCCATCGCGGGTGCTGGCACGCTTGCTCGCCCCGGGAGATCTGCTGGGCCACGCTGGCGCCACCGCCACCGCGGCCAGCGTCGGGCTGGTAGCCGGAACCCTGGCCGGTTTCGGCCTGGCTGTCGCCTTCGTACACCTGCGTCTGCTCGAAGACGCCCTCTACCCCTGGGTGCTGGTCTCGCAGGCCGTGCCTGCCGCCGCCCTGGCCCCCTTGCTGGCAATCTGGCTCGGCGACGGTCTGGCGCCCCGGGCGGCGATGGCGGCGCTCTTCGCCTTCTTCCCCATCCTGGTCGCCACGACCCGCGGGCTGCGCGATGTCAGCCCTGAACATCTGGCCCTGATGCGCGCCTGGGGGGCCAGCCCGTGGCAGACCTTCCGGCACCTCCGGCTGCCCGCCTCACTGCCGGCGCTCTTCAGCGGCCTGAAAATCGCCGCGGCCCTGGCCGTGGTCGGCGCGATTGTGAGTGAACTCGCCGGCAGCGGGCGCGGCCTGGGCTTTGTGGTCAGCATCGCCGCCTACCACCTGCGCACCGACCGGATCTTCGCCGCCGTGATCATCGCCGCAGCGATCAGCCTGGGGCTGCACGGTCTTCTGGTCCTGGCGGAACGGTTCATCGTCTTCTGGCGACGGCAGGGGTGATGGGGTGAGACTGTGGAGCTGTGGGGGCTGTGGGGGCTGTGGGGGCTGTGGGGGCTGTGGGGGCTGTGGGGGCTGTGGGGGCTGTGGGGGCTGTGGAGTGAATATGACACATCTCCACACCTCCACATCCGCTCAAACTCAAAACGTCTTATATGCGCACGTATACTCTGATCCTGCTCTGTGTCATCACACTGGCCGCATGCGCCGCGCCGCCGCCACAGGCGCCACCGCCCGCTGCAGGGCCGGAGATTCCGCGTGTGAGCATGCGCCTGCAATGGTTCCCTCAGTTCCAGTTCGCCGGCTACATCGTGGCCAAGGTCAAAGGCTACTACAACGAAGCCGGCCTCGATGTGACCCTCAACCCCGGTGGCCCCGACCTGGTGCCGCTACCCCTGGTCGCCGCGGGCCGTGACACCTTCGGCAGCACCGGCGCGGATACGGTCCTGATCGCCCGCGAACAGGAGATCGACGCCGTAGCCCTGGCCACCTGGTTCCAGGCCAGCCCCGTGGGGTTCATGGTCCACGCCGATTCAGGGATCCGCGGCCCGGAGGATTTTCGGGGGCGCACCATCGG
>JBDNDG010000335.1:0-5159 GCA_046719255.1 Chloroflexaceae bacterium
GTGCCCCTTGACCGCATCCAGGCCGCCTATCGCCTCGCGCTGGAGGATCCTACCTGCCTGAAGCTGGTGATCGAGTGGCCACACGACGGCAATGGCGTCGTTTCAGCGTGAGAACGTGGGGAAGCGAGGTTGCAATGCCCGCGAATCTCAAGTCTGCCCCGCCTGGCACTGCGCGCATGCTGGCGGTCTATGGCAAAGGGGGCATGGGGAAGTCGTTCTTCACTACCAATCTGGTGAGCAAGCTCGCGCTGCTCGGGAATCGCGTGTTGCAACTGGGGTGCGACCCCAAACACGATAGCTGCAATGCGCTGTTTGGCGGCGTGAGTCTGCCCACCCTGGGCGATGTGTGGCGCGCGTTTAAGGAGGCCGGGCGCGAAGAGGAACTCCAGGCCCAGCATGTGATCTTCAAGACCCGGATCATGGACGGCGCGGCAACCGTCTATGGCTGCGAGATCGGCGGCCCGGAGGTGGGGCGCGGCTGCGGCGGCCGCGGGATTACCTTTGGCTTCGATCTGCTCGAAAAACTCGGCCTGAGCCAGTGGGCCCTCGACTATGTGGTGATGGACTTTCTAGGCGACGTGGTCTGCGGCGGCTTCGCTACCCCCCTCTCGCGTTCGCTGGCCGAGGAGGTGATTATCCTCTGCGGCAATGACCGCCAGAGTCTCTACGCGGCCAATAATATCGCCAGCGCCGCCAGGTACTTCGCCGGGATGGGCGGTCGCACGCGCCTGCTCGGCCTGGTGGTGAATCGCGACGATGGCTCCGGGGTCGCCGCTCGCTTCGCCGAACGTATCAATCTGCCCATCCTGGCGAGTATCCCCCTCGACCGCACGGTGCGCGAGCTGGCCGACGCCTGCAAGCTGGCCCTCACTGAGCCGCGCTTCGACGCGATCTTTGAGCGCCTGGCCCACCAGATCGTCACCCGCACCACGCCGCCGGTGGAGATGGCCGCCGTACGGCCCCTCGAGTACCGCGAGTTCCTCAGCGTCTTTGGCGCCGATGAACCCGATATCGTTCCCGAGGGCGCCTGCGCCGAGGAGTTGTTCGGCGGCCAGGCGGCGCCGACCGTGCCGGTGCTCGAACTGGAGTTGATCAGCCGCGCCGTGGGCGATCAACCCGAACTCGATCCGGCGGCGCGCCGGGTGGTCAAACGGCTGCTGAAGGATCTGGGGATGTACGTCACCGAGGCCAGCCAGGATCCCCGCAAAGGCCTGACTCTTACGGTCGATGGCCATACGACGATCTGCTTCGGCGATGAAGATGAGCTGGATAGCAAAGTGGCTATTCTGGCTGCCCTGCAGAAGTCCGGCGAGCCGTTTCGCTACGTGGACCTGCGACGGCCCGCCAGCCCGGTGTATCGGTGAACCGCGACCGGTATCGAACGTGAACAGAGCCTCTGCGCACGAGGGTTGGGGGCGAACAGAATGTACGGGCGCTGACGGGCGTGATGGCGTTGGGATGCGCTGGTTGGCCCTTACCCCCGGCCCCTCTCCCGCGCGCGGGGGTGTCCCGATGCGGCAGAAGCCGCGCTGGCTCGAATGTTCTGTCCGCCCGTAAACCCGCCGGGGAGAGGCACCCGGTTTCCTCTCCTGGCGGGGCGGGTGCGGAGGGGGCGCGGCCACCCGGGCGCCCGACGCGGAGCCGGGCGGATGTTTACGCGTAACCCCGGCGCGGCCTCGCCGTTCAACGCCAGTAAGAGTGCCGGGTTGCCCGGCAGGGGTTTCCCTGCCCCATGATTGCGCCCTGGTGGCGCATATCCACCTGAGTGGAGCGAGGTACGCCAATGAAGCTGCGCACACCTTCCACCACCGCCCTGACCGAGTACCGTCTGGCTCCCTGGTACCTGCGCCTGCGCTGGTGGTTCGCAGCGCGCTTCTGGTGCTGGTGCCGTAGCTTTGAGGAGGTCGGCGCCGAGACGCCCGAACAGGTGAACCCCTACTGGCATCGCTGATGTGAACATAGCCCGTGCGCGGGAGGGTATGGGAGGGTGCAGCCCTCCCAGGAAATAGTTATTTTCATTCTGGTGTTGTGCGCCCCGCGAATGGGGCCTGACATGAACATATGCGGACATCGGGTTTCCCCACGCCCCGGCCTGTGGGGGTGGCAAGCCCTCCCCACCGGGAAGATCATGGGGACACCGGGTTTCCCCACGCCCTGCCTGTGGGGCTGAAGCCGTGACCCGGCCCCCGCTTCGCCCCCCGGGGCCGCGATCCGTCACCGTCTGGCTGTTTAATCAGAGCCGATGTGTGGTACAATACAGAGGGAAAAGTTCACGTCGGTTCAAAAAAATGCGCGAAGTGATACAGCGTCCTTCGTCGCCAAAGATCGGGAAGCTAGACAGGAGTAGCGCCATGACCGAGACGTATGCTCAGGCTACTCAAATGATCGGGCCGCTTACCCCGGCGCTGGTATGTTGGGCCTGTCTGATCATTACCGTGCTCGCGCTGGGCCTGACGTTCCTCTGGACCAACATTACCGCCTATGCGCGCCGCCTGCCGAATGGTCAACGCAAGCCGACCGTTGGTTCGATGCCCGGAAAGTCCACAACTCGCTGAGACGCCGGCCGAGCATCTGATGCGTGTTCTGCCTGGCGCCTGATTGCCCGTATACTGGCCCGCCGCCACTGCGCGACGAGCTTTGCTGGGAGGGCCCGCCGGAGGGATGCACCCTCCCCTGGTTGGCCTCCCTTCTTTGTTTCTGATCCCGAACGTCGCGCCCCTATGACAACAGAGACGGAGCCGCTTCCGCGTCGCCCCGCTGAGAATGGCGCTACCCCCGCCCCTCAGGGCCCCGTGCCGCCCTATCCGTTTGTTGCGATTGTCGGCCAGGCCGAGTTGAAGCTGGGTTTGATCCTCTGTGTGGTCAATCCGACCATCGGTGGTGTGATGGTGATGGGTCATCGTGGCACGGCCAAATCAACCGCCGTGCGCGCGCTGGCCGCCATGCTCCCGCCGATCAAGGCAGTTGCCGGCTGCCCGTACTCCTGCGCTCCCGAGGCCGATGGCTTCTGCGAGCATACCCGTTCGCACGACTCACCCAATGGTAAGGGCCAGCCGCGCAAGCCGCGGGCCATTACCATTCCCGTGCCCGTGGTGGATCTTCCCCTCGGTGCCACCGAGGACCGTGTCTGTGGCACCCTCGATATCGAACGGGCCCTGACCCAGGGTGTCCAGGCGTTTGCCCCCGGCCTCCTGGCGCGCGCCAATCGGGGCTTCCTCTACATTGATGAGGTGAACCTGCTCGAGGATCACCTGGTTGATGTGCTCCTCGATGTGGCCGCCAGTGGCGTGAACGTGGTCGAGCGTGAGGGGATCTCCATCCGCCACCCCGCCCGCTTCGTGCTCGTTGGCTCCGGTAACCCCGAAGAGGGCGATCTGCGTCCCCAGTTGCTCGATCGCTTCGGCCTGCACGCCCGCATTACCACGATTACCAATGTGGACGAGCGGGTGGAGATCGTGAAGCGGCGCCGCGCCTACGATGCCGATCCCTTCGCCTTCGCTGCCACCTGGGAAAAGGAGACCGCCCGCCTCCAGCGCAAGATCAAGCAGGCTCAGAAACGCCTGCCCGAGGTGCTCCTCCCCGATCCCGTGCTCTACAAGATCGCCGAGCTGTGCGTCAAACTGGAGGTCGACGGGCACCGCGGCGAGTTGACCCTCAGCCGCGCCGCCACAGCCCTGGCCGCGTTCGAGGGCCGCAATGAAGTGCGCGTTGACGATGTGCGCCGCATTGCTATTCTTGCCCTGCGCCATCGCCTCCGCAAGGACCCGCTGGAGACCCAGGACGATGCGACGCGCATCGAACGGGCAGTGGAAGAGGTGCTGGCGTGACTCCGGCGGTGTTGCCGTTCTCCGCCCTGGTCGGGCTGGATGCCGGTCGCCAGGCGCTCTTGCTGCTCGCGGTTGACCCGGGCCTCGGCGGTGTGGCGATCGCTGCCGGCGTGGGTACGGGGAAGAGTACGCTCGTGCGCGCCTTTGCCCGCCTGCTTGCCGGTAGTGCTCCCGAGTCGGCGCCCGGCCATGGCGGCCTGGTCGAGCTGCCTGTCGGCGTCACGGAGGACCGTCTCCTTGGCGGCCTCGACCTGGAGGCGACCCTGGCGCGCGGCGAGCGTGTCCACCGCAGCGGGGTACTGGCCCGCGCCCACGGTGGCCTGCTCTACGCCGACGGTGTCAATCTGCTCGATGATAGTACGGTCAACCATTTGCTGGCGGCCCTCGACAGCGGCGTGGTGCGGGTGGAGCGCGATGGCCTGAGCCTGGTGGAACCGGCCCGCTTCGCGCTGATCGCCACCTACGACCCCGCCGAGGGGCCGCCACGTCGCCACTTGCTCGACCGGATCGGCCTGATTGTGGCGCCGGTGTCGCAGGCCCCCGGGCACGCCCGCGCCGAGGTGGTGCGCCGTAACCTGCTGATGGACCGGGCACGGCTGGTTGCGGCGACCAGGCCCGGGAACGGGGCCGGGAACGGCGACGGTCCGGCTGAGGAATGGGCCGACGAAGATGCCATGCTGCACGCGCTGATCATGGCCGCCCGCGAGGCCCTGCCGGAGGTACGCATCAGCGAGGCGCAGATGATGCAGGTGAGCCAGGCGGCGCTGGCCCTGGGTGTGGAGGGGCACCGGGCGGACATTTTCGCCGTGCGCGCCGCGCTGGCCTCGGCGGCCCTCGCCGGGCGCGATGAGGTGAGCGATGAGGATCTGGAACGGGCGGTGCGCTTCGTGCTCCTGCCCCGCGCTACCCGCCTCCCTCAGGCCGTCGAGCAGCCGCCCCAGCCCGAGCAGCCCCCGCCCCCTCAGCCCGAGCAGCCCCCGCCCGACGAGCAACAGCGCAATGATGAAGACGACGAGACCGAGCAACCTCCGGCGCCCCCCGAGGACCTGACGGTCGAGGATCTCATCCTCTCCGCCCTTGATGCCGAGGTGCCCCCCGATGTGCTGGAGACGCCCTTCACGGTGCGGCGCAGCGGGCGTAGCGGCTCGCGCGGCAGCACCTCCGGCACCCGCGGGCGCCACATCCGCTCCATCCCTGGCCTGCCCTCCCAGGGTCGCCTGGACGTGGTGGCGACCCTGCGCGCCGCCGCCCCCTGGCAGCCGGTGCGCCGCCGCGAGACGCCTCGCCATCGCGGCCACATTCGCCTCAAGGCCGATGATCTGCACATTAAGA
>JBDNDG010000336.1:0-5158 GCA_046719255.1 Chloroflexaceae bacterium
GCACAGGAGTTGCCGGCGAGCTGGCGCAGGGCGCCGCTCCAGGCCAGGGGGTCGCGCCACTCGAAGGGCTGACCGGCGAACTCGGCCCTGAAGGCGGTCAGGCCAAACAGGTCACCGTAGAGCAGTGCATTGCGCCCGAACCACCAGCCGGCGAGCAGCAGGGCCACGCTCCCCCAGATGAAGGTGAGGAGTGCAAAGCGACCGGGCCGGCCCCCGGCAACGCGCCAGGCGCCCCAGAGCAGCAGTGGCCCGAAGAGCAGGGCGCTCTGCTTGGTGAGCAGCGCCAGACCGAAGAGCGCTCCGGCGCCGACGGCCCAGCGCCACGCAGCGGAAGACAGTGGGGAGGCCAGACACCACCAGAGGATGGCCGCGCCGAGGGCAGTCAGCAGCGCATCGTTGGACACCAGGGCGCTGATAAAGAGGAACTGCGGGTTAAAGGCGATCAGCGATGCCGCGATGAGGGCGAGAAGCGGTTCGGTGGGGGCGAGCCGCCGCGCGGCCAGGTAGGTGCAGAGTACCGCTGCCGCTCCCCAGAGGCCAGACACGGCCCGGGCCAGACGCCACCCCAGGCTGAGGCCCGTCCAGGGCCAGCGTTCCCAGCTTCCGCGCATAAAGGCGCCGGGTTCATCACCACCGGCCCAGAGAAAGTGAGGATTGGCGGTGAGCCGGATCTGCCGCTGATTGGGAGGCAACCACGCCAGGGCAGGGCTGGCCAGCAGGTAGGCCAGGGGGGGCTGGTGTCCCTCGCCGGGCACATCGGGGGCCTGGGGGGCGGCGCGCTGCACGGGCAGGCGCCGCTCCGTCACCAGAAACAGCGCATAGGCGACGTGACCCGGTTCGTCGGGCCCCTCGCCGAGAGGAACGGCCCAGTTGTAGAGCGCGTGAAGGGCCAGAAAGGCGACGAGGATCACCACCAGACCGGCGTGGCGCCCGGCGACCACAACCGGTACGCTACCCGAACTGCTCCACGAAGCGCGCGTCGCCCGAATAAAAGCCGCGAATATCATCAATACCGTACTTGAGCATCGCGATCCGTTCGGGGCCAAAACCACCCGCGAAGCCGCTGAACTGCGCGGGGTCGTAGCCGCCGTTCCGTAGCACCACCGGGTGCACCATGCCACAGCCGCCGATCTCCAGCCAGCCGGCGTACTTGCAGACACGGCACCCCTTGCCGTCGCAGAGGAAACAACTGACATCCATCTCGGCGCTCGGCTCGGTGAAGGGGAAAAAACTCGGGCGCAGGCGCACCTGCGTGCCGGCTCCGTACATCCGCTCGGCAAAATAGGCCAGGGTGCCCTTCAGGTCGCCCATGGTAATGTGGCGCCCAACCGCCAGGAACTCGAACTGGTGGAACATCATCTCGGAGCGCACGGTCACCTGTTCGTTACGGTACACCTTGCCGGGGAGCAGCACACGCAGCGGTTGGGGCGCATAGCGGCGCATGGCGTGGAGCTGACCGGGGGAGGTATGGGTGCGCAGGAGAACCGACGGCGCGCCAGGGGGCATCTCCACGTAGAAGGTGTCCTGCATATCACGGGCGGGATGATCTTCAGCGAAGTTGAGCAGGCCAAAGTTGAACTCGTCCAGCTCCACTTCGGGGCTTTCCCAGACTTGAAAGCCCATCTCGCCGAAGATCTCCTGCACCTGAGCCAGCACCTGGTTGGTCAGGTGGGCGTACCCGAGGGCTGGCTGGCGTCCGGGGAGGGTCACATCAACCCGGTCGGCAGCCAGTTCACTGGCGATAGCGGCATGCTTGAATTGGGCCTCGGCGGCTGCGTAGGAGGCTTCGAGTTGCTCTCGCAGCGCATTGACGCGCCGGCCGACCTCGGGGCGCTGCTCGGCGGGCAGGGCACCAAGGCCACGGCTGAGCCGGGTGAGCGCCCCGGTCTTGCCGATGTAACGGCTCTTCCACTCGGCCAGGCCGGCCAGGTCGCGCACGGCGGCAAGGGCCGCACGGGCCTCCTGCTCCAGACTGGAAAGTTCGTCGGTCACGGTCATAGCGTTCCTCTGCTAGTAGAGCTACCGGTGGGTTGTGAAGCTGCCGCAGGCTCGCAGTTGCTCCGACGCTTGCCCATGCGCTTGCTATCAATCCACAATCCGCAACGAGAATGGTGGTGAACCGCCCTTCAGGATGCCCGATCCGGGCCGATTTGTCAATGCGCCCACTAACGTGATCATCGGGGAAACCGGGCTTCCCCACGCCCCTGATGTGAACATATGGGGAAACCGGGTTTCCCCACGCCCCTCCCCGGCAGGGGAAGGAACCGGGCGCCACCCCCCCCGCCGGGAGGGGGGCGAAACGTTGTGACCAATGAACTGCTCGCAAACCTCATGTTCGCCCGCGGGTGCGCTGGCGCAGCGCCTCGAAGAGGATCACACTGCCGGCAATGGCAGCGTTAAGCGACTCGGCGCGGCCGGCCATGGGGATGCCAATGCGGTGCGTCGCCCACGCCAGGCCCTCGGGGCTGACGCCGTGGGCCTCATTCCCGATGATCAGCGCCACGGGTTGTTTCCAGTCAGCCGCGTAGTAGGGCATCGTCGCGCTGGCCTCGGCGGCATAGACCGCCGGGCAGGCGCTCAACTCGGCACCAATCGCCTCCCACTCCAGGTCGGCGCGAATGGGCAGGTTGAAGTGCGCGCCCATAGCCGCCCGCAGCACCTTGGGGGCATACACATCGGCGGTGCCGCGAGCGCAGAGCACCAGTCCTACGCCGGCGGCCTCGGCAGAGCGGAGCAGCGTGCCGACATTACCCGGGTCGTGCAAGGCATCGAGGACCAGGCGCAGCCCGGAGCGCGGGGCCAGTTCGGGCCAGGGAAAGGCGGCAACCACGCCCTGCGGGTGCTGCGTGTCGGCCACGGCGGCCACGACAGCGGGGCTGGCCTCGTAGCAGGCGGGGCGCCCGGCGAGGTGAGTGAGCAAGCGTTCCCCCTCCGGAGTGCGCCGGAGTGGCTCAGGGGCGTACAGGACCAGGCGCGGGGCGGCCCCGGATGCGAGGGCATCGGCGACGAGGCGCACCCCCTCCAGAAAGAGGCTGCGCTCGCGACGACGCTCCCGGGGGAGATCGCGCAGCGAGCGCAGGAACTTCACATGAGGATTCGCGGTGCTGGAGATCACAAATCGGCTGACGCGGCGGGAGCAGTGCTCTGGGGCGCGGTGACGATCACCGGCCGGGCCGGGCGCCCACCACTGGCGTGTGGACGCGGAGCGGCCGGCGCGTTCATCGCTGCCGCCACCACATCGCTAAACGCCCTGGGATCACGCACGGCCAGGTCCGCCAGCATCTTGCGGTCGATCTCGATACCAGCCTGCTTCATACCCGCCACCAGGCGGCTGTAGGTTGTGCCGTTGAGGCGCGCCGCGGCATTGATACGCATGATCCACAGACGGCGAAAATCGCGCTTGCGATGCCGGCGATCGCGATAAGCGTAGGCCAGGGCGTGCATCACTGCTTCGTGGGCAACCTTGTAGTGTCGGCTGCGCGCGCCGCGGTAGCCCCTGGCCTGGTTCATCAACTTCTTGTGACGCTTATGCGTCATAATGCCACGCTTGACACGTGCCATAGTTGCAGTTCCTCCCTCTGCCGGGCAGGTCAGGGGGTGGCTGTATCCCTGAGCTACGCCCGGTATGGTGGTAGTATAACCTTGCGAAAACCGGCTGTACCTGTAACGACTCAGCCGCTCAGGGCGCTACGCCGCGTGCCTGGGGAGCCACACTGGCCTGTCAGAGGGGGCTGCGCCCCCTCCAACCCTCCCCCGCGCGGGCGGTGATTACTTCAGACCGTAGGGCAGCGCCACCTTCAAATGCGAGCGGTTCGCGGGCGACGTGGGCAGGCCCTTGCCCCACTGGCGCTGGGAGCGCCCCGGGCGATTGATCTTGTTCCCACGGACGCCCTTCTGTTGCAGCACCTTGCCGCTGCCGGTCACTTTAAAGCGGCGCCTGGCGCCCTTGTGGGTCTTCATCTTTGGCATATCCGGAGCCTACTTCCTTGAGCGAGGACGCAGATCCTGTTCGTCCTCATCGTCAAAATCATCTACCTCGAGTTCTTCATCGTCAAGCATCTCATCCTGCAGATCGTCCTCGTCGTCGAGCTCCTCTTCCTGCAGGTCCGTCTCCTCGTCAAGCTCCTCCTCAGCTTCGGGTAGCGCGGTGCTTGCAGGGCGTTCCTCGGCGAGGCCCTGGATGCGCGCCAGTCGGGCTTTCTCTTTTTGCGCCTGCTGGGCAGCTTTGAGCACCTTGGGATTGGGCGCGAGCAAGAGCGACAGCACACGGCCCTCCAGCAGGGGCTTCTGCTCCACCACGGCGATGTCGCGCAGTTGCTCGGCGATATCTTCGAGCATCTTCCGCCCAATGTCGGGATGCGCCATCTCCCGACCGCGGAAGCGCACGTTGAACTTCACCTTATCGCCCTGGAGCAAAAACTTCTTAGCCTGGTTCGCCTTGGTGGTAATATCGTGCTCGGCCGTTTTCGGCATCAGGCGGATCTGCTTCAGATCGGCCTGCTTCTGATTGCGACGCGCTTCGCGCTCCTTCTGGCTCTGCTCGTAGCGGAACTTGCCATAGTCGAGCAGACGACAGACCGGAGGCACGGCATTTGGCGCCACTTCAACCAGGTCATAGCCGCGTTCCTCGGCCAGTGCCAGAGCCTCGCGGATGCCGATGATCCCCACCTGCGTGCCGTTCTCGTCGATCAGGCGCACCTCACGCGCGCGGATACGATTGTTGATACGGAACCGATCCCTAATGGCTTGACTCCTTCGTCTTCAGCGTATTGCCCGACCAGCATGAACGATCACAGAACCTCGTGGGGTCCCCTACTCGGAAGCGTCGCGCCCCGCCGGGATGAAACAGTATATCACCCTCCAGGGCCACGCCCTCCCGAGCCCCGGCCCGGGCGTCGCCTATCTGCATCTGGTCAGGCCCGCCAACCCTTCCTGATATCGAATAAGCATTATAACAGGCGGGAGGAGGGGCGTCAAACGCGGTGCGCGTACCGTCATGTGAAATTCTGGGGAAACCGGGTTTCCCCACGCCCCTCCCTGAGGGGAGAGTTGGGGCGTAGAGACGCAGCGGTGCTGCGTCTCAGAGACGCAGCGGTGCTGCGTCTCTACACGTTTCATTCTGACGTTGTACGGCACAGCCGCATGGACGGCTGATGGG
>JBDNDG010000337.1:0-5126 GCA_046719255.1 Chloroflexaceae bacterium
ATCGGGCGGATCAGCGGCTTGATCAGGTACTTCTCGGCGCCCCGCAGCATACCGATCGCCCACTTGAAGCTCTCCGGAGCCGACAGCAGCCGCAGCGTCTCCCCCGTCGGCGCGCAGTCGATGACCAGCAGGTCGTAGTCGCCCGCGTCTTTGTGCTTCTTAATCCTGATGAGCGGGAAGGCTTCCTCCATACCCGGGAGGATGCTCATCTCATCCGCCAGGATGCCCTCAACCCCCTGTTCGGCCATCAACTGCGAGAAGTGCTGGCGCACGATCCCCCAGTTCGACTCGATGTCGTGATAAATACTGACTTCCAGGGCGTGGAGTGTGGGCGTGATCGGCACCGGATCCGGGCCGAGCGGGCCTTCCAGGTCCAGCGAGTCGGCCAGGCTATGGGCCGGGTCGGTGCTCATCACGAGTGTGCGCAACCCCATATCGGCGGCGCGCAGGGCTGTGGCTGCGGCGACGCTTGTCTTGCCGACGCCGCCTTTGCCGGTGAAAATCAGGGTACGCATCGTTGCCTTTCCAGGTCGGAGCGCTCGACGAGTTGACGCGGGCGAGTATCAGGGGATTGGCCCCATAGCCGGGACCAGGTTTTTTGCTTAAATGCCAAAAGTATGCGGCAATAAGTACGGCCAGACATCTGCTTGCTGTGCTGCAATAGTACCATGTTTATCGGGCAGTGTCAACAAAAGTTGCTCATATGCATCAGGCGCATCGGAGGCGTTCCCAGCGGCCAGATGGCACAGCAATGGCCTCTACCTTGCCCCTCTGCCCGGGTTGTGACCAGCCCTCCTCCACCGTTGATCGGGGCCATGGCCCGCGCACGCGCCGATGTTGGGGGCCAGCCGGCGCCGCTTCTGGCGCATCTCGCGATGCCGTCATTGTCTTATTTGCAACGAGTGCCGTGCCACGATGATGGTGATCCGCCAGCGCGAGGGGATGTGGGCGGGCGATGCCCTGCTCGCCAGAACCTGTTCATCACAACCAGGGTGCCCCCCGCGGCGCATACCTTTCATCGTGTGCCGACCGCGTAGACATGGTAGCGCGCTCGTCGCCGGCAGCCGGACAAGTACAGCGGGCCGATGCGACCCATGGTACACTACTCTGGGCAACCTTGGTAGATGGGCAGAGTTAAACCTACGCAACTTGAGATGAGCGACAGCCCTTCCATCTACGAGCAAATCGGTGGCGCCGCGACCATCCGGCAGATTGTTGATCGGTTCTACGCCCGGGTCGAGCGCGATCCGTTGCTGCGCCCGATGTTCCCCGCCGATCTCGAACCCGGCAAGGAGCACCAGTTCCTCTTTCTCTGCCAGTACTTCGGCGGCCCGGATGCCTACAACCGGCTGCGAGGTCACCCGCGTCTGCGGATGCGGCACGCTCCCTTCCCGATTGACCAGGCCGCCCGTGATGCCTGGCTTGCCCATATGCTGGCCGCCCTTGATGAGGTCGGCGTGCCTGAACCGGCTCGCACGGCCATGCACCGCTACTTCGAGCAAGCCTCCACGGCCATGATCAATCAGGCGCCGCTGATCAAGCCATCCTGAACGGTGCGACTTGCAGGGAAGATCCTGGGAAGGCGCAGTTCTCCCGCGCAGGTGGGAGGGCTGCGCCGTGCCGCCCCCCGGGCGGGGGCGCGGGGAAACCACGCCCTCGCTCAACCTGCTTCTTCGCTCGGTTACGAATTGATCACAGATCTTTCAGATCGCCTAACCAGGGCCTGCAGCCGTTGATCTGCCCGCCCGGCCCATGCTATAATGCGCCAGAAGCGCAAACTTGTGAAGAAACGCACGATTTTCTTCCGCCGCCCGCTCAAGTCAGGCTGACGCCGTCAGGCGCCCCTGGAAAGTGAGAGGCCGTGCTCGCCCACATCCTCTTCTGGTTGATTGTGGTCGTTTTTGTCGCCGGTCAGGCTCTGCTGCTCCGCGCCGCGTGGCGCCTGCGGCGTCTCCAGGTCCAGCCCCCTGACCACGTTCCGCGGAGTGACCCGCGTGGTGATCTTGGCTGGACGCTGGTTACCGCTGTTGCCACCGCCGTGATGTTCTACGCTGCCTTTGCGGCCCTGCCGTAGCTGTGACGCCTGTCGCTGGCGGTGGCCGGTTGTTTGTCTGGAGCGGTTCGTTCCCCCGTCCTGGCAGGTCTTGCCGTCTGAGAGTGGTAGTCTGGTATGCCTCACATGACTGTGCGCCGTCTGGCCTTTGCCGGCGCGACCGCCACGCTGCTGGCGATTGCTTCCGGTGGACTTGTAACCGCCACGCAGAGCGGAGCCGCCTGCCCGGGCTGGCCGCTCTGCGGCGGCGGCCTGGATCCGGGCGTCGGGCCGGCTGTCTGGATCGCTGCTGGTCATCGTATCGCCGTGTTGCTCGCCGCGCTGCTTTCGCTCTGGGGCGCCGTCGTGGCCTGGCGCGCCCGCGCGCTTGAGACCTGGGCGCGCCTGCCGCTGCTGCTGGCCCCGCTGCTCGGTATGCTGCAAACGCTCCTCGGCGCGCTGATCGTGCAGATGGGCCTCTTCGGCGCCGCCGATGTGTGGCACCTGGCGCTGGCGCTGCTGGTGCTGGCCTGCCAGGTGGTGCCGCTGGCCGTGCTGGCCCAACCCCGGGATGAAGCGACAAAACCAGGCGGGCGCGCCCTCCGCGAGACCCGCCGTTTGCGTGCCCTGGCCTGGTGGAGCGCCGGCGCAGCCGCGGTGCTGACCCTGGCCCTCAGCGCCCGGGCGGCTGCTGCCCCGATGACCAGCGCAGCCACCTTCCTGCCCGTAAACTCCTTCGGCGCGCTGGCCATGGCCAGCGTGCTGGCAGGTGGCACCCTCTGGCAAACCTGGCGCTCGCGGCGCGCCGATCGCCTGCTGGTTGGCATAGCAGCGCTCCTGGCCGGGCTGATCGCCGCGGAGAGCCTGGTGCTGCTCCTGCCACCCACTGCGGCCGGCCTGGGCGTGGGTCTCGGCGCCCTGGTGTGGAGCACGGCCCTGGTCCTTGCCGTGCTGGTGGCGCGCCGCCCACTGCCGGTTGGCGCCCCGGCACCCGTGGCCGCGGCCCGCTCCGGGAGCCCTTCCCTGCTCAGCGACTACCTCAGCCTCACCAAGCCCAGGGTGATCTCCCTGTTGCTGGTGACCACCCTGGCGGCGATGTACATCACCGAGGCCGGCGCGCCATCGCTCTGGTTGGTGCTCTGGACGATGGTCGGCGGTTATCTGGCCGCGGGCGGCGCGGGGGCGATCAACTGCGCGTTTGACCAGGACATTGACGTGAACATGGGTCGCACCAGCCGCCGTCCGGTGCCCAGCGGGCGCATCGCCCCGCGCAGCGCCTTCATCTTCGGGCTGGTCCTCAGCCTCCTGGCCATCGTCGTATTGCTCCTCTTCACCACCCCCCTGGCGGCGCTGTTCGCTACCCTGGGCATCGTCTATTACGCCCTGTTCTACACCCGCTGGCTCAAGCGCAGCACCTGGCAAAACATCATCATCGGCGGCGGCGCGGGCGCGATCCCGCCCCTGGTGGGCTGGACCGCCGTCACCGGGAACCTCAGCCTGGCCGCGGTGGTGCTCTTCGCGATCATTTTCTACTGGACGCCGCCGCACTTCTGGGCGCTAGCCCTGGTTAAGCAGAAGGATTATGCGCGGGCGGGTGTACCGATGCTGCCGGTGGTGGCGGGCGAAGCCGAGACCCGCTGGCAGATCCTGGTCTACTCGGTGCTCATGGTGGCGCTGAGCGGCTTGCTCACCGTGATCGGCGCTATGGGCTGGGTGTACCTCGGCGCGGCAGCCCTGCTCGGAGCGCTGTTTCTGCGCTATGCCTGGAACACCTGGCGGCGGGGCGATCAGGCCAGTATCTGGGGGCTGTACAAGTACTCGCTGCTCTACCTGGCCCTCCTCTTCGCGGCCATGGTGCTGGATCGGGCGATCCTGGTGTGAACATCGGGGAAACCGGGTTTCCCCAACCCCCTGCCCGCCAGGTTGACAATTGGCCCCGGAGACGCTAGCCTTTCACACTCGCAGCATGTTATACTAGGCGCAAAGAATCCCCTCCGGCACAGACGGAGCGTGATGGGTTCGACGAGGAGGTAACCAGATATGACCACGATCGGGGACAATCTGATCGGCCTGCAACCGGCGACGGCTCAACCTATTTTGAGTGTCAGTGAGCTTGCATCATCGCGCTTGCTCACGATGATGCGCGAGAAGGGTCTCGAGGGCTACGCCCTGCGCGTTTTCGTGGCCGGGGGCGGCTGCTCGGGTTTGCAGTACGGGATGACGTTCGACGATGAGACCCGTGAGGGTGATAGCGAGTTCAGCACCGGTGGCCTGCGTGTGCTGGTTGATCCGATCAGCGCCGGATATCTGATGGGCGCCTCGATCGATTACGTTGATAGCCTGATGGGTGGCGGCTTCAAGATCGATAACCCCAACGCCGTTTCCAGTTGTGGCTGCGGCCACTCCTTCCGCACCTCCAACAGCGGCGATGCGGGCTCGAGCGGCGGCTGTAGTTCCTGCGGCTAAGTGGCGCGACCCACTCGATGCCGATGGGTTCAGCGGGGAGGGGCTATCCTCCCCGCTGTGGTGAATACGGCCCGTGGGCGAGGGAAGGGTTGCGCCCTTCTCCCGCAGGCGCCCAGGTGGCTGTGTCGCACAACGCCAGAATGGACAGACCTGTTCCTGGGAGGGCGCAGCTCGCCCACACCCTCCCCTCGGTGAGGGGCTTGGGAAATCTGGTCTCTCTACCTGGATGCGCGCTCCCGGACCCTTACCGTGAGTGCCCGCTGATCCTGGCATGTACTCTCCTGCGTATCTCGAAGGCATTCGCCTCTTCAACGCGGGTCACTACTGGCATGCCCACGAACGGTGGGAAGCTTGCTGGCTCGCAGCTAGCGGCGACGATTCCCTCTTCTACAAGGCGATTATTCAGGCCGCTGCGGCTCTGGTCAAATGGCGCCAGGGCAATCTGCGTGGCCTGGCGCGGAACTGGGCCAAGAGCCGGGCGCGTCTGGATGCGCTCCCCGATCACTACCACGGCCTGGATCTGGCCGCCCTGCGCGCTCACCTCGATCTGATCTGCGCTGGCGTCAGCGATGCGCCGCCCATATTGCGCCTCGATCCTGCGCCGCCGTGAACAGCCTCGATCCCGCGT
>JBDNDG010000338.1:0-5112 GCA_046719255.1 Chloroflexaceae bacterium
AGCCCCAAACCCTCCCCCGGGCAGGGAGAGGGGGAACCCGGTTTCCCCTTGTGCATAGGAGCGACTCTCCCGGGAGGGCGTAGCCCTCCCAGACCCTCCCGCTGCGGAGGGTGTGCCACCCCGGCAGAGGATTGGGCAAACCCGGTTTCCCCATGTGCATAGGAGCGATTCTCCCGGGAGGGTGTAGCCCTTCCAAACCTTCCCGCTGCAGAGGGCATGCCACTCCGGCAGGGGGTTATGGTACTACATTCACCCCTCAGGGCGCGGCCAGGATCTCCAGGCGCCCGTCATCATCCACGTCGCGCAGGCCAATACGGCGCCACTGACCTGGCGGTGATCGCCATTCGAGCTGAAAGCCCCAGCCGTGCCAGCGCCAGACCGAGACGTGCTCCCCAGCATCGCCGGGCGCCGCGCCGCCCTCCAGCGCCACCAGTTCGCCGCGCCCGTCGCCTTCGAGATCGGCCCAGGCCAGATCCTGAATGGGTATTGCGGGCGCCGAGCCGCCCCAGATGATGCGGAAGCGTCCTCCCCTCCAGCCCAGCAGGTAGGGCTGCGAACGCAACCGGCCCGTCTCGTCGGGCTGCCAGAGGAGCAGGAGCAGTTCGGTGCGCCCGTCGTCGTTGGGGTCGCCAGCCAGCACGCGGGTGAAGCGCCAGGCGGGATGCTCGTTGCGCCAGACCACCGCCGCGTCGGGGCCGGGGCCGTCGCGCAGCATCACCACCCCCGCCGCGTCCAGCTCGGCCCACAGTGGCGCGCCATCGCCGCGCAGATCGGCGGGCACCCGCACCGCGCGCGGGGTGACGGGCGCCGCGGTGGTTACCGGCTGGCCACCGGCTCCGTCCCAGCGCCAGGCGCTGGTGGCGGTTGATGGCAGGGCCACCCCGGTGGGGGCCGGTGTGGCCGGCGCGCCGGATGCACGCCGGCTCGACCAGCCCAGCGCCTCCAGCGCCGCGCGCCAGGCCGCGCTTTCCGGCGCCAGGGACCGGGGGCGTCCCCCCGCGGTGGCAACGGGTGCAACGGCAAGCAGGGCGACCCCCTGGCGATCCAGCAGCGCCCGCAGCACTACCCCGCTGCTCAGGGCCGGGTTGTCGGGCCCGTCGAAGAGAAAATTGCCCAGGGAATAGGCGACGATGCCCGTACGCTCCCCGGCTGCCATGAATTCAACCGGCTGGAGCACGTGGGGATGGGCGCCCAGCACCAGATCGGCCCCGGCGGCCACCAGACGCGAGGCCCAGGCGCGTTGCCGCACCCCCGGCTCGGCGGCATACTCTACGCCCCAGTGGATCAGCACCACTACCACGTCGGCGTCAGCGCGCGCCGCCCGCACCGCCTCCACCGCCCGCGCGCTGAGCCAGGCACGCCCGGGCGGACATGCCCCAGCGCCCGGCGGACAGCCCGCGAAGTCGGGATTCGGCCAGGTGCGATCCTCTGGCGGAGCCAGCCCCCCGCGCCCATCGGCGGGATCGCGCACATCGTTGAAGGCCAGCACCGCCACGCGCAGCCCGCGCGTGCGCGGCATCACCGCTGCAAGCGCGGCCGCCTCGTTCCGGCCCGCTCCCACGGCGGCCAGCCCCGCGTCGCGCAGCGTATCCAGCGTCTCGACCAGGCCCTCCGGGCCGGCGTCGAGGGCGTGGTTGTTCGCCACGCTCAGCAGATCGAAGCCGGCGGAACTGAGCACCGCAACCTGCGCTGGCGGCGCCAGCAGGCGGTACGGCCCCGGTCGCGCCGGCGAAGTCACCGTGGTCAGCGGGCTTTCCAGATTGCCCAGGGTCACCTCTCCAGCCAGCAACTCACGGGTATCCGCCAGCAGCGCGGCCGGGTCCCGCCCTTCCATCTGGCGGGCCACTCCACGCGCCAGCATCACATCGCCAACGGCCCGCAGGTCCAGCGTGGGACCGCCGGTCCAGCCCGGCCGGGTGTAGAGTGTCTGCCAGCCGTTCAGCTCAGGCGGCAGCGCGGGAGGCGTGGCGCAGGCCCCTGACCACGCCGCCAGGATGCTCACCAGGATCGCGAAGAACGGGATTCTGACGTGAAAATAGCTCATGAGGGTTGGGGAGGGCTGCGCCCTCCCGGGAGAATCGCGCATACGACGATGGGGAAACCGGGTTTCCCCTTCCCATAGGAATCACGGCGCCTGCCACGCCGGAGGTTCCGGCGGATTCAGCACAATCCGCATGATGCGCCATCGTTCACCCTCGCGCCGCAGCGTGTAGGTCACATCGAGCGTGTACGGCGCGCGCACGCCGATCCGCACCGGCTCGCCCTGTTGCACATGATCCGCAAAGTAGGGGCTGCCGCGGTACAGCTCATCGCTCCAGTTTTCGCGGGTAGTGACCACGGCGTTGTCGGCGTCTACGAAGTCGAAGGAGCGGAACTGCAAGGTCAGCAGTTTGGAACCCACAAACTGCCCTGCGCGCTCCAGGCCGGCGATATAGGCCTGCGTATCGGCCAGCTCCTCGGGGCCGAGGTACTCGGCCACCCGCTCCGCGTCGGTGTACCAGAAGGCTTCCACCAGACGCTCGTTGAAGCGTCGAATGGTCGTCGCCAGGGGATCGGCTGCGTTCCCCGCGACCATGAAGCTCTCCGTCCAGGCTGCCAGCGGTGGCGCCTCGCCGGCGTCGAGCCGGGCGCGCCAGGCCTCATCGGTCAGACGGTCGCTCAGGGGTTGGACGAACTCGTAGTGTGAAAAGACCCCGCCTTTCGTCAGCACCAGGCGCCCTTCGATGGGGGCCACGACGTAGATCTCAAAGACGCGCCCCACGGCAGTTTCGAGAACGGTGCTTTCGGGAACATTGGTAGCAATGTCAGCGACCACTGCCGCCTGCAGCTCCTCGCCCCCCGCCAGTAAACCGCCCCGGCCCTGGTAAACGGCCTCATCGTCGGCGGCGAAGGTCAGGGCCTCAATCTCGGCGCCGTAGAAGCGGATCAGCTCGTACTCTTCCTCGCTCAGGGACTCGCCGCGCAGTTGCTTTTCGGCCATCCCCTGCAGACGCATCGCCAGGCGCTCCATTGCCTCAAGCGCCGCCCGGTCCGCCTCTTCCAGCAACCCCCGCGCCGCCAGGCCCTCGATGGTCATGCGCGACAGACCTGCCACCCGGGCATACAGTTCCGGTACCGGCTCCACGTAGCCCCTGGCGCGCTCGGGTTCGGGTGGTTCCAGAGCGTCGAAGCCCCGCTCGACGTACACCTGCTTGGCGTAGAGAATGGTGTCGCGCTTCAGTTCAGTCCACGAACCGAGGGCCGTCGTCAATTG
This sequence comes from Chloroflexaceae bacterium, assembly GCA_046719255.1. GTDB lineage: Bacteria > Chloroflexota > Chloroflexia > Chloroflexales > Chloroflexaceae > JACAEO01. Next base: position 3,254 of record JBDNDG010000338.1, read on the forward strand.
CTTGTCGAGCCAGGCTTCGGAGCGCATAAAGGCCGGATAGCCTTCACCCACCGGTTCGAGCAGCGGACGCAGGCTGTGGATCCAGCTCCAGTAGAGGTTCTGGGTCCAGGTCGCCTCATCGTAGCCGACGAAGGTGGCCCGCAATGCTTCCATGTTGCTGCGGTACTTCTGCAGCGCGGTGTCACCCAGGTTCTCCAGGTGGCTCAGGGCTCGCTCCGAGCCTATCGCGGCGAAGAAATCGAGCGAGCGGGGCAGCATGCGGCCAGGCACGTTCGGATCGACCAGATTCTGAAAGACGAGGGCATCAGGCACGAGACGTTGTCCCATCAGGCGCAGACCCTTGACCTGCTCCCGGTCTGTGCCGGGGATGGTGGCCATGCCCATAATCTGCGGCGGGCGTAGTTCCTTGACCGCTGCCTGGAACGCGGCGAACCTGGCCGGATCGAGCAGGTCGCGTGGATCACTCAGCGGGCCGTAGGTCACGGCCAGCACCTCACCGTACTCACGAGGCGTCAGGTCGTCGCTGCGGCCCACGAAGAAGATCGTCGGCTCGTAAATGCCGGCCCAGACCTGATCGGCGCTCAGACCATCTATGCTGGTCTGCTGGTACGCCAGGGTAAGCAGTGCGGCCTGCTGCGTTTCCAACGGATCAATGGCGCGGAAGGTCATCCGTCCGTGCCACATCATGGCCCGGAAGTAGCGCTGCAGGTCTTCGCTCTTCGTGTAGTGACCACGGGGCACATACTGGCTCCAGTCTTCACCTGGCGTGTAGCCGGGGAAGATCGCCGAGGGGCCAATGCGGTTGTGCGCGGCAATAGCAGCCAGGTCCGGCTCAGCCAGGTCGCGCAGCCCGGTGGGGATCTCCCAGGCGGGGTCGAGCAGTTTAAGGGCAACGGCGAAGTATGCGGCGTTGCGTCGCGCCGCTTCGGCCCAGGGCGTGCCGGCCAGAGCTTCGTACTGGGCCACCGAAGTACGCAGCAGCTCGGCGTCCAGGCGCTTCAGCATCGGAATGAAGGCCGTCGTTTCGGCGCGGCGCAGGGTCTTATCGAAGAGCAGATGGTAGACGTGCAGCAGCGAGTCGGAGGTGACAAAGACGGGGATGTTGTCGTAGCGCGCCCGCTCGTACAACTCGTAAAACTCTTTTGTCTCGCCGGGGCTGACGGCGAAGCCGTTGGCCGCCACGCGCGCGCGCTGTTCGGGCGAGAGCGGCACGGTCAGAACCACGTTGCTCAGGTCCGCGGCCACGGGTTCGGCCCGAACACGGGCCTCACTACGCACCGGCGGGGCCCGAAAAGGCGCGAAGCCCGATGCTTCGGCCGGGCGGAATCCAGCGGGGAGGGCGACGGCGGGCAACTCCAATGCGCCGGCGGACAATCCGGCAATCGCGGTTGGCCCACCCACTACGGGTGACACTGCGGCGTCGGTCGGCCCGGCGGTGGGAGCGCCCGCCACCGGTGTCGGTGTGGCCGTCCGGGGGGCGCAGGCGGTCAGGAGCAGCAGTAGAGTGAGTGACAGCAGCGAGCGGGCGTGAATGGGCGGCATCGAACACCTCCTGGCGTGACAATATGGGGAAACCGGGTTTCCCCACGCCCCTCCCTGCAGGAAGGGTTGGGAAGGGCTGCGCCCTCCCGGGTATTTTCATCGGGCGTTGTGCGACCGCAAATAGCGCCTTGCGATCCACAAAGCACGGTGTGGAGGCATATGAAGCTGCGGAGAAGAGCCGGAACACGCGGCAATTCAGGTTTTATTATAGACCCCCACGGCTGCACTGCACAACGCCAGAATGAATATACTTGTTCCCGGGAGACCTGCCCCCTCCCTGGCCCTCCCCCGCTCGGGGAGGGGGGCGGGCACCGGGC
>JBDNDG010000339.1:0-5092 GCA_046719255.1 Chloroflexaceae bacterium
CCTCGAACGTCTCGCCACGCTGGCCCGCGGGTTCGTGCGCCTGCGTCATACGCCCAATCGCGACAAGAAACTGGCCCTGGTGGTCTATAACTACCCACCCGGTCAGGGCAATACCGCCACCGCGGCGCTGCTCGATGTGCCGGCCACGCTGATCGCGCTCCTCGACCGGCTCAAGGCCGCCGGCTACAGCGTTGGCGAGTACCCCCGCGATCCGGCCCAACTGGCCCGCTGCCTGGAGTCCTCCATCCGCGCCGATCTGCCGGAACTGCCCCCCGGCCACCCGCCGGTGTCGCGGCCCGTGGTCGGCCGCGAGAGCTTCCACGCCTGGCTGCGCCCCCAGGATCAGGAGCGCATCAATGGCCGCTGGGGGCCTTTCCCCGGCGACATTGCCCCTGCCGGACGCGACGCCGTGCGCCTGGGCGGGATGACCCTGGGCAATGTTTACATCGGCGTTCAGCCGATGATTGGTATGCCCGGCGACCCGATGCGGCTGCTCTTCGACCGCGAGAATACGCCGCATCATCAGTACGCCATGTTCTACAAGTACCTGACGGAGCAGTTCGGCGCGCACGCCATCGTCCACGTGGGTATGCACGGTACCGCCGAGTGGATGCCGGGCGTGCAACTCGGCGTGACCGAGCGTTGCTGGCCCGATGTGCTCCTGGGCGCGGTGCCCAATTTCTATATCTATCCGATCAACAACCCCGCCGAGGCCAATATCGCCAAGCGCCGCGGTTTCTCGGTGATCGTTGGGCACGCTATTCCGCCCTACGGCCGCGCCGGGCTCTACAAGGAGTTGCAGGCGCTCAAGGATATTCTCGAAGAGTACCGCGAACGCCCGGTTGAGGATCTTGAGGCGGCCATTCTCCAGAAAATCGAGCTGCTCAATCTCGATGTTGAACTGGCGCGCTACCAGCAGGAGCCCTTCGCCAGCTTCGCTTCACGCGTCTACGCCTACCTGCGTGATCTGGAGGCCACGCTGATCACCGATAGCCTCCACGTCCTCGGCAGTGCCCCACCCGCTGAGGAACAACTGACCCTGGTGGTCGAGGCGCTCAAGATCCCGCGCGATGGCAACCCCGGCCTGGGCGACCTGGCGATGAGTGCCGTGACCGGGCGCGCCGCGGGCGAAGGGCAGGCCCAGGATGGGTACACCGCCCTGCTTGCCAGGGCGCGTCGGGGTGACCTCGCCGCTCTGCAACTCCGCGACCGCGTCGAGACGGTCTGCAACGAGTTCGTGCGGCGGGCCGTGTTTGACGGCGAAGCGCCGGAACGGGCCTGGCAGGCCGTTCTGGGTATCAGCGAGGCCGGAGCCGCAGCCTGGAACCTCTTCCTGGTGCCGCTCACTGAACTGGGGCGGGCCATGCTCGCCGCCCTGCGCGATAATACCCAGGAACTGGATTTCCTGCTCCGCGGTCTGGATGGACGCTACATCCCTGCCGCCCCCGGCGGTGACCTGATCCGCGACGGTCTGGCGGTGCTGCCCACCGGGCGCAACATCCACAGCCTCGACCCCTTCCGCGTACCGTCCGACAGCGCCTATCAGCGCGGCGTGCGTATCGCTGAAGCGCTGATCGCCGCCCATCGCGCCGAACACGATGGGGCGTACCCCGAAACCATCGCCCAGGTCCTCTGGGGCCTCGACTCGATTAAGACCAAGGGTGAGGCCATCGGCACTGTCCTCGGCCTGATCGGCGCCCGTCCGGTCAAGGATGGTCAGGGCAAGGTGGGACGCTACGCCCTCATTCCCCTCGAAGAGCTGGGACGCCCACGTATTGACGTGTTGATGACCGCCTCGGGCATCTTCCGCGACACCTTCGCCGGTACGATCGATCTGCTCGACCGGCTGGTCTGCGACGCCGCGCGGGCCGACGAGCCAGAGGAATTGAACTTCATTCGCAAACACGTGCAGGCGCTGGTGGCCGAGGGTAAGACCTGGGAGGCGGCGACGGCGCGTATCTTTACCCAGGCCGAGGGTACCTACGGCACCGATGTAGACGAGGCGATCGAGGGCAGCGCCTGGGAGGACCGCCGCGAACTCGAGGAGCTGTTCATCAAACGCAATGCCTATGCCTTCGGCGGCGACAAGGGCGGCGCGGCGCAGCCCGAGGTGCTCCGCTCCCTGCTCAAGACCGTCGGGCGCGTGGCTCAGGAGATTGACTCGGTCGAATACGGCCTGACCGATATGCAGCACTACTACGGCTACTCCGGTGCCCTCAAGGCCGCTGCCGAGCGCGCCACCGGCCACACCGTGCCCCTCAGCTATGTCGAGAGCTTCACGGCCGAGACCCGCGTGCAGAGCCTCGAACAGGTGCTACGGGTGGAGTACCGCACCCGTCTGCTCAACCCGAAGTGGTACGAAGGCATGCTCAAGCACGGCCACAATGGTGCCGCCGAGATTGCCCACCGCTTCACCTACATGCTCGGCTGGAGCGCTACCACCAGCGCGGTGGATAACTGGGTCTATGACCAGGCCGCGGCCACCTTCGTGCTCGACGATGCGATGCGTCAGCGCCTGGAAGCCGCCAACCCCGAGGCGGCTCGCAACGCCGTGGGGCGGTTGCTCGAAGCGCATAGCCGCGGCATCTGGCAAACCGATGAGGCGACCCTCGAACGTCTGCGCGCACTCCACGCCGACCTTGAGGATCGCCTGGAGGGGGTGCGGTAACGGGGAAGCCCGTCGCGCCGGTAGCGTATCATCGGGGTCGCCGCTTGCAGCGCCCTTCGATACGGGCTGTGGCCTCCTGAGGGCGCGCTACGGCCGGCTGCGCGCCTGTGCTACCGCCGCTCCAGCGCCACAACCAGCCTTCGTCTCGGCGGGGGTCTCGGAGGTCACAGGCCCCAAAAAAGAGAGGGGCTTTGCCCCTCTGCGCCTCCCCACAGGGATACGTCTGTTGTGGTACTAGCGCTTGCGCTGGCGCCGGCGTATGTGCCAGCGCCAGACGATGTGACGCTGTGGCGGACGCAGCGGTGAGGGCGCGGGCGTCCTCGGGGCGCTCTCGCCGGTCGGGGATGGTGCAGGCTCAATGGCATCGCCATCCTCGTTCCCCGCCGGTGTGTCGCTTTCCCGGTGCCCGTGCCGTTCCTGCTCCTCAGGCATACCTGCTCCCTCACGCGCTCGCTGCGATGGTTCGATTGTACTAACGCGCAGGGGAGCAGAGGTGTTGCAGGCTTGACAAAAGTGTTATTTACGACATAGCGCCAGATTCCGGTTCATTGACGCCGACCTGTCCCTATGCCGTTCGCAGCGATGCGGCGGCGCGCAGGTTCAGTTCCTCAATGCTTTGCTCGCGCATACGGAACTTCTGCACCTTGCCCGTGACGGTCATCGGGAAGCTGTCCACGAACTTGACGTAGCGCGGGATCTTGAAATGGGCGATCTGCCCGCGGCAGAACTGGCGGATCTCCTCTTCGTCGGCGCTTTCGCCGGGCTTGAGCTTGATCCAGGCCATAATCTCCTCGCCGTAGCGTTCGTCGGGTACACCGATCACCTGCACGTCGCTCACCTTGGGATGGGTGTAGAGGAATTCCTCGATCTCGCGGGGATAGACATTTTCACCGCCGCGGATGATCATATCTTTGATCCGCCCGACGATGTTGATGTACCCCTCTTCGTCCATCACCGCCAGGTCGCCGGTGTGCATCCAGCCCGCGGCGTCAATCGCCTTGCGCGTTGCTTCCTCGTTGTTCCAGTAGCCGAGCATTACCGAATAGCCGCGCGTGCACAATTCACCGGTCTGACCACGCGGCAGCACCTTGCCACTGACCGGGTCGATGATCTTGATCTCGACGTGAGGGTGCACCTGGCCGACCGTGCCAACCTGCTTGTCCAGCGGCGCGCCGATGCGGGTCTGGGTGCTGACCGGGCTGGTCTCGGTCATGCCGTAGCAGATCTCCACCTCGCGCATGTTCATCAGCGAATGGACCTTGCGCATCACCTCGACCGGACAGGGTGCGCCGGCCATCACGCCGGTGCGCAGGCTGCTGAGATCGAAGCGACTGAACTCAGGATGGTCAAGTTCGGCGATGAACATGGTCGGCACGCCGAAGAGGGCGGTGGCGCGCTCCGCCTGCACCGTCTCCAGCACGGCCAGGGGATCAAAGCCCTCTGACGGATAAATAATCGTTGCTCCATGGGTGATGCAGCCGAGGTTGCCCATGACCATGCCGAAGCAGTGGTAGAGCACACGGGGATCACCAGGCGATCCTTGTCGGTAAAGCGCATCAGGCGGGCCACGAAGTAGCCATTGTTGAGGATGTTGTGATGGCTGAGGGTAGCCCCTTTGGGATAGCCGGTCGTGCCGGAGGTGTACTGGATGTTGATGGGATCGTCGAATTGCTGTTCGCTCTGCCGCGCGGCGAGTTCGGCGGCGCTGATCTGCGCGGCGGCGGCGAGCACATCGTTCCAGGTGAACATCCCGGGGGCCGGTTCGTCACCGAGGCGAATGACGGTCCGCAGCTCGGGCAGGCGCCCGGCTGACAGGTGGCCCGGACGGGCCCGTTCCAGCTCGGGCAGCAGGTCGTAGAGCATGGCGCTGTAGTCGGAGCCGCGGAAGTGTGGGGCGAAGACCAGGGCGCTACAGCCGGATTGGTGCAGGGCATACTCGAGTTCGTGCAGGCGATAGGCCGGGTTGATATTGACCAGAATGGCGCCAACCTTGCTGGTAGCGAGTTGCGTGATCAGCCATTCGGCGCGGTTGGGTGCCCAGATGCCAACACGCTCGCCCCTGGTGATCCCCAGGGCCATCAGCCCGCGGGCGCAGCGATCCACTTCGGTTTTCAAGCCGGCGTAGGTGTAGCGCAGTCCCTGGTGGCGCACTACGAGGGCCTCGTTGTCGGGAAAACGGGTGGCGATGGCATCGAAACAATCGCCGATGGTTTCGCCGAGCAGGGGTACATCACTTGTCCCGCTCACGTAGCTCCAGTGCACGGTCTCCATTCTGACGCTCCTCCGGGTGGCTTCCTCGCCACAGATATTGATACGGTGCGATACGGGTATAGAGTAGTGTACCGCATTCTGGAGGATCGTGAAAAGGGTGCGACGTCGTGGTTTGTGTGGCGCCCACGCGAGTGGCGGGGGTGTTGCCGCGGG
>JBDNDG010000034.1:0-19611 GCA_046719255.1 Chloroflexaceae bacterium
ATCGGCGCGGGTGGTACGCAGGGCCATGGTGGCACCGGCAATCACGACCCGCGCTGGCGGGGCGCTGAAGACCGGCTGGAGCACCGGCGCTGGTTCTGGCGCCTGCTCCTGCGGCAGCCCAACGAGTTCCAGATCGAAGGCCCGAAACAATGGCGCCGCTCCCGCCAGTTGCCCGGGGCGATCCTCGGCGAGCACCAGGACCCCGCCCGCCTCCACCCATTCGGCCACGGCCGCAGCTTCTTCAAGGGTGTAGCGCTCAGTGGGGGCGAGGACGATCAGCATCGCGGCCCGGGGATCAGGGGCGAAGCGCTCGCGGTACTGCAAGCGTTGCACGTCGTAGCCCAGGGCCTCGATCCAGCGATAGAGGGCCAGCGCGCCTCGTGGCCCGCTGACATGGCTACTGGCACCAAAGCCGGGCACGCTCACGGCCCGGCCCGGCCCCAGGGCGATAAACAACGCCAGGGCGACAAACAGGCCACCGAGGATAAGCACGTCACGCCGCATCGCTGGTATGCTCCCGCAATTCGCCCACCCGGCGCACATACTCGGCGTACCCATGAGCGTCAATCGGCGCTCCGCCGTACCAGACCCGGTCGGCGGTCTCCACCACCGGGGCCAGGCGCTCGTGCAGCGGAGGCTGGTCGCGCAGGCGGGTCAGATGCTCGCGGTTGGTCTGGTGGGGTTCGTAGCGCAGGCGTCCGCGCTCATCGAGCCACAGGAGTGCGGCCAGCGCCAGTATACGCACGGCTTCGCGGTACTCGCCCCGGCGCGCAACCTCATCGGCGCGCTCGCGCGCCTCGGAGGCGCTACGAATGGTCGCCTCGGGCGGAGGGTTCAGACGCGCCTCGGTCCGCAGGGTCCGGCGCAACCCGCGCAACCACAGCCACACCACAGCAATGACCAGGGCGCTGCCGGCGGCGAGCAGCGCCCAGCCGGCGACGGTGGCGGAGGGGCCGGCCGCCTCGCCGATAGGCTCGCCCATGCGCTCAAGGAGACGCGCGAGGCGCTCGAAGAACCATTCGAGCGCGCCGGGTTCGCGCGGCTGCGGATCGGATCGGGCGAAGGGCGGACGGGCCAGGATGTCCTCCAGTCGTTCAAGGGCATCCTCCGGCGGGGGCGGACCAGTGCCTGCCAGGGTGTCTATCAGGGCGCCAAGGCGCGCGGCAATCAGCGGCAGGCGTGGCTCGGGGCGCGCCAGTTCCTCGGCCAGCCAGTGATTATCCACCGGCGCGCTCCCGCCGCCGGGGAGCATTACCACAGTAGCGCGGATCAGCCGTGGGGCGACCAGTTCCAGGCTGATCCGATCGCCCCGTTCGGCGGCCACACGGGCCTCGCGCAGCGCCTGTTCGTAGGCCGCCAGGCTGAGCGAAGGTTCCTGGGCAGCCGCCGGAGTGACCCGTAGTAGCGGCGACAGCCCGGCGATCCAGAGCGCGCCGAGCAGCAAGAGGGTCACGCAGCGGCAGAACAATACGCGGGAGCAATGAAGCATACCAGACCCGGGTGACACTCCTTGTTGAACCTCGCCTGCGTATTATACGTATTGTCCGGGCTGTAGGGAAAGGAAGGCCTTGTGGCAGGCTGCTGCAACGTCGTTGGGGCAAGCCTCGGACCCCGGTCGTTCGTTCTGGCGGCGAAGCCGCCGGGTGCCATTCGCGGGGTGCACAATGCCCGAATGCAAAGAATTGTTCCTGGGGGGCGCAGCCCTCCCACACCCTCCTCGCCGGCGGATTGACAACCGGCCACCACGAGCGTACCATTGCCTGCGACACAAGCCGGCTCGCAGAAGGAGATCCCGGTGAGCGAACAGCATGATGCGCCACTGTGGCGCCTGGAGACCAGCCTGGTTCACGCCGGGGAGCGTGCCGCCGCCCCGCAGGCCGTGCCCACAACGACGCCGATCTACACTACCAGCACATATCTTTACCCCAGTCTGGCCGAGCTTGATGCCGCCTTCGCGAGCGGTTCCGGCTACCTCTACTCGCGCTACGGCAACCCCACCGTCGCCGCGCTGGAGAGCGCCATCGCCGCGATCGAGGGCGCGCGGGGGGCGGTGGCCTATGCCTCGGGGATGGCCGCGCTGCACGCCGCCCTGCTCGCCGCAGCCACGCCCCGCGGCGAAAGCGCGCCGCACCCCCGCGTCATCCTGGCCGCCCGCGACCTTTACGGCGCCACCACGGTGCTGCTGGAAGAGATGTTCGTGCCCCGTGGCGCGGTGGTGGCCTATGCCGATATGTGCGACCTCGATGCGGTCGAGGCGGCCCTGGCCGATCTGCGTCCTGAAGTAGTACTCGTCGAGCAACTATCCAACCCCCTGCTGCGCGTGGTTGACGTGGCGGGTCTGGCGGCGCGCTGCCGGGCCGTGGGGGCGCGGCTGATCGTTGACAGCACCATCGCTACCCCCGTGCTGCAACGCCCGCTGAGCCTGGGCGCCGACATCGTGGTTCACAGCGCGACCAAGTACCTGGCGGGTCACGGCGACGCGCTGGGCGGCGTGGCAGCGGCCCGCACCGCTCTGCTGCACGACACCCTGGGGCGGCAGGCGCGGCTCCTGGGCGCCGTGCTGGGGCCGTTTGAGGCCCAGCAGGTGCTGCGCGGCATGAAGACCCTGGCCCTGCGCTTCGAGCGCCAGTGCGCCAGTGCCGCCCGTATCGCCACCTTTCTCGCAAGCCATCCCGCTGTGCTCCACGTCTACTATCCCGGTCTTGCCGGCCACCCTCAGCACGCCCTGGCGGCAGCAGCCTTTGGCGAGCGCTTCGGCGGCCTGGTGAGCTTTGAACTGGCCGGTGATACGGCGGCCCTGCAACGCTTTGTGGACGGATTGCGCCTGTTTCTTCCCGCCACCACCCTGGGCGACATCTACAGCCTGGTGAGCGTGCCGGCGCTGGCCTCGCATCGCGACCTCGGCGCCGAGCGGCGCGCCGAGCGCGGCATCAGTGAGATGCTGGTGCGCCTCTCCGTAGGCATCGAGGCTGTCGAGGACCTCATCGCCGACCTCGAGGCAGCACTGGCATTGATGTGAGGTAAACATGGCTTGCCGCCCCCACAGGCAGGGGTATGGGGCAACCCGGGTTCCCCATCGTTTCACATCAGCCGTCGATGCGGCTGCACCGCCCAACGCTAGCATGAACATACCTATTCCTGGGAGGGCGTAGCCCTCCCAAACCCTCCCCCGCTGGCGGGTTGGTTCCTGGGAGGGCGCAGCCCTCCCAAACCCTTACGAGCGCCTTCCCTCCGCAAGCACCCGCGGAACGTGTTACACTAGAGAGCATGCAAATGCTCATCTTCACCGGTCCTGCAGGTATTACCGCCCTGGCCGCCGCCGCTACCGCCGCGGCAGCGGCCGCTGTCGGCGCGCGAACGCTGCTCGCGAGTGTCGGGCCTTCTCACGCAGTCGCGACGCTGGCTCGAGTACCCCTCGGCGGCGACCCGCACCCCGTCGGCCCGGGGCTGGATGCCTGGTGCCTCGACCCCCTGGCTGACCTGGCACGGATCTGGTCTGCGCTGCCCGCGAAAACCCCGATTGCCGGCGACGAGCTGCCGGTGATCCCCGGAAGCGACCTTTTCCTGGCCGTGGCCAATTTGCGCACCCTGGGCGCCGGTTATGACCTGGTCTGTGTTGATGCGGGGCCACCCGATACCCTGCTCCGCGCCCTCGGCGTGCCCGACACGTTTCGCTGGACGATGCGCCTGTTCCTCGGCCTCGACCGGGGCCCCGGGCGTTCCAGCGCGTCGGTCTCGCGCGCGCTGGTGCCCATCGGGTTACTGCCCTTTCCTATGGAGTGGACCAGCAACCTGCAAGAGGCCCGGGTGCGCCTGGAGCAACTGCGCGATGAAACCGTGGCGCCCACCCGGGCCAGGGTGCGCTATGTGTTGCGCGCCGATCGCTCTGGCCTCGACGAGGCGCGCGTGGCCCTGCCGGCGCTGCAACTCTTCGGCCTGGCCGTTGAAGCGATTATCGCCGGGCCGCTGCTCCCCTGCACCGACGGTCTTACCCCCCTGGTTGAGGAGCAGGAGCACGTCACCGGTGAGGCCACGACCATCTGGAAGGAGCGCCCCCTGCTGCGAATGCCGGCAACGGTGACACCCGCTGGCCCGGTGGAACTCGCCGCCCTCGGCGCGCGGATCTACGCCGATGCCTCGCCGCTGCCCCGGACCCCGCTGCCGCCGCCGGTGCGCCTCAGCGGGCCACCGGACCCGATGGTGGCAATGGATGTGCCCGGCCTGCCCCGCGAGACCCTCGGCCTGACCCTCAGCGGCGACGAGTTGATCGTGCGCGCGGGGATCTACCGGCGTCACATTCTGCTCCCGGACGGGCTGCGAGGCACCACGGCGATCAAGGCCGCCCGCCAGGGCGAGACACTGATCGTTCGCCCGCGCAAGTAACCCCGTGTCAGACAGCATCCGCATTGCACCTCTCAGGTTCCAGGTATGGCAAAGCGGCAGGCATCACTCCACGATCGAGTGGCGGTTATCACCGGAAGCACCCGCGGTATCGGACGGGCGATTGCCGAAACCTACGGTCACGCCGGCGCGCGCGTGGTGGTCTCTTCCTCGCGGGCCGAGGCCGTAACACGCACAGTTGACGAGTTGCGCGCCAGGGGCATTACCTGTGAGGGGATCGCCTGCGACGTGAGCGACCAGGAGCAGGTATGCGCCCTCTTCCGTCACGCTATCGCGGCCTTTGGGAAAGTAGATATCTGGGTCAATAACGCGGCCATTTCCGGGCCGTTCGCCTACACCCTCGACGTCCCTCCCGAGGAATGGGAGCGCGTGATTCGCGTGAACCTGTTCGGCTGCCTGTACGGTTGTCGAGCCGTGCTACCGCACATGCTGCAACGGCGCTACGGCAAGATCATCAACGTCACCGGCGGGGGGTACAAGCGCGCCCAGCGCTTCCTGAGCGCCTACAGCGCCTCCAAGGCGGGGATCGTGCGGCTCACGGAGGGATTGGCCCGCGAGTATGCCGACCAGAAGGCGTTTCTCTCGATCAACGTCCTGGCGCCAGGCATCGTGCCAACAGATATGACACACAGTGGAAGCCGATCGGGGCCGCGGCTGAGGCGCTCAAAGCCTTCCCGAGGGTGATGCGGATCTTCGGCACCACCGCCGAAGAAACCGCGGCAATGGCGCTGCAAATGGCCTCTTCAGCCACCGATGGGGTAACCGGTAAGGTGTATGAGCTCATGCCCCGGCACCGCGCGCTCTGGCGACTGGCCCGTGCCGCCGTCGGGCAGCGCTAAGGAGGCAAAACGGTTAGTCGGTTACGGATTGGTACGGCTGCAACACTACAATCCGCAACGACCGACTGTAGTTGTGCGTATGGCGCACAACCCAAGAACACGGTGATCCTGGGAGGGCTGTGCCCTCCCACCCCCCGGTGGTTGGCTGGCAGGGTCGTTTGCCGCACCGTCGGGCATGGGCGCGGGAAAGCCCGGTTTCCCCGGTTGTCAAATCAGTACGCGTGGCTTAACCACATCGCAGCCAGCATCGCAGGAGGTTTCGCCATGGAGGGGTTCATTCTTCTTGTCGCGGTTGGAGGAGGGGTTGTCATCGGCACGGTCGTCACCTGGTTCGTCCTGGCTCGCATTGGCTCCAACGGGTTTTCTGAACAACGCATCCGTGACATGTTCGCCAGTATCAGCCAGGAGACACTTCGCGCAAACAGCAGCGATTTCAACGAGCGCGCCCGGCAGGAAATCCAGACCCTGACCGCACCGCTCAAGGCAGCCCTGGATGAACAGCAGCGCAAACTTGCTGAGCTAGAACGGGAACGCCAGAAAGCATACGGTGGCATCGAGCAGATGGTTCGGCAGGTGACTCACGATCAGCGACTGCTACAGCAAGAGACCGCAAAACTGGTGAGCAGTCTGCGCCAGCCTCAGGTCCGTGGACGCTGGGGTGAGGTCCAGCTTCGACGGGTCGTCGAGGTGGCAGGAATGAGCGAGCACTGCGATTTCCTGGAGCAGCACGCTGCACCTACAGAGAATGGAAGAATTCAGCGTCCTGATTTGCTCGTGCGCCTTCCCAACCAACGGGTCGTTATTGTGGATGCCAAGGCCCCTCTGGAAGCCTACCTCAAGGCGCACGCATGCGATGATGAGCGACAGGCCGGAGAGTATCTCAGACAGCACGCCGAACATATCCGAAACCATATTACGGATATGACAAAGCGCGATTATCAGCGCAATTTTGGTAACACGTTTGATTTCCTGGTGTTATTTATTCCTGGCGAGGCCTTCTACCGCGCGGCTCTGGAACAAGATCCTGACCTGCTGGAGTTTGCATTCAAGCACAACATCGTTCTGGCCACTCCGACTACGCTAATCACCCTTCTTAAAGCGATTGCCCTCGGCTGGCGCGAAGCTCGTCTGGCCGAGAATGCCCGTAAGATCAAGGAAGAGGGTGATAAGGTTTATCGGGCATTGCAGAGTGTAGCTGAACATGTTGGAAAGCTCGGCAAAACATTAAACGATAGCATCGCGAAATACAATGATATGCTCGGGAGTTTCGAGCGCAACCTGTTCAACAGTGCAAAGCGCCTGCACGAGTTAGATATCGGCAGCGCTGAGCCTGAAACCCCTCAGCCTGTACAGAGTGTACCTCGCTCATTCAGCCGCTCGGAGTTACTGCCCGTGTCGTCCAATGGCGAGCGTAGCGTGTCGCCACGAACTACGAATGATCATTCTTTGTGAGCAGCCCATGCGGTATGCGGTTACCTCGCCCAGTAACAAGGTGAGAATCAGGTTTATTCCTGGGAGGGCGCAGCCCTCCCAAACCCTCCCCACAGGCAGGGGCATGGGGAAACCCGGTTTCCCCATGCGCTGACAAGATGAAGTTTTTTTCCTGGGAGAGCTACGCCCTCCCCAACCCTCCCCCGGGGCGAAGGGTCCTCCCTACGGCCCTACGGTGATAGCGCCAAGGGTGATCCACGCGCCAGCGTTCCCCGCCACGTCCAGCGCCTGGACGCGCACCAGGTAGCGGCCGGGCGCCAGTGGCTCGGTTTTCACGGCAGGCTCGGCGGTGAACCATTCGGAGGTGCCTTCCGGGTTGGCGCCGACGTAGATGCGGTAGCCTTTGACCCCTGAGTGCGCGTCGCTGGCGGGCTGCCACTGAAGCGCCACGGGGCCTGCGGGGACGCTGAGATCGCCGATGGGAGCCGGTGCACCGGGGGGCGTGACATCGTAGCCGATCGGCCCGAACTCGGCCAGGGTCACCCGCCCGTCCGGACCCCAGGCGCGCACCTTTAGTGTGTGCATCCCCTCTCCGGCGTCGGCGATCTGGGCATAGCCGTCGGTGACGCGGGCAAACATCGGGGCATCGGCGGGCGGCTCACGGTTCCAGGCCTGGCTGAGACCACCTCCGCCCCAGGCCACGACAAACTCGATCCGCTGGTCTGAGGCGTACCACTGGCCCGGTTGCGCTGCGCTCTGGAACGCGACCTCGGGGGCCTTGATGGACGCGGCGCGCAGGATCTTACCGCCGTGCTGGTTGCACCCGCCGATCTCCGGCAGATCGAACCCTTCGGCAAAGCGCAGCGGCACCGACTGCTTGCCGCTCCAGCCGTCGCTGCGGGCGGTGAAGGCCGTAAAGTGCAGATGGGGCACCCCTGGCGAGCCACGGTCCCCGGCGAAGCCCAGGGTCTCCCCCGCCTGGAAGTAGCGCCCTGGCTGGGTGGAGACGGCCCGGGCCAGATGGGTGTACATCGTGAAGAAGTTCCCGCTGTGGCGCAAAATCAGTGTGCCGCTACGGCTCTCCCAGTACCAGACCGCGCCGCCGGCCGCGGCGCGAATCGGCGCATTGTAGGTTGGCCCATTGACCTGGGCCAGATCGAGCGAGTAGCGATCCCAACTGTTGTGCGTGCCGCAGGCATAGCCCTGCAGGATGCGCCAGTCCTCGCCGGGTGGGGTTGGCAGGATCAGCGCCGGAGCGGCCTGGAGCGAACGGGGACTCAGGGTCGTGAGCAGGAAGAGACAGAAAGCCAGCAGCCAGAGAAGAGGGCGGAACGTGGTGGCACGATGCTCGTCGCTGCGGCATGGCAGAAACGCATGCAAACGTGGCAAGGGCAACCTCCTGGTCAGGGGGAGCAAGGCTCCCTGGCGATCGACGTGGATCCGGCTGACACGCGCAGAGGGCCAGACCGTGAGCGGAACCGGCTCGATACCGGCGCGGAATGGGCGACGATGCCCGAGGCCGCGCCTGGCGCCTCACAAACACAACTTCCTGGTCATTGGTCGCGCCCGGGCGACGTGATACACGGCAACGGTCATGGTTGCCAGCGAGGCGGAAGGATAGCACAGACTCCCAAAAAGGTCAAATTTTTCTGAAAATTTGCTGACAGAACAGTTGACAGCCCCCCGCGGCGCGCCTACAATCCAGGCGAGTCGTGGCGCGCCAGGTTGCACATTCGCGCGCTCGTGGAGTGCAGATGCGCCAAGGGGAGATCGGGCCTGGCACATCTGGACGCGGTTGACGTTGCGCTGGCGCCCGAACAGGTCGCCTGAACATATGCACTATGGACGAACCCTTCGTGTTGATCGTCGGCGCTGCCGACACCGGGCGCGCGCCGATGGCGGTGGCGCTGTTGCGTCGGCTTGCCGCGCAGGGCGGCCTGGCCTGGCGCATCGAGTCGGCCGGGGTGGTCGGCCACGATGACGATCCCGCTGAACCCGAGGCGCGCGATGCGCTGCTGATCATTGGCCTCGATGTGAGCGCGCATCGCGCCCGCTCGCTGACCGCCGACCTGGCGCAGGCGGCCCGGGTGTTGATCGCGGTTGACCGGGGCGTGGCCCGGGCCGTGCGCGCCAGACATCCCGGCGCCACCGTTACCGCCCTCGGCGAACTTGCCGGGCGCGAGCGTGACATTCCCGATCCCTTCCGCATGCAGGTCGGCGCCTGGGTGCAGTATGCGCGGGAGATCGAGGAGCTGCTGCTGGCGGGGTTGCCCCGCCTCCAGGCGCTGATCGCGGGTGAGACGATGCCGCCAGGCGAGGGGCGCGCGCCCGTTGCCCCCGCAGTCCCTTCAGACGACCGCAGGGACGAGGCACGCGACCTCGCCGGGTCGTTTGCGCCGACCGCTCCTGAGCCGCGGCTGACGGCCGTTGCACGCGTCGCGCGGCTGCTGGAGCTGAGCGCCGAGTTGCCCGGCGTGATTGACTGGGCCGGCGCCCGCCACCAGATCGAAGCAGACCTGGGCGTGATGGAACAGCCCCTCGCGCCGGGTGACCTGGCGCGCCCCTACGTCGCCGTGCTGCGGGCCATACTCGGCCTCTGTACCGAGACTCCCGCCGCCGACCGCTGCGTAAGGCTGCGTTCCGCCGTCGAGAGGCTTCAGGCACCCATCACCAGCGGCGATCTCGAGCACCTCTCGCGGGAACTGGCGGCCTTCGGCTGAGCTTCGCTACCTGGTAGCCTGTCCACGCTAACGGGAAAATAGCCCGTGCGCGGGAAGGGCCTGGAAGGGCTACGCCCTCCCAGGAACCCACCCCCAGCGGGGAGTGTTGTGCGGCGCAGCCGCATCGACAGCTGAAGGGTTCCCCACGCCCCTGCCCTGTGGGGAGCAAGCCCCCAACGCCAGGAGGGTCGGGGGAAACCCGGTTTTCCCTGACCTCAGCAATTCGCCGTGATCGGCAGGTAGAGCCGTCGTGGCAGATCGCGGCTCTGCTCGGGCAGCGCCAGCTCCTCCTCGGCGGCGCTGGCCCAGTTGATCGGCCCCGGATCCACGCCGCTGACCAGGCCCAGCGGCTGGAACATCTGCTCGGTCAGGCCGGGGAAGATTGCTCCCAGATTCCGGTTCCCCAGGCGCTTGAGAATAATCTCGCCCAGCACGACTCGAAAATCGGTTGTGATCCGCAGATCCTGACCCTGGTCCAGGTCTTGCAGGCCGGGCCAGGAGCCGTAGACCCGCCCGCCGTTGACCCCGCCGCCGAGGACGAGCATCACGTTGCCGTGACCGTGGTCGGTGCCGTTGCTGGCGTTGTGCCCCAGGCGCCGGCCAAACTCGCTCATCACCACAATGGTCAGGCGGCCCTGGTAATCGATCAGGTCGCTGTACAGGGCAAACAGGCCCCGGGAGAGCATTCCCAGCCGGTCGGGCAGGTAGCCGTTGCCGTCGCTCTGGGCCTGGTACTCGTGGGTGTCCCATCCCCCCAGGTCCACCGTAGCGATGCGCAGCCCCTGCTCCATCTTCACCAACTGCGCGACGGTGCGCAACGCATTGCCAAACGAGCCGGTGGGGTAGGTGACGCCATCGCGCGGGGTGTAAGTACCTGGATTGGCAGCGCGGATGGCCTTGATCGTCTCGATTGTGCGGCGACCAGCGACGTCCAGGGGGTTCAGGCCGCTGCCGGGGTAGAAGCTCTCCAGCGTGCGCATCAGCGGATAGTTTTCCTCGGGGCGGTTGTAGCGCCAGTAGCTGTTGATGGTAAACGAACGAGGGTTGGGCATCGCCACCGCATCGCGGTAGGCCAGGAGCGAGGCCGGCGTCTGGCTACCTGCCGAGACCGCGGGCAGCAGCCCGGCGCTCAGGCCGCTGGTTTGCAGATGGCGGGTGATCCAGCCGCTGGAGGTGGTCTTGTTGCCCGGCGTCCCGCGCTCGATATAATCCATCGCATCGAAATGGCTGCGCGTATCGTCGTCGAGGCCACAGGCGTGAATCAGGGCCAGCCGCCCGGCGTCGTAGAGTTCCCTGAGGTGAGGCATTTTGCTGTTGAGGCCGAAGCTGCTCGTGCCGTAGGAGGGGTTGCGCGGATCGATCCGCAATGGGGCGTTCTCGCCCGTCAGGGGCAATGCCAGGGGGCCACGGGCCTGCCGGTAGGCCGGGTCGTCGTAGGGGCAGAGCAGACTCAAGCCATCGCACCCGCCGCGCAGGAAGACGACCACCAGAATCTCATTCCTGTCAGCGGCGCTCACCGGGTCGGCGAAGACAAGCTGGCTGAGCCGACCGGCTGCCAGGGCGGCGATCGCCGCGCTGCATCCTACCAGAAACTCTCGTCGTGTAACTTCCACGATCTGTTCCTCCTGATCCGTAATGAAACGGAGTTGCCCGGGAGGGCCCGGGGTAGCGGTGGGCGAGCCTGGCCCGCTCGAACCTGATCCAGGATAAGGCCGGGCGGAGGGGGGAACCCGCCCGGCCCGATGAGGGCGACCAGGGGGGAAGGTCAACCCTCCAGCAGAACGCGCTAGACGTAGGACCTAGCGCAGGTTGAATTCGGGGCTCATTGCCAGAAGGTGCACCATTGCGCGCACCCGATCATGGACACCCTCCATCGCGCCCCAGTCTGGAGCACGCGGTGTTGGACGTGGCGGGGCGTTGGGGTCGCCGCCAAAGGCGAGGAAGTTTGTCAGTTCCGCACGAACCCGGGGCGTTAACTCGAAACCGCACAGGCGCCTGGCCCAATCCTCCACGATCTGGCGACACGAGGCGTTCAGGTTGGTCTGGGCAATGATGTCAATGCCTACGTTGCCGCCCCACGACTGGGTCATCGAATAGAAGCTGTTCCAGCGCACCAGGAGGCTGTTGGTATTCGCCCAGTAACTGGCCGTATCCGGGTGGCCGGTTGGCGTATCCCAATCGAAGAGCTGGTGGCCGCTCTGGTCGGCATTGTAGAACAGGCTGCTCCAGTAGCCACCGCGGGTGGCATCGCCATCAACGGACTCCACATCGCTGGGCAGCCGGGCGTCCGTCGCGCGGAGAAAGGCCCACAGCGCCTCGAGCGGCCGGCGCATCTTGCGTCCGAAGGTGGCGCGACACTCAGGCGAGAGAACAATCGTGCGCACCACCTGGCGGATCTGGTCGGGCGCCCGGCGATTGGCCATCCAGACCTCGACTGCCGCGTCAATCACCCGCTGCGGCGGATCGTCGGCGATGAGCCGCCGGGCCAGTTTGGTGCAAAGGTGACGCGCCGTGCCGGGGTGGTCGCAGAGCAGATCAAAGACCTGCCGACCATCATCTAGAGCGGTCTGATTGCGATCGACATTGGGGGCCGGTGGAATGCCCGGCGCCGGACGCGCGGCCAGCACGGTCTTGGGGTTGGTGTCGTGCCAGGCGTTGAGGGTGAAAAACTCGCCGGTATTGGGGCGCCCGTCGCGCCCGTTGGCGATCGTCCAGCCAGTGAAACAGCGGGCCGCTTCGTAGACGTCGTCATCAATGTAGCCGCGCGGAAAGGTTTTGTTACCGTAGCTGATGGTCTCGATCAGGCCACGGTTGTTGTAGAACTTGAGATAATTGTCAGAGCCGAGGGTGTGCAATTCGAACAACTCGCGGGCGTAGTTCTCATTGCCGCCTTCGCCCCCGGCTGCGCGATTGGTGGCGTTGTCGAGGTAGAGCATCATGGCGACACTCTTGCCCACTTCCTCGACAAAGGTGCGGAAGTTCCCCAGGGCGTGGGCGCGGATCAGGCGGTCGTAGGCCGGCCAGGTGGCGGCAATGTTGCCATCGGCGGTGGCCTTGACGTTGAAATGGTTGTGCCAGAAGTCCACCAGGACCTCGTAGAGTTGCCGCCGGCTATGGACTGCGCGGATCCAGGTGGCGACGCGCACCTCATTGAGGGGCCGGACCCGCTCGCTCCAGTCCATGGTCATACCGCTATTGGCGCGGGTCCACAGTTCAGTGGTGCTGGCGCCGAGCAATTCGAGGGGCCGAGCCTGGTTCACCGTGCCATAACGGATCTTCAGGCGCGTGGCCGCGATCTGCTGCTCACAGGCGCTATCGTCAATTGTCGCCGGGTTGAGCTGCTGTTCAACCCAGCGCTCGTAGCACTCGTCGGGGGTGGCGCCGAGGGCATTAAACGCAGCCAGATCCTGGGCACGCATCCCATAGGCGAGCCGGTTGAGCGCAACGATCGCTGGAGAGGCCGGGGGCAACACCTGGCAGGCCGCCAGGGCCGGCGCCGGATCGCCAGCCAGCGTGTGCGCGGTTGTGGCAGCGGTCGCCAGGGCCACGCCACTGCCAAGCAGGTTCCGTCGGGTTAGCCTCATAGAGCCTCGTTTCATGCGCTGCGAGTGTAGCGGCCCGCCACCGTGATGGTGCCGGATCGCGATGTGGGAGGCGCCCACCAGGGTTCCCCGCGCATCCTGCATTGGTACGGTGGTGAGCCAGTGGTGCGATGCCGGCGCTTACGCCGCTGGTGAGGCGACGCTGGCCGCGCTGACACTGCCACCGCGCCCCGGCCCATATTCCCGGAACTGGCGCCCTCTCGATGAGCAGCGCGGTGGCCATTCCGGCGGGCGCAGTGGTAGTATAAAATTGGTTAAGTCATTGACAAGGATGACAATGGTCCCGACCCTTCAGCGCTGTCGGTGAGACAGGTCGTACGAAGCAGGGTCGGCGGCGCGCGCTCGAACGGCTGCGGGGGGCGGGCTTCAAAGCGTATTACGAGACTGTTGCGTTCACGGCATGGGCCACTTGCCCGGGCAGGGGTTCTATGCTACGATGACACACTGTTCCATGGAGATGCGCGCCAGGCCCGGCGCACAGCAACGCCAGAAAAGACGATGGTGCAGGAAGGGCACGTCTGCCCTGCGACCCTCCCTGTCGCAGCTTCGGTTGAGACGTATGGAGCACACAGGCCCGGATATGGACTGGATCGTCGTCCGCGGTGCCCGCGAGCACAACCTGAAGAACATTGATGTGCGGCTGCCGCGCAACCGGCTCGTGGTGATTACCGGTCTGTCGGGTTCGGGGAAAAGCTCTCTGGCCTTTGATACGATCTTTGCCGAGGGGCAACGCCGCTACGTCGAGAGTCTTTCGACCTATGCGCGCCAGTTTTTCGGACAGATCGAAAAGCCGGATGTGGACTCCATCACCGGCCTTTCGCCAGCCATCGCGATTGATCAGAAGAGTGGCAGCCGCAATCCCCGCTCAACCGTCGGCACCGTCACCGAGATCTACGACTTCTTGCGCCTGCTGTTCGCGCGTATCGGCCATCCCCACTGCCCGCAGTGCAATCTCCCGCTGACCCGCCAGACGCCGCAACAGATTGTGGACGCCCTCCTGGCCCTCTCCGATGGCAGCCGGATCCTCGTCCTCGCCCCGGTGGTGCGGGGCCAGAAGGGCGAGCACCAGGCCATCTTCGACGATCTGCGCCGGCGCGGCTTTGTGCGCGTGCGCGTTGATGGCGAGGTTTACGAACTGGACGAGCCGCCGAAGCTGGAGAAGTACCGTCCCCATACCATCGAGGCCGTGGTGGACCGCCTGGTGATACGGCGCCCGCCGGGGGACGTTCCGCCCTCCACTCACCCCGACCGCGTGCGCCTGAGCGACTCAGTCGCAGCGGCTTTGAAACTGGGCGCCGGGCAGATGGCGGTTCGTATCCTCGGCGGCGACGAGCTGACGTTCTCCGAACAGTTCGCCTGCCCCACCCACGGCCCCGTGAACCTGGGCAGCCTGGAACCCCGCGACTTCTCCTTCAACAACCCCCGGGGCGCCTGTCCTGTGTGTGGAGGACTGGGAGTGGTACAGGAACTGGACCCGGCCCTGGTCATCCCGGATCGTAACAAATCGCTGCGCGACGGGGCAGTGGCGCCGTGGGCCGAGGGAGGTCGGACCAACCGGCGCTACTACGACGACCTGCTCGGTTCGCTGGCCGAGCATCTGGGGTTCTCGCTCGATGTGCCGCTCCGCGCCCTGCCGCCCGAAGTGGTTGGCGCGCTGCTCTACGGCACCAACGGCGAGGCGCTGACCCTGCGCTACCACATCGGCGGCAAGGCGCGTGAGGTGCAGGCGCCCTTCGAGGGGGTCATCCCCAACCTGCGGCGGCGCTTCGCCGAAACCCGCGACGACGCCGAGCGCGAGGCCCTGGCCCGGTACATGACACCACGCACGTGCGGCGCCTGTGAGGGCGCCCGTCTGCGTCCGGAGGTGCGCGCCATCACGGTCGCCGGGCACACCATCGCCGCGATCACGCGGATGACCGTGGCCGAGGCGCTGAGCTGGGCCGAGGGGTTGCTCGAGGCTATCGGGAGTCGAACCACGGGGGGGCGATCGCGGGAAGCGGAAGGGGAGGGCAGGGACGGCGCAACGGTCGGGCCGCCCGGCGAGGGGGAGGCCGCGGCGGGTTGCGCCGCCGGGGAGGCGCGCCATCGCCAGCGGCCTCAGGCCACGCTCAGCGAACGCGAGAAACTGATTGCGGCCCCGATTGTCCGCGAGATCCGCAACCGGCTGGCCTTTCTCTGCGACGTTGGCCTGAGCTACCTGGAGCTGGATCGCTCGGCCGTGACGCTCTCCGGTGGAGAAAGCCAGCGTATCCGCCTGGCGACCCAGGTGGGTGCCGGGCTGTCCGGCGTGCTCTATGTGCTGGACGAGCCAAGCATCGGGCTGCACCCCCGCGACCACGACCGCCTGCTGCAAACGCTGCTGCGCCTGCGCGATCTCGGCAACAGTGTGCTCGTCGTCGAGCACGATGAGGCGACGATCCGCGCCGCTGACTGGGTGGTTGACATTGGCCCGGGGGCGGGCGAAGCCGGCGGCGAGGTGATCGTCAGTGGCCCTCTGGCGGAGGTGATCGCCGAGCCGCGCTCATTGACCGGCCAGTACCTGAGCGGCGAGCGCCGCATTCCCGTGCCGCCACAGCGCCGCAGCGGCAACGGCAAGCGCCTGGAGATCCGCGGCGCTCGCGAGCACAACCTTCAGAACATCAACGTGAGCATTCCCCTGGGCGCCTTCGTTGTTGTTACCGGCGTGAGCGGCAGCGGGAAGAGCAGCCTGATTATGGACACCCTCTACCCGAAAGCGGCCCAGGTGCTCCACGGCGCCCGGGGACGCGCCGGCGCCCACGATGCCATCCACGGCCTCGAACACCTCGACAAGGTCATTAGCATTGACCAGAGCCCGATCGGGCGCACCCCGCGCTCCAATCCCGCCACCTACACCCGGGTCTTCGACCCGATCCGCACCCTCTTCGCCGCCACTCCCGAGGCCCGCGCGCGGGGCTACGATGCCTCACGCTTCAGTTTCAACGTCAAGGGCGGGCGCTGCGACGCCTGCGACGGCGAGGGGCTGATCCAGGTCGAAATGCAGTTCCTGCCCGATCTGTTCGTGCCCTGCGAGGTCTGCGACGGGACACGCTACAACCGTGAAACCCTCGACATCCGCTACCGCGGCAAGACAATCGCCGAGGTGCTCGACATGACGGTGGAGGAGGCAGCGCTTTTTTTCGCGCGGGTGCCGGCGATCAACGACCGCTTGCAGGCCCTGCGCGACGTTGGGCTGGGCTACATCCGCCTGGGCCAGCCTGCCACGACCCTTTCCGGCGGCGAGGCCCAGCGGATCAAACTGGCGAGCGAGCTGGCGCGGCGCTCCACCGGGCGCACGCTCTACATTCTCGACGAGCCGACGACGGGCCTCCACTTCGCCGATATCGAACAACTGCTCTCGGTGTTGCAGCGGCTGGTGGACAGCGGCAACACCGTGGTGGTGATCGAGCACAACCTGGACATGATCAAAAGCGCCGATTGGGTCATTGACCTCGGCCCCGACGGCGGCAGCGGCGGCGGGCGGCTCGTGGGCAGCGGCACCCCTGAGCAACTGGCGGCCCTGCCCACCTCCTACACCGGCGCCTATCTGCGCGCGCACCTCGCGGCCCCCCTCGGGGCATAGGGCCTTTCCGAGCGGTACGTGTTCACCCCTCTCTCGGGCGCGCAGGGAGTCTGCCCGCATCCAGGCCAGTCCGGGCGTCCCGCCCGGGTGCCTGGCGTGGCACCCTGCTCTACACGTCAACAGGTACTCCAGACAGCCTGTCCGCCATCCAACGGCGCGCTTTTTTTCTGGATGTCCCCGTATCCCGTTTTATGCGGTATCATACCTCCAGGCGGCCCGCACAACCGCGCCGCGAACCACCGGGATGCCGGAAAGGTCCGCCCGGGAGCCCCGTTCTCCGGCCCCCCGATGCTCTCACCACCTCTGCGGGCCGGTCAGGGGTGACCGTGGGGCAACCATCGCGCCTGAACACCCGGTTCCGAAGCGGGCCTGACCTTGATGATTGCAGGATCTGCTGATGAGCGCGTCACACGACCCGGGGCACGCGCCCGAACCTGCGGGGCCGCTGGCCGCGCCTCTCGCCATTGACCCCCGCGCTGCCGCTGCCGCCGATGCCGCCAGCGCCGCCACGGCCTTCGACGACTATCGCAGTCGGCTGGACCCGGATACGCTGCGCCGGCAGGAGGCCGATCTGGCCCTCTTCGCCTTCTTTCTCGGCCAGGTGCAGGCGATTCCTCCGGCGCAGGCGCCTGCCTTCGGGGCGCGCCTGGCCTACGATCCCCGCGCCTGGGCCAATGTGACCCACGGGCTGATCGCGGCCTTCCTGCGCTGGCAGCTCCAGGAAGGCTACGCCATCGGGTCAATCAATGTGCGCCTGGCTACCGTGCGGCGTTATTGCGCCCTGGCCCACGCCGCCGGGGTGCTCTCCGCCGAGGCCCTGGCGCTGATCCGCACCGTGCGCGGCTACGGCGGGCGCCAGGCCCGCGCGATTGATGCCCAGCGCCGCCGCGCCGCCACCCCTACCCGCATCGGGGCCAAGAAGCCCGCGCCGATTGTGCTCACCCCGGCACAGGTGCGCGCTCTGAAGCGGCAGCCCGACACCCCCCAGGGCCGCCGCGATGCGCTGATCATCTGCCTCCTGGCCGACCTCGGCCTGCGCGTAGGCGAACTCGCCGCCCTCGACGTTGGCGCGCTCGACCCCGCTCGCGGCACGCTGACCTTCTACCGCGAGAAGGTCCATGCCACGCAAACCCACCAGCTCAGCCGCGACGCGCTGGAGGCTGCCCGTGCCTACCTGGCCGCCGACGCCCTCGCCTCCGGTCCCCTGCTGCGGGGCTCGCGCAAGAATGGGGAGCTGTGGGGCGCGATGTCGGCGCGGGCCATCCGGGAGCGGGTGGCCATCCTGGGCGAGCGGATCGGCATCACGGGCCTCGCGCCACACGATTTGCGCCATACCTGGGCCACTCGCGCCGCCCGGGCCAGGAGCGACCCGTTTGCCTTGCGCGACGCGGGCGGTTGGGGCAGCCTGCTGATGCCCAGTCGCTATGTGCAGGCCAGCGAGGTGGCAAACAGTCGCATTTCCCTCGATGACGAAGAGAGCTGAGGTGAAGACAGGCCCCGTGCGAGAGGGTTTGGGAGGGCTGCGCCCCCCCCCGGGAAACACATCGGGGAAACCGGGTTTCCCCATCCCCCTGCCCGGTGGGGAGGGTCTGGAGCGCGTGCCCCCTCTCAGCCTCCCCCCGCCGGGGGGAGGTGCCCGGTTTCCTCTTCACCAGGAGGGTTGGGGAGGGCGCAGCCCTCCCAGACAAATCTCGTTTCATTTCTGCAGGGCGCAGCACAGCCGGACGCGGCCAGTGTCGCGCTGCGCCCCCGGGCGGGCACTGCGCGACGCACGGATCGGAACAGGCACAGCCTGCCGCCCGCAAATGCGCGCAACGCGGCGCCGCTCCAGGCGCCCTGGACAGGAAACGCGGTGAGTCTGCTCGAGATCGATCGGCTGCGCGTGGTCTACCCCAATGGCCACGAAGCTCTGCGCTCGGTATCGTTGCGCGCCGGGCGGGGTGAGATCGTCGCAGTGATCGGGCGCTCCGGCGCGGGTAAGTCAACCCTGCTGCGCTGCATTGCGGGGCTCCAGCGTCCCACCGCGGGCAGAGTCATCCTCGCGGGCGAGGATGTTGTCACTGCGGGGCCGGAGCGTCTGCGGGCGATCCATCGCCAGGTGGGGTTCATCTGGCAGGAGTACCACCTGGTCGAACGGCTCTCGGCCTTCGCCAATGTGCTGATCGGGCGGCTCGGGCACAACCCCGGCCCGGCCAGTCTGCTGGGGTACTTCAACCGCCATCACCGCGCCATAGCCGCGCGGCAACTGGAGCGGGTCGGGTTACTGGAGAAAGCGCGGCAACGCGCCGACCGCCTCTCGGGGGGCGAGAAGCAGCGCGTGGCGATTGCCCGCGCCCTTGCCCAGGAGCCGGTGCTCCTCCTGGCCGATGAGCCGGTCGCCAGTCTCGACCCTGAGCTGGCCGAGCAGGTGCTCAGCGATCTGAGCCGTATCGCCCGAGAAGACGGGGTATTGACCGTGATGAACCTGCACCAGGTGACGCTGGCCCGCACCTTCGCCGACCGGGTGGTGGGAATCGCCCGGGGCGAGGTGGTCTATGATGGCCCGCCGCAGGGCCTCGATACGTCGGCTCTGGAGCGGATCTACCGCTTCGACCGCCCTGTGGTGGAGGCGCTGGAGCAGGGAGCGGGGACGTCTCATGGCCGCTGACACACCGCCGCACCACTCGTCCGCCCAACGCGAGCAGTTGCTCAGCCCCTGGCCGCGCCTCACCCTGCGCCAGGTGCTGGCCGTGATCATCGCGCTGAGCGTGCTGCTCTGGTCACTGCACGGCAGTGGCGCGAGCCCGGGCGCGCTGATCGAAGGCACGCCCACGATGCTCGACTTCCTGCGGCGCATCTTCCCCCCTCGCTGGGACGCGCAGCCGGTGGCGCTGGCCGTGCCCGGCGCGCCCCGGGCGCAGATCGTCGTCCCCCTGCCGCGAGTTGTGCCGTACATCGTCGAAACACTGCACATGGCGCTGATCGGCACGCTCCTCGGGGTCACGCTCTCCTTCCCCTTCGGCTTGCTGGCGGCCCGC
>JBDNDG010000340.1:0-5092 GCA_046719255.1 Chloroflexaceae bacterium
CCGCCGGGGGCAGGAACCGGGCGCCTCCCCCCAGCGGGGGGAGGTTGGGAGGGGGGCAGAACACCGCACCCCCTCCCCGTGGGGAAGGGGCACCGGGAAACCCGGTTCCCCCATTTTTATATCAGTTGTCAGACGCGCGCGGCAGCACCCATAACGTCCAGGCTCCGGTATCAATGCGTTCAGCGCGGGCGTCGAGGTAGGCCCGCACCGCTGGCGCGGCCGGATTGCGCGGCCCGGGGCCTGTGGTGCTGTTGGGGAGCAGGACGTAGCGGATGGGATGCTGCTCGACGTAGTGGGCAAAGTGCCCTGCATCGCCCATAATGGTATCGCGAAAGACGTCGTCAGCCTCGAACCAGGTGGCGCGCTGGCGCGTGTAGAGGATGGTTTCCCAGTAGATCGGGGTGAGCACAAAGCCTTGTTCGCGTTGCCGCAACTCGTGGAAGGCCGGCGCGGCGGCGCGGATCGGCGCGCCGTAGGCTGCGGCCTGGTACCAGATCACATAGGCATTGATGGTGAGGAATAGCACCCCAAGGTACAGACCCGCCCGGCGTTGCCAGGCCCGGGGCAACCTCGTGAACCCGGCGCCGAAGAGCAGGGCCAGCGACGGCAGGGCGGGTATGAAGATGCGCGGGCTGTTCCCCGCTCCCGGAGTCGCACAATAGATCAGCACCACCAGGAACCCCAGACCCAGCCATATGCCCAGCGCCATTGCCGTAAGGCGCGGCAGTGCGCCTGCACGCAGGCCCCGGGCAATTATCGCACCGATCACACCCAGCGTAAGCACCACGCCGTACCAGGGAATGTAAAACGTCAGTTCTACCATCATCGGCAAAATGATGGTAAACAGTTCAAACGACAGCCCGCGAGTCGGGGTTCGCTCGCCACCGCCCAGGTAATGCCCCCAGATCCACGGGGCGGCCAGCGCCAGTGGACCGATGAGACAAACGATGTGGTGAGACCACGATAACTCACGCCGGCCCGCAAAGCGGTCGTAGAAGGCGCTCAGGGCAACCGTGCCGCTGTAGAGCGCCAGCAGGTCCATCTTGGTAAGCGCCGCCAGTGTGCCGAGCAGCACCGCGACCGTTGTGCGCCCACGGAGGTAGGCAAACAGCGCCCCGGTAAGCACCAGCGCGCCCAGAGCTTCATTGTAGGCGACGCTGCCGTACTCGCGGAAGAGAGGGTAGAGTGACAGAAAGATCGCCGCGACCACAGCGGCGCGCTCGTCGATCAGCGCGCGCCCCATCCAGTAGGTAAGCAACACCGTTGCCCCGGCAGCCAGCGGGATCACCAGTTGGAGCAAAGTGTAGGAGCGCGATGCGCCCCAGACCAGCGCGAACAACCCCGGTGCCAGCGGGCCCCACCAGGAATGCAGGCCGGCGTAGGGGTTCTTCCACAGCCCCAGAGGTCCGAGTTCGGGCGGGTCGGGAGGAAAGCCCTTGATCCGCTCGTAGATGTCAAGGCCGTCGAGCAGGAAGGCGGGCTGCTCCCAGGTCAGCAGGCCCCAGTGCAGATTCCGCGGGGCATCGAGGAACTGGGCGCCAGTAAGTAACTGCACGAGGATAAAATGCCCTGCCAGCAGCGCCAGCAGTATCGGGAGGAGGGCGCTGCGCCGCCAGGCAAGAGAAGCGCTCCATGTATGAGTAAACCGGCGAATGGATCTGAACACGGGAATCTCCAGCGCCAGCATGGTCGGCGACCTGCGTGGCACGCCTGGAGGCATTGTACACGCCCGTTGTAACCAGCGCCACACTGCCTGATGTAAAGATAGGGAAAACCGGGTTTCCCCATGCCCCTGCGGAGCGTGAGGCAACTCCGCCAGCGGTTGGGGATTGGGGAAATTGGACTTCCCTGATCCCCTGCCGGTGGGGTGACAAACCATCCCCCCATACTCTCGAGCGGTCGTGGGGAAACCGGGTTTCCCTATATCCCTGCCCGGAGGAGGGTGTGGGAGGGCTAAGTCTTCCCACGAGCATTACGTTTCATTCCCGCTTTCCATTTCCAGGGTTGCCGGGTTGACAGGGTCAGGCACTCCTGTTACACTGCACTGCATGAATATACAAATATGAAAGTATTTGAATATTTTTGAGATGCCCACTCTATGCAAACTCTGCTCGACCGTCTGCCCCTGTTCGTTCTGCTGCGCCGAGAGTTCGAAGGTTACTCACTCGTCAGGTTCCGGCAGGATCTGCTCGCCGGCATCACTGTTGGCGCAGTCAGTCTGCCGCTGGCGCTGGCTTTTGGTGTCGCATCGGGCGCTGATGCGCCAGCAGGCCTGGTGACCGCGATCCTGGCCGGGGTGATTATCGGCGGGTTGGGCGGCGCAGCGTACCAGATCAGTGGACCGACCGGCGCAATGTCGGCGGTATTGCTTGGCCTGGCCGGTCGCTATGGACTCGAAGGGGTCTGGATCGCCACCCTTCTTGCCGGGATGATGCTGATCATGCTGGGCCTGTTTCGGATGGGGCGCTACGTCACCTTCATTCCCTCGCCGGTCATTGCCGGCTTTACCAGCGGCATCGCGCTGATCATCGCCATCGGCCAGCTCGACAATGTACTCGGTGTGACGACCCCCAGGGCTGAGAATGCCATTGAGAAGCTTATCCACTACTTCACCCATCCGGTGGTTCCCAACTGGCATACGCTCGCTCTGGCCGCAGTGGTGATGGCGACAATGATCGTCTTGCCGCGCTTCACCAGAGCCATCCCCGGTTCGCTGGTCGGCATCATTGTCGCTACTGCTTTGAGCCTGACGCTGGGCTGGCAGGTTCCGATAATCGGCGACATTCCGCGTACCATCCTGCTCGATCACCGACTGGCCTGGGCAAGCATTCCCTGGAATCACCTGAGCGAACTGCTGGCTCCTGCCGTCTCGATCGCGGCGCTGGCGGCTATCGAAAGCCTGCTCTGCGGTTCGGTGGGGGCAACGATGAGCGGCAAGCCCTTCGATAGCAACCAGGAACTGATCGGCCAGGGTGTCGGCAATTTGCTGATACCCTTCTTTGGCGGCGTGCCGGCCACGGCGGCCATTGCCCGCACTAGCGTGGCGATCAAAAGTGGCGCGGTGACCCGCGTGACGAGTCTGATACACTCACTGCTGCTGTTGCTCAGCGCGCTGATCCTGGCGCCAGCGATCCGCTATGTGCCCCTATCGGCCCTGGGCGGGGTGCTGCTGGTTACTGCCTGGCGTATGAATGAGTGGGAGAGCATCCATTTCTTTGTCAATACCCGCCTCAAACACGCCATTGTCGGGTTTGCGATCACCATGCTCGCTACTGCGGCTCTAGATCTGACCCAGGCTATCTTGATCGGCCTGGCCATCTCGGCGATCATCTACCTGCGTCAGTCGGCCACCAGCACCGCTGTCACCAGCGCGCCCGTCAATCCCGAGTTCCTGCAGGCTCAGGGCATGCCGATCACCGCCAGTTGCCCGAGTATCCACGTCTACTACCTGACCGGGCCGGTCTTCTTCGGCAGCGTAACCACAGTGCTGGAGGCATTCGAGACGGCGGGGGATTACCACAGCCTGGTGATCAGTATGCGTGGTGTGCCCCTGGTTGACGCAATGGGGGTTCAGGCGCTGCGGCAGATTGTCGAGGAGCACCATGCCCGTGGCGGCGAGGTGATGTTCACGGCGCTCCAGCCGTCTGTGATGGATATGTTTCGACGTACCGGCTTGCTCGATCTGGTGGGGCCGAAGAACATCTTCTGGAGCTCGGCCTATGCGATTATCGAACTGCACGAGCAACGCATGGTAGCGGGATGCCCGCAGTGCGACCGGCACGGGCGGCCTTGCGCCGTGTTGCAGATGGCCCGCGAACGTCTGGCCCGCGAGGTGCAGCCCGGCAGTTCTCCACCTGCAACCACAACGGCCTGATGTGAACATAGGGGCAACCGGGTTTCCCCATGCCCCTCCGGGGCGGGAGGGTTTGGGAGGGCGCGGCCCTCCCAGGAACAGGTATTTTCGTGCTGGCGTTGTGCGGCGCAGCCGTATGGGCAGCTAAAGTGCACCCCGGGGAAACCCGCTTTCCCCGACGGCGCCGTTGCAAGACATCCTACGTCTTGCGGCGGCCAAGGATATAACCAAGCAAGAAAGCAACCAGCATCCAGGGCAGCCAGGGGTGGCGGGTAAAGAAGTCTTCAACTGTATCGCGGACAACAGCATCCTCGGAGAGGCCCTGGCCTTCAGCGACGGTAATGGTGCGACGGGCGTCTCCGGGTGGCAGAGGGCTGGCAACCTTCCTGAACGCCATCGGCGTCTCTGGATGGGCAGGCGGTGCCTCCTCCGCCAGCGCAGCCTCCGCCTCGGCCCGTTGCTCGGACGCGTGGAGCCGGCGCTCTTCGATCTGCCGGGCGAGCGCCTGGAGGCTCTGGCTGATCAGCGACCGTGCCGCGCTGTCGAGCAGCTGCTGTCCGGCGCCGGCAACGGCGCCGCCGATCACCGCCTCGCCGCCGTAGTCGAGGATAGTCTGCGCCCCGTCCGTTCGCAGCTTCACCGTGCCTGCACCCTTCAAAAAGCCACTGCTTCCCTGGCCGTCCACGTGAATATCATACGACTCGGGCGACACGATGTTATCAATCCTGACGCGACCAGTGTACGTACCCCGCACGACCTGCATTTCGATCTGCACGGTGCTCTCGTACTCATTCTCACCCACCACCTCGAAACGCTGACACCCCGGGATGGCGCGCGCCAGCATCTCAGGGTCGTTCAGGGCGCTCCACACCTCTTTGCGAGTCGCTGCAAAGGTGTAGTTTCCGGCAATCCGCACGGAAGTCCCCTTTCACTCAGCAAGGGGAAACCCGATTTTCCCGCCTGCGATGAGGTTGTCGAACTGCACCTCTGCCTGTGGGGCCAATTCCTCTGCATACCACCAACATGCTACACCAGGCCCCGGGCATGGGCAAGGCAGGCGGCCATCCAGATCGGGCCATATCAAAGTTACTTGTTACGCCTGTCACCTCCCGCCGGTATAAGCATGCACGCCCGGGCTCCCGGCTGCGCAGAGATATTGCCTGCACGTGTACGGATGCGGGCGGGGCGCCCGCACACCCCGGGAGATTGGGAAAACCCGGGTTCCCAACGCCCCCTCGA
>JBDNDG010000341.1:0-5091 GCA_046719255.1 Chloroflexaceae bacterium
TGGAGCAAGTCTACCGAGCTGCGCCAGCGTGGCCTGCGCGTGCGCCGCCCCGACCGCACGCTTGCCACTATGGATCACTCGACGCCAACTACGCCCCGGAACGCGCTGGGCGTCATTCCGGTCGTTGACCCCCAGGCCATCGCGCAGCTCGATCGCCTGCGCGCTAATTGCGCCGAGTTTGGTATTCCGCTCTACGAACTGGGGAGCGCCAACCAGGGGATTGTCCACGTAATTGGTCCGGAGCAGGGACTGACCCAGCCGGGGATGACGATTGTCTGTGGCGACAGCCATACCTCGACCCACGGTGCCTTCGGCGCCCTGGCCTTCGGTATCGGCACCAGCGAAGTCGGTCACGTGCTTGCCACACAGTGTCTGCTCCAGTATCGCCCGAAGACCTGCGCCGTGCGGGTAGAAGGGCGCTTACAACCGGGTGTGACGGCCAAGGACATCATTCTGGCGATCATCGCGAAGTACGGGGTTGGCGGCGGCACCGGGCACGTGTTTGAGTACATGGGCGAGGCCATTCGCGCCCTCTCGATGGAGGAGCGCATGACCATCTGCAACATGTCAATCGAAGGTGGGGCACGGGCAGGCATGGTCGCCCCCGACGACACCACCTTTGAGTACGTGGCCGGGCGCCCCTACGCGCCGAAGGGCGCCGATTTCGAGGCCGCGGTGGCGCACTGGCGCCAGTTGCCCAGTGACCCTGAGGCGCGCTTCGACAAAGAGATGTTCCTCGATGCCAGCACCCTGGCGCCGATGATCACCTACGGCACCAACCCCGGTATGGGCATGCCGATTGATGCAGCCATTCCCACACCCGAGCACATGTCCGATGCCAGCAGCCGCCAGGCTCTCGACAAGGCTCTGAGTTATATGGGCCTGGAGCCGGGCAAGCCGCTCCTGGGTCACAGAATTGACGTGGTCTTCATCGGCAGTTGCACCAACTCGCGCATCAGCGACCTGCGGCAGGTGGCGGCGCTCTGGAAGGGCCGCAAGGTGGCTGAAGGCGTGCGGGTGATGGTTGTGCCCGGCAGCCAGCAGGTGAAGCGGCAGGCTGAGGCCGAAGGGTTGCACGAGATCTTCCGCGCCGCGGGCGCCGAATGGCGCGAGGCGGGATGCTCGGCGTGCCTGGGGATGAACGACGACAAGGTGCCGCCCGGCAAGTATGCCATCTCGACCAGCAATCGCAACTTCGAGGGCCGCCAGGGGCCAGGCGCGCGCACCTTGCTCGCCAGCCCGCTCACCGCGGCCGCCACGGCCCTCACCGGCGTCGTCACCGACCCGCGGACGATGCTCGAGGGCGCCCTGGCAGGCTCGTGAACGGCAGGGTCCGGGACGACGCTGCCCTCCCGGACATCCTTCTTCTTCCGATGGGTGATTTCGGATCGCCGACTGTCGCGCAAGGCGTCCCGGTGCGCTTTGACGTACCACTGCTTGCGGAGCGTTCAGATGAAATCGGCATGAACAGAGATTCTCCCGGGAGTGCTTCGCCCTGCCAAACCTTCCCGGTGCTGGGGGCGTGCCCTTCCGGGGGCAGGGGTGTGGGGAAACCCGGTTTCCCCATTTCATAATCAGGAGGAGCGTGTGGAGCCTGTTACCACCTTTACCGGAAAAGCCGTCGCCCTGGTGGCCGACGATGTTGATACTGACCAGATCATCCCTGCGGCGTACCTGAAGGTTACCGACAAGAGTGGCCTGGCCGAGGGTCTCTTCCAGGCCTGGCGCTACCTGCCCGACGGGACGCCGAACCCCGACTTTCCACTCAACCGGCCCGAGGCTGCCGGGGCTACCGTGCTGGTCACCGGGCGCAACTTTGGCTGCGGCAGTTCGCGCGAGCACGCCCCGTGGGCCTTGCAGGGCTATGGCTTCAAGGCCGTGATTGCCCTCTCCTTCGCCGATATCTTTCGCAACAATAGCCTGAAGATCGGCCTGCTACCGATTGTAGTGGACGAAGGAAGCTACCGCGAACTGCTCAGCCACATTGAAGCGGACCCTGAGACGACCGTTACGGTTGATCTGCCCAACCAGCAGGTGGTGTTGCCCGGAGGCCGCGCGGTGAGCTTCCCATTTGACGGCTTCGCCAAACATTGCCTGATCCACGGCGTGGACCAGCTCGGCTTCATCCAGCAGCACGAGGAGGCCATTGCCGCCTACGAGGCTTCCACGCCCGCGCGGGTGAACACGTTGTCGTGATGAGCCACCTCGCATCGAGTGCGGTGGGGCGGGGAAACCCGGTTTCCCCGGACAACATGTATGCCCTGGGCTACGCCCTCCCTGTCCCTCCCCCGCCCGGTGAAGGAACCGGGCGCCTTCCCCCGCTGGGGAGAGGCTGGAAGGGAGGCGGAACGCTGCAAACCCTCCCCGCGGGCAGGGGCGTGGGGAAACCCGGCCTCCCCTCTTCAGGGCCGCCGGGGTGACCGGCACCCCGCCAGAGTACCACAGTATGCGCGATGATCGCCTGACCGCCGCCGTTCCCCCGCCGCCCGCGCCCGAGCCGCCTGCCGCACCCCCGTGGACCTGGCGCGACGTGGGTGGGGTCGTGCTGCTGATCGTGGTGGCGGCGGCGGCGCTGGCGCTGCTGGCTCGTGGCCTGGTGGCAGCGCTCGGCCTGACCCTGGAGCAGCGGCTGATCTCGCCGGCAGTCTATGTGGTTGGACTGGGGATCTACCTCGCTGCGATTGGCGGGGTCTATGCCGTGGTAGGGCGTCGCGCCGGGCGGGCCGCACTGGGGCTGCGCCGGCCCGATTGGTGGAGCCTGCTGATGGTGCCGCCGCTCTTCGTCGCAGGCATGCTGGCCCTGGTGCTGATCAACGCGACAGTCGGCCTGCTAATGGGCGGCTTCGAGAATCCGCAGGTCGAAGCGCTCACCGGTGGCGCGGCGCTTGCCCCGGTCGAGGTACTGCTGCTGCTGATCCTGGTGGCCGGAGTGGTGCCGTTTGCCGAAGAGTTGTTCTTTCGCGGCATGCTGTACCCGCTGATGCGCCGCGACCTCGGCCCTGCGTTCGCCATACTCCTCAACGCGGCGCTGTTTGCCCTGGTCCACGTTATCCCGCAGTTGCTGCCGGGCCTCTTCATCATTGGCCTGATCCTGGCCTATCTGCGCGAACGCAGCGGCTCGATCTGGCCAGGGGTGCTGTACCATGCCCTGCAGAACGGGTTGGCGCTCCTGTTGATCAATGTGGCCCTTGCGGGCTGAAGATAGGGAAACCCCCGGTTGCCTCGGATCCCTGCCCGAGCGCGGGCTGCGCCCTTCCGGGCCTCCTGCAACGGGGTGGTGGGGAAGCGAGGTTGCCGCAACCCCCCCGGCCCGGGGGCAGGCCGGGCCTGCTCAGGTAGCGGCGCAAGCCGCATCGACGGCTGCAATAGACCTACTCGCCGGGGGAGGCCGCTTCAGGCTCCGCGGGGCGGCGCAGATCCACGAGCTTGCGGCGCCCGAGGGGCAGGGTAAAAACGAAGCGCGACCCCTTGCCCACCTGGCTCTCGACCCAGATACGCCCGCCGTGGGCCTCGACAATGGCGCGGGTGAGGAAGAGACCGAGGCCACTGCCCTGCGTTTCACGGGCGATGCGATTATCCACGCGGTAAAAGCGGCGAAAGATCGCCTCTTGCTCCTCAGGCGGAATGCCAATGCCCTGATCGGACACGTAGCAAACGGCAAAATCCTGCTCGTTCCAGCCGCCGATGCGGATCGTACCGCCTTCGGGGCTATACTTCACCGCATTCGAAACCAGATTGGTCAGTACCTGGCGCACACGCTCATAATCGGCGCGAACCGGTGGCATATCGTCGGGAAAGCGCAACTCGAACTGGTAGCGCTCTCCGGCGGTGGCGGCGAAGCCGCGCACGACCTCGGCGGCGAGCAGCGGCAGGGAAACATCGGTCAGCTCGAGACGCAGCCCGCCCGCCGTCAGGCGTGAAACATCGAGCAAATCCTGGATCTGGCGCGCCAGGCGATCGGCCTCCTCCTCAATCACTGCCAGACCCTCGCGGTACTGCTCGGGCGTAAAGGTCACATCCTCGCGGCGCAGGGTGCCGGCATAGCCCTTAATAATGCTGACCGGCGTTTTCAACTCGTGTGAAATCACCGAAATGAAGGTATTCTGCAGCTCCTCTTCCTGTTTCTGAGCAGTAATATCGCGCACATTGGCAATCGCGCCGAGAAACTGCCCTTGAGGCCCGCGCTGGGGCGCATAACGGCTCTGGACAAACAACTCGCGCCCATCGCGGGTGACGATGCGGCCCTCGACAACCGGATTGGCAATGTAGGGCAGGCGATTGAGCGGGCAATCCACCAGACAGATATTGACCCCCTGGGGATTGTGAATGGCGAGCACCTCAGCGCAGGGCCGCCCGATGGCCTCCTCGCGCGACCAGCCGGTAAGATGCTCCATTGCCTTATTGAAGGTAACGATCCGCCAGCGACTATCAATGATCATTACCCCATCGGCTGACTGCTCGATGGTCGCATCCAGGCGCTGCTTCTCACGCAGGACGCCCTGGTAGAGGCGTGCATTGAAGACGGCGATCGCCGCCTGGTCGGCGAAATCCTGAAGCACCTGACGATCATTGGCCGAGAAGGCAACGTTCAGCGCCGCCCGAAAGACGTAGATCACGCCCACCGGCGTATCGCGCAGCACCAGCGGCAGGGCAATCATCTGGCGCAGCGTCAACCCCGTATCGGCAGCAATCTCGCGCAGGACCGCCTCACCCCGCCGGGGAATCTCGCTGAGCGGCAGGGTCAACAGGCGGGCAAAGGCGGGCCAGTCTTCACGTGACAGGTGCGCCGAGGCGCGAATCCGTAACTCGTCGCTGCCGTCCTCATCGTAAAGCGCAATCAGTCCCGAGGTTCCGGCGGTCATTTCGACCGCATAACTGATCACCAGCGAGAGTACGCTTACCAGATCGAGTTGCGCGGTCATCGCGCGGCTGATCTGCAGCAGATACTCCCGCTGCCGCAGGCGGTGGTCAATTGATTCAAGCATCGGGAGCCTCCGCCGGCAATTGTACCATAGCGCGTCGGGTACAATAACGTGTGAAACAAGACTTTACAATGCTTTCCATGGGTCATGAGGCTACATGTTAAACATT
>JBDNDG010000342.1:0-5073 GCA_046719255.1 Chloroflexaceae bacterium
TTATTATCCCTGCCTACAACAGCGCGGCATACATTGGTCAGGCGGTGGAGAGCGTTCTGGCCCAGACCTACGCCACAATCGAGGTGATCGTGGTTGACGACGGCTCAACCGACGCGACCGAGGCTGTGCTGGCGCCTTACCGCTCGCGGATCACCTGCCTGCGCCAGACCAATCGGGGGCCGGCAGCGGCGCGCAATACCGGTCTGCGCGCTGCCAGGGGCGCGTACCTGCTGTTCCTTGATAGCGATGACCTGCTGGCCCCCACGAGTATCGCGGCGAAGGTAGCCTTTCTGGAACGTCATCCGCAGTACGGGCTGGTCTATTCAGCCTGGTGGCAAGTTGATCGCGACGGCACGCGTGTGCTTGGCGAAGTGCATCCGGCGCGCCAGGGGGACGTGCTCACGGCGCTGTTGCGGCGCGAGTTCTTTTTCTTTCCCGGCGCGGCCCTGCTCCGGCGCGCGTGCCTCGATACCGTCGGCGCCTTCGACGAAACCGCCTATGGTACCGAAGATGCCGACCTCTGGATCCGCCTTGCTCGCGCCGGCTACGCCTTCGGCTACATTGATGAGCCGTTGTTTGTCTATCGCTTCCACGATACCAGTATTACTGCGCGGGTTGACCCGCGGCAGATCATAAGCTGGCAGACCCACCTCGCCCGCTTCTTCAGCGATCCCACATTACCCCCCACCATCAAAGCGCTCGAAGCCGAGGCTTACGCCATTCTGCACTACGAAACGGCGATGCGCCATTTCCGCATCGGCCAGATCGCCGAAGGGCAGGAGCACCTGCGCCTGGCCTGGCGGCGCTGCCCAACCCTGGCGCACGAGCGGATTCGGGATTGCATCGTTGGCGCGGCTCTCGACCCGCGCACCGGCGATCCCGGGGCCTTTCTCGACCGGGTGTTCGCGCATCTGCCCGCAGATGTGCCGTTGCCGCACCACCTGCGCCGCCGGGTCTACGGCGGCTACCACATCGGGATGGTGTTTCTCCATCACCAGCGCCAGCAGCATCGCCAGATACGCCAGCACATCGTAGCGGCGCTGCGAGCCGAACCGCGGATCATCGGGAACCGCGGGTTCCTCCGGATCGCGTTGCGCTCCCTGCTGCCGTGAGAGTACAGAACTGTCATCTATCGGGAGCTGAACTGTTATCACCCTGTTAGCTCAACTCGCTACACTGCCCCATGTCACCCCTACCGGGGTACCGGGCCAGGTAGCGGCGAACGCCAATCCGGAATTCTATAATCTAAACGTGAAAAGAGGGAACACCAGGTTTCCCCAACCCCCTGCCTACAGGGGATTGCAAGCCCTCCACACCGGAGGTTTTGGGATGGCTTTGCCCTTCATTCCTGTGGTGTACGGCGCAGCCGCGTGGACGACTAATACCAATTGGAATTGAACAGGCCGTATCCGCATGCCCACCAGCGCGCATTGCAACGCCACTGCGGCAATCTGCAATCCGAAATCTGCAATCTGAAATGGTATAAAACGGTATGGGTCTTCGTATGCGAGTACTGATTATCGCCACCAATTCAACTCCTGCCGGTCTGGCTGCAGAGGTGCGCGCAGGCAAGCATCAACGTGTTGACTACCTGGAACTGGCCGAGCGCTTCAATTCAGAGTATCTCGACTACAACCGGTTGTCCGCTCGCCCGCTGGCACAAAAATTTGAAGATCTGTTGCGGAGCGACCTGCGTCTCGCGGCGAACGCGGCGCGCCTGGTCCGTCAGAAGGGGTATGATTGCGTTATCAGCCTCTCGGAGCGGGTCGGCGTGCCACTCGCATTACTGCTCGACCGGCGGGTCGGCCATATCGTTATCTTCCATCACGGCATGTCGCCAAAGAAGTTACGGCTGATTAAAGCCCTGAGACTGCAACGGCGCTGGGATATCATCGCAGCGATTAGCAGAGCTGAGGCAGACGGCATGCGCGCGGCGCTGGACCTGGAGCCAGAACGTGTGGTCGCCCTGCACACACCGGTGGATACCCGATTCTATCGGCCTGACAGGCCTTCCAGTGGCACCGAAGGGTTTATCCAGAGTCTCGGGCTGTCTTACCGTGACTACCCGACACTCATTCGAGCCATGCGCCGCCTGCCGCACGTTCCCTGCCAGTTACGCGTCGGTAGCACGTGGGTCTCGGGGCGCGGCGGGCACGAGCAAGAACCATTACCGACGAACATCAGTGTGGAACCCTTCGTACATCCGCATCGCCTGCGCGAATGCTATGCCGCGAGCCGGTTTATTATTGTGCCGATCCGGGCAACGACTCAGTGGAGCGCCGGCTGCACCTCGGTGCAGGCCGCGCAGGCCATGGGCAAACCGGTTGTGGCAACACGCATGCCTGGCCTGAGCGAGTACGTCGTCGAAGGTGAAACGGGGTTGCTGGTCGATCAGGGTGATGACCGATCCATGGCCGCAGCAATTGATACACTCTGGAACGAACCGCGGCGCGTGGCACGGATGGGCCATCGGGCACGGCAGTGGATCCAGGAGAACTTTTCGCTCGATGCGTGGCTCCGGCGTGTTGAGTCGCTGGCCTGGCAGGTGGCGGGGCAAGGAGTACAATACCTGAGCGCCTTCGGCTGGATTGTGGGCGCAGCGGCAGCTCTAGCCTGAGCCAGAGCGACTCTACCGTTTGTGAGTAGGAGAGCAGAGTCGAACCCGCTTCCGACACCGACCATAATTAAGATGCAGCAACTCGCCAACACCGTCTTACGAAACTCGATCGCCGGTCTGGTTGCTCAGATGGCGATCAAGCTGCTCTCCTTCGCCTTCTCAGTGCTGATCATTCGCCAGCTCGGGGCCGGCGACTTTGGCCAGTACGCGGCAGTGATCGGCTTTGGCACCGTGTTTCTGTTCATTGCCGATCTTGGGCTGGCGCCCTACACCGTGCGCGAGGTAGCGCGCCTGCGTGACACACCTGATGGTCAGGCGCGGATCAGGGATCTCTACGCTGATGTACTGGCCATGCGGCTGATCCTGGCGCTGGTTGCCGGGCTGCTGGTGATAAGCGCGGCAATCCTCACCGGGCGCCCCACGATGATGATCGGCGCCATTGCGCTGAACGCGCTGACCTTGCTGCTCTACGCCGTCCACGGCAGCACCGAGGCCGTGCTCGCCGGCTACGAGCGCCTTGACCTGACCGCCGGTGTGCAGGTGGTCAACCAGCTGGTCTTCGTCTGTCTGGGTGGCCTGGCGCTCTGGCTGGGCCTGGGTTACTACGGGCTGATTATTGCCACGATGGCCGGCGTTGCCGTGATGACGGCGCTGGTGGTTCGCGCGGTTCGGAACCTCGGCCTCCGCCCGGGCCGGCTGACCCGACAGGGCTGGATTCCCCTGCTGCGGGCCGCCTTCCCCTTCGGCGTCATCGGCCTGACGCTGGGGATCTCGTACCGCTTTGATACGGTGCTGCTGAACATCTTCAGCGGCGACAAGCCCACTGGCCACTACAACGCCGCCTACAATCTGGTATTCGCTCTGGTAACCCTGTCCAATGTCCTCAACACGGCCCTCTACCCCTCGCTCTCCCGCCAGGCTGTGACCAATCCCGATAGCTTGCCGAAGATCTATGAGCGGCTGTTGCGCTACCTGCTGCTGGTGGCGCTGCCGATCGCCGTCGGGGGGTTCATCCTGGCCCGTCCGCTGGTGGGGTTCCTCTTCGGTCCTGAGTATGGGCCTTCAGCCACGCTCCTGGCAATGCTGATCTGGGTCGTTCCGCTGATGTTCCTGTCAGAGTTTCTGGGCTACGTGGTCGTGATTGCCGGACGGGAGGCCCTGGTCGCACGGGCGATCGTTGTTAGCAGCAGTGTCAACATTGTCGCCAATCTGCTGCTCATCCCTCGCTATGGCACGCTGGCTGCCGCAACCATCACCGTAATCACCGAACTGGTGCTGGTGGGGCAGTACCTGTGGCTCATGCGCGATTTGCTCGGCCAGATGCACTGGGGCGCTCTGTCACGCTCCGCCGCAGCAGTCGTCGCCATGGCCACACTGGTCTACACCTTCCAGGATCTACCGGTGCTGGTGACTGTGGCAATGGGCGGGGCGCTCTATGCTGGTCTGCTACTGGCGATGCGGGTGATTGGTCCCGATGAAGCCGCCTTTGTGCGTGGTCTGATCGCTACCCGGCGGACCACGGTGGAGCCATCGTAGGAGCACACGGATGAAGATCCTCCTCGCCGTCCATCATTTCCCGCCGCGCTACAGCGCTGGCGCCGAATTGTACACCTTTCGCCTGGCGCGATGGCTCCTCGCTCACGGGCACGAGGCCGAGGTGGTCTGCGTTGAGACGCTCGACCCGGAGCGTGTGGCAGGGGTTGAAGCCGAGCACGACAGCTACCAGGGCGTGCCAGTCTGGCGGTTGCACCTGGGGCTGCGCGACGCGCCCACGAATTGGACCTATGCCAACCCGATGGTGGCCGCCTGGGTCGCCAGACATATGCGCGCCAACCGGCCGGACCTGCTCCACCTGCACAGCGGTTACCTGATCGGCGCGGGCGTGCTGGAGGAAGCCTGCCGTCTCGATGTGCCAAGGATCGTGACCTTGCACGACTACTGGTTCCTCTGCCCGCGCTTCACCCTGCTGCGCGGCGACGGGAAGGTCTGCGCTGAGATCCCCACCGACCCGGCCGGCTGTGCCTGGTGTCTCAACCTTAACCGGCGGCGCTACCGCCTCCCCGACCAGGTCAGCCTCGGGGCCGCAGGCCGGGCCTGGATCGCCCTGGCCAGCAACGCGGGACGCGATGAGCAGGCTGCGCGGCGCGCGTATCTGCGCGCCGCCCTCGCGCGGGTCAATCTGGTGATTGCGCCCTCACGGTTCCTGGCAGGAATCTTCACACACAGCCAGATCCAGACGAGGCTGCAAATCATACGCATAGGTCTCGATATGGATCGACTGGCAGCCGTGCCGCCACCGCCATCTGGCGACGTCCTCCGCCTTGGCTATGTCGGCCAGATAGTGCCGCACAAGGGGGTTCATCTGCTGGTGCAGGCGGTACGCCAACTACCGCTGCATGGACGGCCGATCCAGTTGCGGATCTTCGGCAACCCTGAGCAGAACCCGAGCTACACGC
>JBDNDG010000343.1:0-5040 GCA_046719255.1 Chloroflexaceae bacterium
CCGCGACGCCTACCATAGCCCTCTCGCCACAGCCCGGCGCCCCGGTGGTCGTTTACTTCACCACCAACCCGCCCCTCGTGGCGCCTGGCGAACCTGTGAGCGTCGCCTGGGACGTGCGCGGCGCCGAGCGTGTGCTGATCGAGCAATTCGGTGACGTGCCTCCCCTGGGCGAACGCTCCTTTCGGCCCGAAGTGACCACCGATTTCCGGCTGATCGCCCGCGCTGGCGACAAAGAGACCATCGCTGTGCAGCGTGTCCTGGTGGCGCCGGCCACTCCCACACCTCAGCCCGCGGCGAGCCCCACGGCCGAACGATCGCCCACGTTGGCCTCCCTGCCCACCGCGCTCCCAACGGGCACCCCCCCGGCCCCGACCGTCACCCTGGCCCCGGCGCCCGGTTCAATCGCGCTGCTCGACCTCGCTCCAACTGCCCGCTGGATGACCAGCGCCGGGCCCATCACCTTCGGCGCGCCACGACACAACCGCGAGCAAGGCGGCTGGGCCGACCGCGTCGAGGCAATCCAGCTCGAAGACGGCAGCCTGGCCCCTATCGCCCTCCTTACCTTCCCACCGCTGGCGCCGGATGGAGCCGGGGATAACACACCCTTGATCGAGGGACGTTTCGATCTCCCGCAGATCCAGGAGGGGCAGTTCTTCCTCGCCGTCGTCGGCTTCGCGCAGGAGGCCCGGGGGCCAGGGATGGAGGTGCTCGTAACCTTCAATAACGAGATCCTCTACGAGGGAAGCCTCCTGCCCGACGGCACGCTGACGGCAATCAGCGTGGATCTGGCGCCCTTCGTCGGGCGTGAGGGAGACCTGGTGCTGCGCGTCAGCGCCGAGAGGGGCGCGGTACAGGCGCTCTACTGGGTAGAGCCGCGCATCGATCGACCCTGATCGTTGTCGCCTGCGAGGGCAATTCCCCCCAGGCCCTCCATTTTTCCCCGGTTACAAAAATGTCATCGCGGAAGACATCAGATTGTCATTCCGTCATCCGACGTCTCTTAACATTTCCCTGCTACCATCGCAAGCGCAGCACCCAACGGTACACGTAATGCGCGCGCCCTCCCCCGAAGGACAGCGCACGCTGGCCCTGGCGCTCCATGGCAGCGTCGGCGCCAGCCCGGGCGCCGTGGCTCGTGCTGCGCGTATCCGTTCAGGGGCGAATGGGAAGCGATGCCATCGTCGTACCTCCACCGGCGCACTGTTGCGCGCCTGGCAAGTATTGGCGCGCTGCTGCTCGCCATACTCGCCACCATTGTCGGACCCTTTCCGCAGCCTGCTCGCGCTACCACCACCATTACCCGGTGGACCTTCGACAATGACACCCTGACGCCTGCCACCGGCTCCGGGACGGCCACGCTGGTCGGCGGCACCACGGCCACCTTCGCCACCGGTCGCGTCGGGCCACGCCCTCCCGACTCGGGCTGGAACACCACTACCTACGCGGCCCAGGGCACTGGCGACCGCACCCGCGGCGTCCAGTTTGCCGTGAGCACCGTAGGTTATGAAAACATTGTCTTCAACTGGGATCACCGTCACAGCAACACCGCTGCAAACACGGTCGCGCTCCTGTACTCCACCGATGGTGGCGCG
The DNA here is from genome assembly GCA_046719255.1 of Chloroflexaceae bacterium. Taxonomy (GTDB): domain Bacteria; phylum Chloroflexota; class Chloroflexia; order Chloroflexales; family Chloroflexaceae; genus JACAEO01. Next base: position 1,593 of record JBDNDG010000343.1, read on the forward strand.
ACCTTCACTGAGGCCGGCGTGTACACGGCGAACGCCGGCGATGCCTGGTTCAGCCGCAGTTTCGACTTCAGCGCCATTGCGGCGCTGAACAATAATCCTGGCGTCGTGTTCCGCATCGTCGCAGCATTCGCCGCGGGCGGCTCAACCTATGTAGCCTCAAACCCCGGGTCAAGCTACGCCACCACCGGCACCTGGCGCTTCGACAATGTTACTGTCATCGGCAGCGCGCTGGGGGCCGACGCCGCCCCCTCGGTCAGCGGCACCAACCCGGCCAACGGCGCAGCGAACGTGCCCATCGCCAGCGATGTGACGGTCACCTTCAGCGAGCCGGTGGCCGTCAGCGGCGACTGGTTCACCCTGGCCTGCGCAACAAGCGGCACGCGCGCCGTCTCGGCCGCTAATATCGCTGTTTCCGGCGGCCCGATCAGTTTTACCCTCAATCCCAGTGTTGACTTCGCCTTCAGTGAAACCTGCACCCTTACCATCGTGGCCGCGCAGGTGAGCGACCTGGACGCGAGCGATCCGCCCGACACGATGGCGGCTGACGTTGTCGTGACCTTCAGCACCGTGGCGCCACCGGCCCCCGGCGTGCGCATCCGCGACATCCAGGGCGCGGCGCACATCTCGCCACTGGTGCCGGTCATTGCCGACAATGCGATCTCCTTCGGCAACCGGGTCGAGAACGTGCCGGGCATCGTCACCGTTGTGCGCCCGAACGGCTTCTACATGCAGGACCCCGAAGCCGACGCCAGTGACGCCACCTCCGAGGGTATCTTTGTCTTCACCGGCAGTGGCCAGGCCGTAATCACCGCGGGCGGCAGCGGCCCGGTGCAGGTGGGCGACCGCCTGGAGGTCAGCGGGCGACCGGTGGAGATCCGTCCGGGCTGCACCAGCCCCACCTGCACCTCCACCAGCAGCGCCTGGAACAATCTGACACTGACCAATCTCAACGCCACCACCTCTGCCGCCGACAATCGGGTGATCCGCCTGATCTCCCGCGGCAATCCGCTGCCGGAGCCCGTGGTAATCGGCCAGGGCGGGCGGGTGCCTCCGGTCTCGGCAACGATCTTTGGCAGCCCGGGCGCCGCGCCCACCAACACTGTCGAGACCGCCACCTACAGCTTCAACCCCGCCGTCAACGGCATTGACTTCCTGGAAAGCCTGGAGGGAATGCGCGTTCAGGTGAACGATGCGGTGGTGGTCGGCCCGACCAACAACTTCGGTGAAATCGTGATCCTGGCCGACAACGGGGTGGGACAGGGCCTGCGCACCCCCCGTGGCGGCCTGGTGATCACTCCGACCGACCTCAATCCCGAGCGGATCATTCTGGATGACGCCATTCTGCCCACGCCGCAGGTGAACGTCGGCGACCGCTTTCCCGGCGCGGTGGTGGGTGTGATGGACTACAGCTTCGCCAATTTCAAGCTGCTGATCACCCAGTCACCGCCGGCCGTCGTACCGGGCGGTATCGCCGAGGAAGTGACTAACCTCACCAGTGCGGCTGACCGCCTGACCATCGCGACCTTCAACATCGAGAACTTCGCTGCTGACACCGTCACACCCGGGCGGCGCGATGCCATTGCCCGCATCATCGTGAACAACCTGGGCGCGCCCGACATCGTGGCCCTGCAGGAAGTGCAGGACAATAACGGCGCCACCGGCGGCCCGGCGGATACGAGTGTTGATGCCACACGCACCTTCGAGACCCTGATCAACGCCATCGTGGACGCCGGTGGTCCAGTGTACGCCTTCCGCCAGATCGATCCGGTTGCGAACCAGGATGGCGGGGAGCCGGGCGGGAACATCCGCGTGGCCTTCCTCTTCCGCAGCGATCGCGGCCTGAGTTTCGTGGATCGCCCCGGTGGCTCCTCGACGGCGGCGGTGAGCGTGGTCAACAACGGCGGGCGGCCCGAACTGAGCTTCAGCCCCGGGCGTATCGATCCCACCAACCCGGCCTTCAACAACAGCCGTAAACCACTGGTGGGCGAGTTCCGCTACAATGGCCAGACGCTCTTCGTCGTTAACAATCACTTCAACTCAAAGGGTGGCGACCAGCCTCTGTCAGGCCGCTTCCAGCCGCCGACGCGCTTCACCGAGGTGCAGCGGCACCAGCAGGCGCAGATCGTCAACGATTTTGTGGATAGCATTCTGGCGATTGACCCCAACGCCAACATCGTCGTCCTGGGCGATTTGAACGACTTCCAGTTCTCAGAAACGCTCAACATCGTCAAGGGCACGCCAGGCGATGTTGGCACCCCGGTGCTGTTCGACCTGAAGCTGAACCAGCCCCCTGGCGAGCAGTACACCTACATCTTCGAGGGCAACTCGCAGGTGCTGGACAGCATCCTGGTCAGCCGCAACCTGCGCGACAGCGGCGCGCAGTACGACACGGTACACGTTAACACCGAGTTTGCCGCAGCGGCGAACGCGAGCGATCACGACCCCAGCGTGCTGAGGTTGTACGTTCGCTCCCGCGCAACACCGCCGGCGCTTGTGGCTACCGCTGGTTACAACACCGGCCTGGGGGCCAACGGGGCCGAGATCATCAGCGTGCGCGGCAACCGCGGTGTGCTCACCAACGCGGGTGACGGCAGTATTGACATACTGGACACCAGCGACCTGTTCAACATCCAGCCTCTCCGGCGTATCACTGGCCTGCCCAATCTGACCTCGGCGGCCATTCACCCCACAAAGGACCTCTTCGTCGCCGTGGCCGGAACCTCTTCGCCGCGCAGCGGGCAGTTTCTGGTCTACCGCCTCTCCGACGGAACCCTGCTAGCAACAGCGCCTATCGGACGCCAGCCCGACTCGGTGGAGATCAGCCCGGACGGGCGCTTTGCGGTGGTTGCAATTGAGGCCGAGCAGGTCAACGCCAGTGATGATGGCGGTGCGGGCGCAATCGGTGTGGCCGACCTGAGCGGCTTCGACCCGAACACGTCAACCAGTGTTGCGTTCAGTATCGTCGAACTGCCCGACCTGACCGGATTGTCCGGCGCCACGGTCAATCGGCGCTACGATGTCTCCGGCAACCCGCTCGTGTCGAACGCCCCCGGCGGGCTGGAGCCTGAAGGGATCGCCTTCACCCCCGACAGCAGCACAGTCTATGTGACGCTCCAGGAGAACAACGCGGTTGTCCGACTGGACCTGACAGGCCCGTTGCCTGCTACGCTGCCTGTGAGTAATGCTTTTGGCTTGGGGCAAACCGACCATCCCGCCGACCTGATCAACGATGGAACCTATAATCCCTCTCAGCAACTGACCGCTTTCCGCGAGCCGGACGGCATCCGTGCCGTGGTCATTGGTGGCGTCACTTACCTGGTGACGACCGATGAGGGCGATACGCGGCCCAACCCCCGCGGCGGTCGCACCCTGAGCATCTTCAACGCTGCAACCGGGGCGCTGGTAGCCGATGCTGGGCCGCAACTCGACGACCTGGCAGCCAGCTTCG
>JBDNDG010000344.1:0-5037 GCA_046719255.1 Chloroflexaceae bacterium
GAGATCTCCAAGCTGCACCAGCGCCTCAAGACCGGTACCGAGATCACGCGGCCAGTGGAGGTCACCATATCGCCTTCCTCGATCGACTCATAATCGCCGAGGATAATTGCGCCGACGGTGTCTTCTTCGAGGTTCAGGGCATAGCCAAAGATGGACTCGGGGCGACCGGCCTTGGGCGGGAACTCGATCAACTCCGAGGCGCGCACCCGGTCGAGGCCGGAGATACGAGCCACACCGTCGCCCACGGCGACAACGGTGCCAACATTTACCTGGCGCGGCTTCAGATCAACCCCGGCGGTGATACTCTGCCTGAGCCGGGAAAGCAACTCATTGGTCGTGGTCATGGCGCGGCTCCACACACAGGAATGGGGGCGCTGGCGCCGGGGTCCCTGCCCACCGGCCCATACCGCGCCCCATCAACTATTAAGCATACTGCGCTGAATGGCGCTCAAGCGTGTGCGCAGACTATTATCGAGCACCTGGTCGCCCACGCGAATAATCAGGCCACCGATAAGGGAGGGATCGACATCGAACCGGACAATCACATCCGCGCCGTAGCGCTGCTGCAGATCGGTAGTGATGCGTTTCCGTTGCGCATCACCCAGTTCGACGGCGCTGGTAACCGCGGCCTCAAGTTTTGCGGAAGGCGGGCCAGCGAGGTAGGTTGCGAACACCTCGGTAACATCGGCGACGCGATCGAGCAAGCCTTCGCGGGCGAGGCCCAGGAGGAAGTTACGCACCTGGGGCAGCGCATTTTTTGGCAGGGCGGCATCAATGCGCTGGGCCGCATCGGCGGCGGTGACACCGGCGAGCTTGGGCGCGGCGGCCCGCAACTGTTGAAGGGCCGTTTCCAGCAACGATTCGTAGAGGGTGCCAGCGATCGACCTGGCGTCAACTGTTGTTGCCATCGTAGTTCTCGATAAGCGGCCACCGGGGCCTGGCGCTGCGCGGCCCGCCGGCAACCGGTGACTGGTCAGTTCTGGCGGCCCAGCGCAGCAAGTGACTCTTCTATTAGTTTATCATGCCCGGTCGCTTTAAGCTCGGCATTCAGCACGCGGGTTGCGGTGAGCGTCACGAGCTCGACGATCTCATCCTTGGCCTCGCGCAACATCTGGCTGCGCTCCTGTTCAGCCTGCACGCGGGCCTCCTCGCGGATGCGGTCGGCCTCGCTGCGGGCCTGTTTGAGGATCTCGGCCTCCTGAGCCTTGGCCCGTTCCTGGGCCTGGGCGACAATCTCGGCGGCCTCTTTGCGAGCCCGGGCAATTTCGGCCTCGTAGTCACGCCTGGCCGAGGCGAGCTGTTGCCGGACCTGATCGGCCTCGCGCAGGCTGGCCTCGATGCGACTCGTGCGCTCGTTGAGGATCTTCTGGACGGGCTTGTACAGCAGTACCCAGAGCAACCCCACAATGACGCCAAAGTTGATCAACTGGGCGAGGAACAGATTCAGGTTGATCCCTAGTGCTTCCACGCTTCAACCTCCATCGCGGCGCGAGGTCACTGGATAACGCCAAAGGCGATCATAAACGAGATCACGAGACCGAAGATCGCAAGGGCCTCGGTAAAAGCGATCCCGATGAACATGTAGGTAATGAGCGTATTTTCCATCTCGGGATTGCGGCCCATCGCCTGCAGGGCGCCTGCCACAATGATACCGATGCCGATGCCAGGGCCGATGGCTGCCAGGCCGATGGCGAGCGCGGTGGCGATGAGATTCAAGCCTTCCATTGTCTCCGATCCTCCTGAAATCTACTGCGAACGCATCTCCATCAGAACGATGTATGGTGATCAGGTCGCCTCAATGGGCCCTGGACGCGTCAGCGCCGTGTCCCGACTCGCTGCCGTGATGCTCATCGCCGTGGCCGGTGGTGGCGATGCTCAAGAAGGCCATCGTGAGCAAGGCGAAGACCAGGGCCTGGATGAAGCCCACGAAGAGTTCAAAGCCATAGATCGGCATCGGCAGCACCAGTGGTACCAGGAACGTCAACACCGCGATCAGCACCTCGCCGGCGAAGATGTTGCCGAAAAGACGAAGGGCCAGGGCGATGGGCTTGATCAGTTCGGAGATGAACTCGATCAGGCCCACGAAGGACATAATACCGTTCAAATTGAAGAACTTCGAGAGGTAACCCCCGAACCCGAGGGTGCGGAAGCCCCAGTAGGTGAAGAAGACAAATGAGAGGATGCCCAGGCCAAAGGTGAAGTTGAGATCGGTGCTCGGTGGGCGCAGCCAGGGCACCAGGGTAGTGCCTTCGGGGCAGGTGGTGTAAGGGTTGTGTTTCTCGGCGGCGGCGGGGATGAGCGCAATCGAGCCGGCTTTAGGCCCTTCCTCGACCAGGGCCAGGCGTGCGGTCTCCTTGTGCTCCTTGGCCATGCATGGCCCGAAGGAGGTGCTGCCGGGCACCAGGCCGAGCCAGTTGGCGGTAAGCACGAAGAGGAAGATCGTCGCTACCAGGGGCCAGGCACGGTCAATGAACCGGGGGCTGATATTCTTGAGCAGATTGTAGAGCGCCTCAAGAATGATCTCCATCACGTTCTGCAGGCCGCGGGGCACCAGTTGCATGTTCCGCGTGGCCAGCCAGGCCAGCACCACCAGGATGATGTCAACCACCAGCGCCGTAAACAGCGCATTGGTGACCTTGAAGCCACCGATACTGAAGAGTTTCTCTGCTGCCACTTCGACGTGCGGGTCGCCGCTGAAGAGGAAGAAGCGGCTGGCAATCGCCACGCCGAGCAGCACGACGGTAATCACAAGGAAGCGCATTCGTCCAGACAAGGCTCAACCTCCCTCTCGGGGCAGCATTGCGGGCAAGCCCACAATGCGCGGCAACCGACTCTCCGTGGTGCGTGCGTACCCTGGTGCGACCGTGGAACCGTGACGTCGCTACTGGCGCGACCTGGCTTCGTTCCATTCTTCACAAACAGCATAACACAGAATGGCTGATCGCACAAGTCACCGCTGCGCGCCGTTATCTATATCTCACGCTGGTGCTTTTCCGCGCGCGAGTATACCATAGGCTATCATTCAAGGCAAACCCTACGCATCGCAAACAAATGGCAATTGGCGCGGGAACGGGCGCTGCGGGCGAGGATCACGGGGTGGGTTGGGGCGGGGCGCCGTCCGCGCGCAGGGGCCATGGGGATACCGGGTTTCCCCTATCCCCTGTCCGACGGGAGGGTGTGGAGCGTTCCGTCCCCCTCCCAGCCTCCCCGCAGCGGGGGGAGGCGCCCGGTTCTCTCCCCCGTGGGGGAGGGCCAGGGAGAGCGCAGCCCTCTCAGGAGAATCTCTTTTCGTTCCCGGGTTGGGGTATGGGGAAACCTGGTTTCCCCATACCCTCCGCACAGGGGGCTAACGCTCAAAGGCCTCACGCAACTCGCGAATGGCCCGCTTGGCGTTGATCCATACGGCGCCGATCTTGGAACTGGCGACCCTCTTGTTGAACACCAGCACCAGCAGGAAGCGCTGCATCACGTCGAAGCAGTACAGGTCCACGTTCACACCTTCGTGGATGTAGACGCTGGTGGCGTCCTGTTCGCGCAACTGCCGGGCCACTTCGCCAGTGGTGGAAAAACCGGTGGAGAGCAGGGGCAGGACAATCATCATCGGCAGGTTGGTGGCACTGCCCACTTCTACCAGCACCATACCGGCCCGATCGGTGAGCATGACGCTCTGGGCGCCCAGATCCTGCGAGAGCTGGCTCATCACTGAGCGAATGGCGCTGATATTTTGCTCGGTGACCACCAGGTTGCCGCGGCCGCTGCGCCAGGATGGCGAGCCGCCCTCGGTGGGTGCAGGGCGCGCGGGAGCGCGTTCGGCAGCCGCCTTGCTCCGAGCGGCCAGGCTGCTCCGGCTATGCGAGGCCGGCGCGGGCGTTGCGCTGCGCTCGGCAAGAGGCGGCAGGACCACGCGGGCCGGGGTGAACTCGGGCCGGGAGGGTGGCTCTGCGCCTGGCGTGACAGGTTCGGGTTCGCTTGCGGGCGGCTCCAGCTCGGGCGGCTCCGGCTCGGAGGGCTCAGGATCGGGCAGGGCTGTGACTGCCTCCCGCGCTTCAACCTCGGTGGGTTGCTCCATCGTGGCGGCCCCGGCCTGGAGCGCGACCTGCAGCGCGGTCACGAGCTCCTCGGGGGCCAGGGGGCCGTGCAGGATCTGGTGTACGCCGACGGCATCAGCGGGGAGCGGGTCCGCTTCGTCCGATTCGTGGTACAGCACCACTTGCGTTGGAACCTCGAAATGGGTGATGATTTCAGCGAGTTCCACCCCGCTTTTTCCAGGCAGGTCCATCTCGGCGATCAGCGCCTCGGGGGGCTGCTCCTGGAGCTCCCAGAGTGCCTCATCGGCGGACTCGAAGAGTTGCACCGCCACGCTGTCGCCCATATGTTGCGGCAGGTTCCGTAGTGCCGAGCTTGCTGCGGCCACCACCATCAGTCGGTAGGTCATTGCCTTGTTCTCACGGCTCGCCGTGGGGTCGGCGACCGCGCTCGTGAAATCCTGGGTCCGATTGAGCCGGTTGCGCAGAGGCTCAAGCTCGCGGCGGGGATGCTACCGCCCGGTATCACGGGCCTGAGCCGGTCCGGGCCGGGTTCGTGGGGCGAGGGTGACCCCGGGCGTCGGACGGCAGGTTGAGCTTGCATCGGCGCGATCCGGCTCGTATTGCTGGTAGTATACCCTATAGCTGTTACAGGGGAAGCAAGGAGGGGCGCGGCGATCAGGGCTGTTGCGACGTCGTTGGGACAGGCCCGCCCCGCCGGGAGGGGCGTAGGGAAACCCGGTTTCTCCGTAGTCATGAATGAGTGTGTTCCCGGGAGGGCGTAGCCCTTTAAAGGATTTCACCTGTTCTGGGATGGGCTTCCTGATGCGGCAACACGCCTCTACGCCAACGAATGGGAAACGAATAAACGAATGTTAAAGGTCTGCCTGCCTCTTCCCGGGAGGCGCGCCAACCCGGCGGCAGCCGCGCGAGCAGTGTGTTCCCGGGAGGGCGTAGCCCTTTAAAGGATTTCACCTGTTCTGGGATGGGCTTCCTGATGCGGCAACACGCC
>JBDNDG010000345.1:0-5008 GCA_046719255.1 Chloroflexaceae bacterium
CGCAACGCTCGCGGCGCGGCGCGGTCAGCCCGCTGCACCGACAGCGCTGGCGCAGGCGATTGGGGGGACGGGGCGATGCTGGCCGTAGGGGCAGTGAGGAGTGACGGGCAGGATTTCGGGCATTCCTCCCAGCCTTCCCTCATCGGGCGTCCGGTGTCCCCGTCAACGCGCCCTGGGGAGGGCCGGCCAGCGATACCCTCACACCGCGGCTCTGCGCCCACGCTTTTCATCCTCAGGCAAGGTTCAACAGCGGGCGTTTCAACGTTACCGTCGCTCCACATCTCAACAGATCTACACCTCCACACAACCGGCCTGGAGAGCTTTCGAGCTGTGGAGATGAAGGCCGGATCGCCAGGCGGGTCAGAACCATGCCCTAAAGGTCATCAGCCGCCCGGCGAGCGACGTTGATGTAGTCCTGTCTCCTGCGAGTATCTGTTCACAACAATGCCTTAAAGGCCATCAGCCGCCCGGCGAGCGACGTTGATGTAGTCCTGTCTCCTGCGAGTATCTGTTCACATGTGGAGTAAGGCGTGACCCGGGCGGGTGCGCGGGCGTCCCGCCCGCAATGGCCTGGATACGGGCAAGATGCCCGCGCACCCGGGAGAAGCCTGAACACGCACCTCCGCCCTCCTTGACGCGCCCCGCGCTGATGAGCTACAATCGGGCGCCAGTATGCAGCGAAGGAAACCGTAATGCCTCAGTTCCTGGTTACCGTTGCGCCCCGCGAACCTGACGCCCAGGGCGAAGTCGTCCACCTGCTCTACCTGCTCGCCGGCCCGACTCTGGGCGATGCGGCGGTGGCCCACCTGACGGCGGCGTTGCTGCACGACCCGGTGGTCCAGACGGCGCGCTGGACGCGCCTGGATCGCGCGTCGCTGGCCGCCGAGGCGCCACCCGAGGCGGCATGGGTGCTGGAGATCGCCTACCGCCCCGGCGTAACCGATAACGAGGGCGAGATGGTCCTCGAGGGCGCCCGGCGCCTGGAGATACCCGGCCTGACCCTGGCGCGGGCACTGCGCCGCTACCTGCTGCCCCCACGGTCCGACCCTGCCGCCCGCGCGGCTGATCTGGCGATTGACCTGGTGCAGACGACGTTCACCTATGCGCCCGGCGCCCGTCTCGATGAGCGGCTGGCCTTTTATACTCTGCTGGTAACCACGCCCGAGGAGGGCCGCCCGATTGTCACCAGCGTGCCCCTGCGCGAGGCCGACGATGCCGCGCTGCTACGCATCAGCCGCGAGGGCGTGCTGGCCCTCGACCTCGACGAAATGCGCGCTATTCGGGACTGCTTCGCCGCCCTCGGGCGCGATCCCACCGATGGCGAACTCGAAACCCTCGCTCAGACCTGGAGCGAACATTGCTCGCACAAGAGCTTTAAGGCCCGCGTGATCTACCAGAGCCTCGCCGGGGCTGAGGCAGATCTGCCCGATGCGACCCTGTACCCCATGCTGCACCGCCTGGCCCGCGGCCAGGTCGAGATTGACAGCCTGATCCGCACCTTTCTGATGGCCGCGACACGCGAGGTGCTGGCCCGCCGCCACGGTAGCGCCTCGACCGATTCGGCCCCGCCGGCCGATGATTGGGTGCTCTCGGCGTTTGTGGATAATGCGGGAATCATCGCCTTCGACCAGGAGCACGAGGTTTCGTTCAAGGTCGAAACCCACAACCATCCCAGCGCCCTGGAGCCGTTCGGCGGGGCCAATACCGGCGTCGGCGGGGTGATCCGCGATGTCCTGGGCGTCAGCGCCGAGCCGATCGCCAACACCGATGTGCTGTGCTTCGGGATGCCCGACACCCCGGTCACGGGCTTGCTGCCCGGTGTGCTGCACCCCGCCCGGGTTGCCAGCGGGGTTGTGGCCGGCGTGCGCGATTACGGAAACAAGCTCGGCATCCCCACCGTCAACGGCGCGGTGCTCTTCGATCCTGGCTACACCGCCAATCCCCTGGTATACTGCGGCACCGTCGGTATTGCACCCCGCGGCTTTCATCCGCGCAACGTTAGCCCCGGCGACGCAATTGTGCTCCTCGGCGGGCGCACCGGGCGTGACGGTATCCACGGGGCTACCTTCAGCAGCATCGAACTCACCCACCAGACCGCGGTGACGGTTGGCAGCGCCGTGCAGATCGGCGACCCGATCACCGAGAAAAAGCTGCTCGATGTGCTGCTCCAGGCCCGCGATGCGCGCCTCTACTCGGCGATCACCGACTGCGGCGCAGGGGGCCTCTCCTCCGCCGTCGGCGAGATGGGCGCCGCGTGCGGCGCCAGCGTGGAACTCACCCGTGTGCCCCGTAAGTATGCCGGTCTGCAACCCTGGGAGGTCTGGCTCTCCGAAGCTCAGGAGCGCATGGTGCTTGCCGTGCCGCCGGCCAACCTGGAGGCGTTTCTGGAACTCTGCTCAAGCGAAGATGTGGAGGCCAGCGTTATTGGCGAGTTTACCGACGATGGTCATCTGCGAGTGACGAATGGGGGCGCGCCGGTCGTCAATCTGAGTATGGAGTTCCTGCACCACGGGCGCCCCCAGCGCGTGCTGGAGGCGCTATGGCAACCTGAGCCTCAAGCGCCCGCGCCGGCAACAGGCGCAGCGCCTCCACCTGCCGAGGCGCTGCTGCGCCTGCTCGCCCATCCCAACATCGCCTCAAAGGAGCGCATCGTGCGCACCTACGACCACGAAGTGCGCGGGGCCACGGTGATCAAACCCTTCGTGGGCGTGGCACTCGATGGTCCCGGCGACGCCACCGTGTTGCAGCCCCTGCCGCACCGCCCCGCGGGACTGGCCCTGGGCTGCGGCATCAACCCCCGCTACGGGCGCGTGGACCCCTACTGGATGGCCCTCGCCGCAGTGGACGAGGCCCTGCGCAACGTTGTGGCCGTGGGCGGCGATCCCCAACGCACCGCCATCCTCGACAACTTCTGCTGGGGCGACCCGCGCCTGCCCGACCGCATGGCCGGTCTGGTGCGCGCTGCTGCGGGGTGCTACGATGCCGCTGTGGCCTTCGGCACGCCTTTCATCTCGGGTAAAGATAGTCTCAACAATGAGTACCGCGACTCCGAAGGCAATCGTGTTGCCATTCCCCCCACGCTGCTTATCTCGGCCCTGGCCCACGTGCCCGATGTGACGCGCTGTGTGACTATGGACCTGAAAGCGCCGGGGGATCTGCTTTACCTGGTTGGCGCGACGCGCCCGGAGTTGCTCGGCAGCCACTTCGCCGCCATTGCCGGCACAGACCTGCCCGCCGGCTCCGGCCTGCCCCGGGTGGACCTTGCCGCTGCCCCGCGGACCTTTGCCGCCCTGCACCGGGCGATCATGGCCGGCCTGGTGCGCGCCTGCCACGACCTCAGCGAGGGTGGGTTGGCCGTCGCCGCCGCTGAGATGGTGATTGCCGGGGGCCTGGGGCTGGATCTGCGCCTGGACGACGTCGCCGCTGACGTCCTGACGGCCCTGTTTAGCGAGACCCCCAGCCGCTTCCTGGTGGAAGTACGCCCGGAAGATGCCGACGCCTTCGAATCGGTACTGGACGGCGTGACGCTCATTCGCCTGGGCACGGTAACTCTGGAACCAACCCTGCTGATCCACGCCGCTGGCGCCGCTGTGCTCGCCCTCGACGCCACCACGCTGCGCGCGCGCTGGAAAAGCGGCCTTGACGGGATGGACTTATGAGCGACCCACCGCTCCTCGAACCCGAGGTCTTCGCCGAAACCATAGCCACCTACCTGCAGGACCAGGAGGAGGTGGACGTGGTGGCCCGCGAAGGCGCCAGCCTGCGCCTCCGGGTGGGCGAGAGCACCATGGTCGTGGCCCTCGATAACTTCTACCGCATGTACCTGGATCATCCCCGGCACCTCGCCGTCGTCGCCGAAACCCTCCTCCGCGCCCTGCTGGTTCATCACAACGCGCGCAGCATCATCAGTTTCGCCGAGCTGCGCGAGCGGGTCTATCCAATGCTCAAGCCCATCAGCCTGCTGGCACAGGTGCGTGAGCGCAATCTGCCGATGATCGTCTATCGCCCGTTCCTGGCCGACCTGATCATCGCCTATGTTATTGATGAGCCGACCAGCGTGGCCTATATCAACGAGAACCACCTGGAACGCTGGCAGATCGCCGAGCACGAACTCCACGCCCGGGCGCTGGAAAACCTGCGTCGCCGCACCGAGGAGCTGGCCAGCTATACGCTCAGCGGCACCGGCGCGCAGCGGCTGGTGATCTTTCAGACCCGCGACGGCTTCGACGCCAGTCGCCTGCTGCTGCCCGCCCTGCTCGAACGCTGGCAGGGTGACATGCCCGGCCGCCTGGTCATTGGCATCCCCAATCGCGACTTTCTGATCATCTTCTCCGACGCTGACGCGGCTATCTTTGCCAGCGTTGCGCACCAGATCCAGCGTGATGCAGCTGAACGACCCTATGCGCTGACCGATCAGCTCTTCACCCTCGAGCACGGCCAGGTTCGCGAGTATGTGTGGGAATAGCGCATGGAACTGGCCACAACGCTGCTGCTGATCCTCTGCTACGGCCTGGCAGCCTACCTGGTGTGGAGCGACGGAACGCCCGTGTACCTTGCCACCCTGGTGGCGGGCCACATCAGCAGCCTGGCCTCGCCGCTGTGGCGCGTGCTGTACGGGATTAACTACGACCTCAATCTCACCCTCGTGCAAACCCTGCTGGGCCAGTGGGTACCCCTGCCGGTCCTGATCGGCGCGGGATGGTACTACCCCCTGCCGGCGCTGGTGGTGTACTATCTCTACGTAACTCGCTGGTGGTTCCCGACGGTGCTCACCGGGGTGATAACCTATCTGGTCCTCTTGCTCTACTACCTGCTGATCGAGAGTTTCGGGTTGCGCGCCCATATCTGGGCCTACAGCACCACGCGCCTGCCCCTTGGCTTCTCGGCGCCGCTGCTGGCGGCGCTCATGTCGGCGCTGATTGCCTACGGCCTGCTCTACATGGTGCTGCTGACCCATCGCAGCACCTGGCAGAGCATGCTTCTCATGATCCTCCCGGCGCCGCTGCTG
>JBDNDG010000346.1:0-4992 GCA_046719255.1 Chloroflexaceae bacterium
GCCCCCGCGCCGGCCCGCGCCGCGCCTGCACCCTCCTCCGGCGGCAAGAGTATCATCGTGGACCTGAGCGACCAGTGGCTCTACGCCTACGAGGGCGAGCGGATGGTCTTCGACGCGCCGGTTTCTACCGGACGCGACGGCTTCAACACCCCCGTGGGGCGCTTCGCGATCTACCACAAGGTGCGCTCGCAGACCATGCGCGGCTGCGCTGGCGGCGAGTGCTGGAACGTGCCCGACGTGCCTCACGCCATGTACATCGTCGGCGGGGTGGCCCTCCACGGCACCTACTGGCACAACCAGTTCGGCACGGGCGTGCGCCGCAGTCACGGGTGCATCAACCTGCCCCTCGGGTCGGCGGCCTGGCTCTACGGCTGGGCACCCCTGGGCACCCCTGTCAACGTGCGGTGGTAAGGAGGCTCCCGCCTGGAGCGATTGGAGGCCGGGGAAACCGGGTTTCCTCAGCCCCCTGCCCGGCGGGAAACGTTGGGCAGAAGCCCGCGAACGGGAAAGCGCCTGCAAACTTTGTACAGGGACAAACCCCATGCACACCAGTTTTGCCACCACCACCCGCGGCCTGCGCCGCGACAGCCCACCGATGCGCCTCTTTGAGAAAGCCAAGCGCCTCGGCATCTGGAACCCCAGCGCGATCGACCTCAGCCGCGATGCCGCCGACTGGCGCCGCCTGAGCGAGCCTGAGCGCGATCTACTACTGCGTCTCACCGCCCTCTTCCAGGCCGGCGAAGAGGCCGTGACCCTCGACTTGCTGCCGCTGGTGCAGGTCGTGGCGCGAGAGGGCCGGGTTGAAGAGGAACTGTTTCTGACGACCTTCCTCTTCGAGGAGGCCAAGCATACCGATTTCTTCGCCCGCTTCCTCGACGAGGTTGCCACGACCGATCACGACCTGAGCCGCTACCACACGCCCAGCTTTCGCGCGCTGATCTACGAGGCGCTGCCCGCGGCGATGGGCCGCCTGGTCGAGGATACCTCGCCCCTGGCCCAGGCCGAAGCTGCTCTCACCTACAACATGATCGTCGAAGGGGTTCTTGCCGAGACCGGCTACCACGCCTACTTTACCATGCTCGAGGCCAACGACCTGCTGCCCGGAACCCGCGCGGGCATCCGGCTGCTCAAGCAGGACGAGTCGCGCCATATCGCCTATGGCGTCTACCTGCTCTCACGGCTCATCGCCGCCGATGATGGCCTCTGGGCGCCAATCGAGGCGCGGATGAGCGAATTATTGCTCCACGCCATGGGCGTGATTGACGAGGCTTTTCAGTGCTACGAGGCGATGCCCTTCAATCTCCAGATGGAGACCTTTTCGACCTACGCCCTGGCCCAGTTCCAGAAGCGCCTGGAACGCCTGGAGAGCGCCCGCGGCAAAAGCCTCGCCGAGATCGAGCGCGTGACGGCCCGTGTGATCGCCGAGGACGATGGGTGAGGGGTGCACCGCCGGGTTCGCTTACACGCACGTGCCGGTGGACAGGCTTTCAATTCATGGGTTTGCCTGGGAGGGCTGCGCCCTTCCAGCCCCCCCGCTGGGGAGGGGACTGCGGAAACCGGGTTGACCCGGGCGCTGCCCGCGGGGGCGGCAGGCGACACCGGAAACGATCGGAGGGTGGGGAAACCGGGTTTCCCCACCCTCATTCTCCTATTCTTCGGAGGTATCCCGGGGCGGGGTTGCCAGCATCCGGCGCAGCAGGCGCTGGTCAGCCTCCTGGCGCCGGGCGGCGCGGCGGCGCGGGCGTACCTGGAGCAACGCGCCGAGACCCAGCAGCACCGCGCCTGCCAGCAACAGCGAGCCGGGGACGCGCGCGCCGGTCGCCGCGGTCACGGGCAGAGAGACCGGCGCTACAGCCGTCACGTCGCTGGGAGTGGGCGCCGGGAGCGCGGTGGGCGTCACGGTCGCCACAGGCTCAGGGGCAGCAGGAGCAGCCGGTTCAGCGCTGGTAAAGAACAGATGGACCACCACCGTGTCACCGTTGCCCACGGCAATCTGCTGGGGCGGCTGGGCCACCCGCCCCTCCCCATCTCGCAATTGCAGGTTCAGATTGTAAAAGCCACTCACCACCCAGCGGTCATAGTTCCCGTTCGCATCGCTGATCACCGTCGAGTCGCCGATCACCACCAGCTTCCCCGGCGCCGGAGCGCCCGTGCGAAGGTCGATGATCGTCCCTGTGACCCGCCCATAGGGGATCGGCGTGGGCGCAGGCATGCCCTCATCCGCAGGAGCGGTTGGCTCCAGCGGCGGGCGCGGCGAGGGTTGCAGCGCCGGACCTGCCACCACCGGCACCGGCGCGGGAACCACAACCATCCCCAATACCAGCATGATCGCGCCACAGAGCATCAGCGTCACACTCACCACTTGACGTCGCATACATGGCCTCCAGACTGATGTGAAAATACGGGGAAGCCGGATTTCCCCATCCCCCTGCCCGTAGGGGCGGCAAGCCCTCGCCGCCGGGAGGGTTTGGGAGGGCTGCGCCCTCCCAGAAACAACCCGCCAGGGGAAACCCGGTTTCCCCATTCCCCCGCCCACCGGTGCATCAGGTGGACCCAGCAGCGGTTGGGTATTGGGGCAAACCGGGTTTCGCCACACCAACCGGGGGACGGATGTGGGAGGGTGAAGCCCCTGTTCTTCACCCTCCCCGGGCGCACTACGGGCTAACCTCGATGGTTACCTGTCGCTCGGCCAGGTTGTTGTCCTCGTTCTCCTCCTCGATGGCTCCGCGGGGATTGCGAGCGGTGCCGCCAGCGTCGCGATTCCAGCTATCCACATAGGCGTAGAGACTATACGAACCGTTCTCGAAGAACCCATCCCAGATCGTGTAGCGGGGCTGATAGCCAGTGGGGTTGCTGGCGCTCTGCGGCGTGCTGGTGAAGGTCACGCTCTCACCAGGGCGGAGAGTGCCCTCGTAGAACCACGCAATACCCCGGCAGTTCCGGTCGCGACAGAGTTCGTTCCACGGTTCATTCACCGCCGGCACCTGTCGCGGGTTGACGTAGAAATCCACCCAGAAATTCGAGGCTGGCCCGCGCCCGCGGTTGGTCACCGTTACCCGGACCGTCGCGGGGGAGAAGGCGCGAGGCTGGTTGGGATCCAGCTCGAAGCGCACCACCAGGTCAGGTTCCACCGGGCGGTCGTTCACCAGAGGCAGGAAGATCCGCGCCTGGTCAACGTTCAGGTTAACGGTCGCCGTAGCGGTGCCGCCCCGCCCATCGCTCACAGTGTAGGTAAAGCTGTCTGCGCCGCGGTAGTTGGGGTTCGGCGTGTAACGCACGGCCTGGCCGCTCGCGATAATCGTTGCCGTGCCGTGGCCGGGCGCGCTTACGGCGGTGATCGTCACGGGATCGCCGTCGGGATCACTATCATTGGCAAGGAGATTCAGGCGTATGGACGAGTTCATAATTACCTGCGCCGTATCGTTGACCGCCACAGGCAGCAGGTTAATGTCAATGACCTTCGTTGCCGGGACGCTGTTGCCGCCAGCGCCGTCGCTGATGATAAAGGTCGCAGTGCGTGGGCCGCTGGTGGTCACGGCAGCCGTGTTGGCGAAGGTAACCGCCCGGGCCAGGGCCTGCACGGCTTCGGGGGTGGCATTGGCATTAAACAGCACCACCAGGGGTCCGCCGCTACTGACGCTCAGCGAGCCGATCGCCACTCCACCGTAGCGCACAATGCCCCCGCTGCTGCCGATCTGGCCAGGGCCATCGCCCTGGTTGAGAACGTCGAGCTGATCCTGGGGCGCGCCACCAGTCAGCGCGACACTGAGGCTGCCGCCGCCGAAGTTCGGGCTATCAGCATCGCTAACCGTTACCTCGGGGTCGATCACCACTGGCGGCTGGCCCTGGACGTAGAACGTGGACCCCGCGCTGGTGGTGACGATCGGATTATCATTCTCGGGAGTGATCGTGATGTTGAACGTCGCCACGGGTAGCGTCGTTGTGCCGTCGGTGAGCGTGAAGCTAAAGCTATCGCTCGTCGTCTCCGAGCCGTCGTGGGTGTAGACCAGTCGTCCAGCGTTAATATCGGCCTGGGTGAAGCTGCCGCCCACTATCACGACCCCATCCAGCCGCAACGTACCACGAGCTGGCAGACTCGTCAGTGTGAAGCGCAGGTTCTCTGGCACGGTATCCGGATCGCTGGCCTGCAACGCCGCCGCGGAGATCGTTGCGCTCTGGCCCTCGCCGACTGTCAGACCATTGTTAATCAGTTGTGGCGCATCATCCACCGGCGTGATGGTAAGGGTGATCGTCGCTACCGCGCTGGTCGCTGTACCTGCATCGGTGGCAATGACGGTGATCGTCCGGCTCGGCGGCGGATTGTCATCGGTGCTCACGTAGCTGAGGGTTTGCAGCACGGTGCTCATCGCCGTCGGGCTGGCCGGCCCGCTCAGCGTCAGCGTGCAGGTGGCGGGATTGTAGGCCACGCTCACCCCGCCGCCCCCCGTCGCGCTGAGGGTCTCCGCGGGCGTACAGCTCCCGATTGTGGCCGTCAGCGTGGTGATGTTGTCGCTCTCCGGGTCGGTCACCGCAGCGCTCGGGTCTACGATGAGCGTCGCAGGAGCATTCTCGGTATAGGTGGCAGCATAATTCACCCCCGCCGCCGCGCCGTTCAGGTCCACCACCGGCGGGTCATTCACCGGCGTGATGGTAATGCTGAACGTCGCTGCGGGCAGGGTGGTTGTGCCGTCCGTCAGCGTGAAGCTAAAGCTATCGCTCGTCGTCTCCGAGCCGTCGTGGGTGTAGGTCAGGTTGTTGGCATTGATATTCGCCTGGGTGAAGGTATTCCCCACAATCAGCGGGCTACCACTCAGGAACAGGGTGCCGTTGGCCGGCACGGCCGTGAGGGTGAAGACCAGGTTGGCCGGGAGCGTATCCGGGTCGCTTGCCGCCAACTGCGCAGCGCCAATCGTCCCACTTCCGCCCTCGTTCACCGTCAGGCCGTTGTTCGTCAGCGTGGGCGCATCATCCACCGGCGTGATGGTAAGGGTG
>JBDNDG010000347.1:0-4990 GCA_046719255.1 Chloroflexaceae bacterium
ACCGATTAATCAGCGCAATCACCTGGTCAGCGGTCTCTTCGATAGGTTTATTGGTCACATTGATCACCGAGAATCCACCCTGGCGAAAGATGCGCCGGGCGTAGGCCAGTTCGTCCTGGAGTTCGATGGGGTCAGTGTAGCTATGACTTGCATTGCCATCGAAGAACCGCTGCCGCCAGTGACGGTGATGGCTCAGAACGTCCACGTCAATAGTCAGGCCGACCACCCGGCGCCGGTCAATCTCGAAGAGCTGGCGCGGTGGCGGCAAGTTATACACCAGTGGCACATTGGCCACCTTCCAACCCAGCACTCCCAGGTAGATGCTCAACGGCGTCTTGCCGACCCGCGAGACGCCGGTAAGCACTACATCGGCCTCGTGGAGATCGCCGGTGTTGCGTCCGTCGTCGTGATCCACGGTGTACTCGATGGCCTTGATGCGGTCCAGGTAGACTTCGTGCCAGCGCTGGTACAGGCCCGGTTGCCCCAGCGGTGTGCGCCCGAACAACTGCGACATCAGGTTGAGCGGGTCGCCAATGGTGTCAATGGTGGGAATGCCATATTCTGCTGCCATGCGCACGAGGGCCTCACGGATGCTTGGATTGACCATGGTGTGGATAATCATCCCCCCCCGTTCGGCCACCTGCTGCATAATCGCCGGCAACTGATCCTCCTGGCTCACCTGGGGGATCACGATCACCGCCGGGTTAATGCCCGGGAACTGGGAAAGGGCGATCCGCGCCACGTGCTTGCCAAGCGCCCCTGCTCCCCCGGAGACGATGAAAATGGCCGGAAGGTGCTCGTCTGTTCGCGCCAGCGTAAGCATCGTTTTCTCCTGAACTTTCAGTTTTATTTTTGGGAGGGCGCAGCCCTCCCAAAACCTCCCGTCAGGGAGGGGTATGGAGAAACGAGGGCTGTACCCTCCCAAACCATCCCCGCCAGGCAGGGGCATGGGGAACCCCGCGTTCCCCATGGTCATTGCAGAAGTGTACGTCGCGGCACTGGTTCCGCACGCAACGGGTACTGCGCGTAGCATACGTAATTGGTGCCCTGCGGCGCGTAAAAACCCGGTTACGCCGCGTGAATATGTGACCAGTGTGGATACGTTCGTGACAACGAATGGGGCGAGAGGAAGGGCGACCTCAGGTCCCTGCCGTAACTGGTGGAGGGCGATGAGCCTGGCGAATCGCCCTCCTCCCGGCCAGGCAGGTTCGGGAGGGCGTTAGCCCTCCCGGGAAACACCTCTTTGTAGCCTGTCGCCAGGCGGTGAAGCCGCGTGGGGCCTACGGGAAATAGACTCGTGAGGTGAACGCCCCGTGCAGGCCGTGCGGGATGTGGTGGCCGAGGCACAGTCGTGCTAGCGGCCCCCGGGCGGGCCGCCGGGCATCCAGGATCACCAGGTCAGACTCGTGGCGCGCGGCGTCGTAGACCAGGGCCAGAAGCCAGCCCTCATCTTCGGTGGGGCTGCTGTTGCGGATCGGGTCGCCGCTGTCGGGCGAGACGGCCCCGGCGACGGCCGGGCTTTGCGGTCGCGGCACAAAGATCGGCTCGCTGACGAATCCGCGCGGCGCCGCACTCCACACCTCCTGCGCTCCGCTCTCCAGGTCGAGCTTCCAGATCGCCTGCAAGGGGCCATTCCCCTCGGGCGCGGCGGCAGCAGCCAGGTAGACGTAGCGGTACGGGCGGCCTACCTTCGCCGGGTGCAATACTGGAAACTCGCAAGAGCGCTGGTCGATGACCCGGCACTGCACCGCGCCCGAACGCGCGTTCAGCGTGGTCCGGGTGAGTCTACCGGGTGGCAGTGCCGCAAAGTCAATCCGGCGGAAGTTAGTCTGCGGGTCAATGCCGACGTAGGAGTCGTACCAGATCGAGTCGATCACCAGGTCATCGCCATCTTCAAAGGCATTGACGTGGTGCCAGACGAAGCCGTCGGGGGCGCGGAAGGCGCGTAGCGCGCCCGCGCTCGGGTGGCGCGGCAGGACGATGATGGTTGAGGGCCGACCGGGCTGCGACGCCAGGCCCTGGGCCGCGCTTTGCATGCCGAGGGCATAGGGCAGCGCATCGTAGCGCACCGGATTCTGGATGAAAATGGCGAAGCGTGGCGTGATCGCTACATCGTGCAGGAAGGCGAAGCGGTCGATTTCAAAGGCGTTGCGCCGGATGAGGCGAAACGTCGGGTCGAACTCGTAGAGCGTCAGCCTCGAGGAGGGTCCCGGCTTAAGGCCGAAGTTTACCAGCGCCGGCGCCCCGTCGTCCCAGGCCGAGGCGGGGTCAATGTGGTAGTGGGCGGCGAAGGCGTCGCCGGGGCGGAGCACGCCTTCGAGGCGGTCGAGGCCGTGGGTGTCGAGGGTCAGCGGGTCGAGGCGGTATGGTTCGCCTGCCTCCCAGAGGGCCAGGAGCCGACCGGCCCAGGGTAGCACGCCGGTATTGGCGACATTCTTGAGGCGCAGGTCGAAGGCGTTAGCCAGCCAGCCACCGGGGCGCTGGGTGCCAAAGACGCCGCGGAAGAGCGGTCTCCCGGCCCGTTGCTCGGCCAGGAAGCCTTCGGTACGCACGAAGCGGTTACGGTAGTAGGCTCGCCCGTCGCGAAAACTGATCGCCACGACCATACCATCACCATCGAAGGGATGGTGTACCGGATGGCCGCCAATGTCGAGCAAGCCGGGGCCGTTGCGGTAGAGGGTGCCGTGCAGCTCGACGGGAATGTGACCTTCAACGTGCTCGATCCAGAAGGTATGTTCTTCGGGCTGCGACTCGTAGCCGCGGGCCCAGTCACTGACCAGAGAGGCGCTTGCCTCGGGCAAGGTGAGGGTATTCACGGATGGGTTGTCCTTTCCAGGAATGGCACATATTTTCATTGTACCTGAATACCTGGAAGAGGAGCGCCCTGGCCCATCCTGGGCGGGGCGGGTGGTGGAGGCGCGGTGCCGCGCCTCCACCGGTTTCCTTCTGGCGCTGTGCGCCCCGCGAATGGAGCCTTGACAATAGCCCGCGTGGGAGGGGTTGAGAGGGCGAAGCCCTCCCAAGAATAATGGATATGCTCATTCTGGCGTTGTGCGGCGCGGCCGCATGGACGGCTGATGTGCACAGATGGGAAAACCCGGTTTCCCCATCCCCCTGCCCGGGGGAGAGGGTTGGGGCGTAGAGACGCAGCGCCGCTGCATCTCTACACGTTTCTACGGAATATAGATCCGCACCCCGGGGAAGATCAGGTCGGGATCAGGGCCAAGCACGTTCCGGTTCGCCTGAAAGATCTCAGGCCAGAGGAGTTCATTGCCGTAGGCCCGCAGGGCGATCCAGCGCAGGTAGTCGTGGGGCTGTATGGTGTAGAAGCTCTGGCGCGCGATGGGTCCGCGGGCGGGGAGCGCCGTGGGCCTCGCCAGGCGCGCAGGGATCCCCGGCAGTACCAGGCGCTGTCCGGGGCGAAGCGCATTCGGGTTGCTGCCGATAATCCTGAAATTGGCGTCCCAGATCGCGGGGGCATAGCGCGCAGTGCCGTAGAAGCGCAGCGAGATGCTGCTGAGCGTGTCTCCGCTGCGTACCACGTAAACCGTGGCGGTTCGCGCCGGGCGGGTAACCACGCCGCCTGCAGGGCGGCTGGGGCCAGTGGGCGGCACGGCGCCGATCTGTCCGCCGAAGGGTACCCCGTCCTGGTAGCCAGGGGGCTGCACATACCCGGGCGGCGGTGGCGGCTGCGGGGCTGGTACCGCCGGGGGTGGTGGTGGTGGGGGGGGTGGAATAATCTGGTCAGCCAGCGTGATCGCGGGCAGGGCCACGGTCGCGGGGGTGTAGGCGAACGCCGCATCGGGCAGGCGCTTCACCGTGGTGAAGCTGACCGGCTCAGGGCGGGCGGCGGCGATGGGGGCGGACTCCTCGACCAGTTCAAAGGCCGGAAAGGCTACCGGCGCGGCGGCAGGGCCGGTGACAATGCTTGCCAGCATGGCCGCATCTTCGGCGGTAGGTGCCGCGAGCAGGCTGGCAAGCAGAGCTTGCTCGGCGGCGGCGGCAGCGGCCCGTTCGGCGAGGGTGTGAACAGCGGGAACCAGCGCCGTGGCCAGCGCTGGCGTCACGCCCTCGCGGGCAGCCCGGACCGGCGTGACCCCCATGCTGGCCATGGCGATCCCTCCGGCCAGCAGGACCACGGCAGCGCCCTCGAGCAGGCGTGAGGTCGTTTGCCCGCCGGGCCAGGTCAACGCCCGGCGGGGCGATGCGGGCGCGCGCAGCGGCGCCAGCCCTGCCGCGACCGACCAGGGCGACGCGCGCGCCGTCGTTGCAAGCAGGTCCTCGAGCAGCGCATGCTCAGCGCCGGCTGGCGCAGGAACGCTGCGACAACCCCCAGTGGCTCTGGCATCCATGGCATTCTCCTCGTCTGTTGTGGAAATATGGGGAAACCGGGTTTCCCCGTACCCCTCCCTGAGGGGAGGGTTTGCAGCGTTCTGCCCCCCTTCGAGGAAAGAACCTCGTTTCCTTCGGGAGCGTGTGGCGCAGCCGCACAACGGTCTCATGGGGGGGGCGTGCGCCCCTGAGCGTGCTCAGAGCATAGCACACTCACGCCAATGGTCAAGAGGCATGAAAAACCCGCGAAGGAGGTACAGTCCTCCGCGGGTGCTTATTTTAGATTGTAGAATTGGCGTGCCGCCCCGTGGGCGGGGGTATGGGGAAACCCGGTTTCCCCATATGTTCACGTCAGGCCTGGCGAATTGCCTCGTAGACGATCTCCAGCATTTCGATCTGGTTGCTCTCACCGTTGGCGCGAGCGACTTCCCACATCGACGGCCAGGCGCCGCTGAAGCGCCAGCGGCCCTTCACGTGCCCGAACCGATCGAGTTCAATAATCGAGCCGTTGTGGCGCACCGGATGACCACTCGCGGTCATCTCTTCCCATTCGATCAACGACTGGTCGAGGGCGACGCCATTCGACAGGCGGATCACCATATCGTGGCCCGGCTCATGCGGACTACTACAACCGGCAAATGATCCGGTATTCAGCCGG
>JBDNDG010000348.1:0-4961 GCA_046719255.1 Chloroflexaceae bacterium
CGGGGTTCGTGGAGACGGCCCGGCGGGCCGTCTCTACGCCGGGCGACGCATCACCCCGCGCGCCCCGGGCCACCGTGCCGCCCCGGGGCGGGGTTCGTGGAGACGGCCCGGCGGGCCGTCTCTACGCCGGGCGACGCATCACCCTGCGCGTCCCGGGGCGGGCCGGGGCGCCCCGGCAACGCTGCCCATGGCCGACGGGATCGGTTCACCCGTGGGCGCCATGCAATCTATGACCTCCCACCCGCACCGCAAACCGCTCTTGCACAAATGCGCTCATTCGTCTATACTATCAGCGGTGTAAATGTCAACAGCTCTGTTGGCTGTACGGGGTCCACCAAATCTGTGGCAAAGGGGGTGAGCAGGCGATTGACGAACGCGCGTATTCCGGGACGGGGCGATACCCCGCGCCAGCAGCAACGCCCGGACCACTCCAGTGGCCGCGCCCGTCAAACGACAGAGCTATGCGAGTAGAACGTCGCGAAGGCGAGACAGTTGAACAACTGATCCGCCGCTTCAACAAAGGCGTGATCTCCGAGCGCATCACGAAGACTTACCGCGAAAAGATGCACTTCATCTCGAAGAGCGAGCAGCGCAAGGAGAAGCGGCGCCGCGCCGAACGCAACCGGCGCAAGAAAATGGCGAAAGGGTATTAGCCGCGCGGCGGCTATTCTGGCACGGGTCTGACGGGCCTTCGCTCGTCGTCCCGTGCTCTTATTATGCCGTGCCGGCGCCTGGTGATGGTGAGCCTCCGGCAGGTCTGGCGTGTGGAGGCAACAGTCTGCCCCGCAGCGGCCACGGGCGATTGCAGATGGCTGAGCGTGGATGCCCGGCAAGCGCGCCGGCAAGGGTCGAAGCGGTGGCGAACCCGCAGCATCCGCGCAACCCACCGGTATAATTCAAAGAACTGAGGACCGAACGTGTTTGATAAACTTGCTCTGGTTGAAGCGCGCTACGAAGAACTCGGTGAGTTGCTTGCCCGCCCCGAGGTGGTGAGCAATCGGGCCCTGTTGCAGCAGTATGCGCGGGAACAGCGCGATCTCGAGGCCGTTGTTGCCACCTATCGCGTCTACAAACAGGCCCGTCGCGCCGCCGATGAAGCCAGCGCCGTGCTCCACGAGAGCGACGACCCCGAACTGCGCGCGCTCGCCCAGGAAGAACTCGAACAGCAACGCGCGCGCCTGGAGACGCTCGAGCAGGAACTGCGCGTGTTGCTGCTCCCGCGTGACCCTAATGACGCCCGCGATGTGATTATGGAGATCCGCCAGGGCGAGGGGGGCGATGAGGCTGCGCTCTTCGCCGCCGACCTGTTCCGCATGTACTCGCGCTTTGCCGAAGAACGGGGCTGGAAGGTCGAGGTGGACAGCGCCACCGAGAACGGCCCCGGTGGCTTCAAGGAGATCATCTTCGAGATCCGCGGCGAGGGCGCCTACAGTCTGCTGAAGTACGAGGGTGGCGTGCATCGGGTGCAACGCGTGCCCGCCACTGAGGCCCGCGGACGGATCCACACCTCGACCGCCACGGTCGCCGTGCTGCCTGAGGTCGAAGAGACCACCATCGAGATCCGGCCCGAGGATCTGCGGGTGGATGTGTTTCGCTCCGGCGGCCATGGCGGCCAGGGCGTCAATACCACCGACTCGGCGGTACGCCTGGTGTACCGCCCCGGCACGCCCGAGGAAATCGTTGTCACCTGCCAGGACGGGCGTTCGCAGATCAAGAACAAAGAGAAGGCCATGACCGTTCTGCGGGCGCGGCTCTACGCCCGCGAGCAAGAGAAAAAGGAGCGCGAACTGGGCACCTCGCGCCTGGCCCAGGTGGGCACCGGCGAGCGCGCCGAGAAGATCCGCACCTACAACTTCCCCCAGGATCGCGTCACCGACCACCGCATCGGCCAGAACTTCTCCAATCTGCCTGCCATCCTCGATGGCGATCTAGCGAAGATCATTGATGCCTTGATCGTTCATGACAATGCGGAGCGGCTTAAGGCTTCGGGAATTGCCTGATGTGAACATATGGGGAAACCGGGTTTCCCCTTCCCCCTGCCTGTGGGGGTAGCAAACCCTCCCCGCCGGGAGGGTTTGGTCGGGCGAAGCCCTCCCAAAAAACTTGACGTCATCTTGTCAGCGTATGGAGAAACCGGGTTTCCCCTTCCCCCTGCCTGTGGGGGCAGCAAACCCTCCCCACCGGGAGGGTTTGGGCGGGCGAAGCTCTCCCCGGAAAACCCGGCTTCACCCGGGTGGAAAGGACCGTGGAGGCCATCACCCTCCCTGGCCGGCGCCGTTCACAGCGCCGTGCCGGGGCCGCGATCGTCCCATCGCCGTCCTGAGCAGGATACTGAGCGTGCTATCTCCACAGCTCGAGCAGTTCATCCGGCGCATGCCGAAGGTGGAACTCCACCTGCACCTCGAAGGCGCCGTTACGCCCCGGACGCTTCTCGCGCTAGCCCGACGCAACGGGCTGGACCTCGGCGCCCGCAACGAGGCTGAGGTGGCCGCACTGTTCCACTACCGCGATTTTGGCGAGTTCCTGACCGTGTTCATGGACCTGGCCCGCGCGATTGTGCACGGCGAGGATTTCGAGCGGCTGGCCTACGAACTGGGTCTCGATCTGGGTGAGCAGCAAGTGCGCTACGCCGAGGTCATGATCTCGCCGATGCAGCACCTCAGCCGGGGAGTGGATCTGCGCGAGGCGATCGAGGGCGCAATGACCGGCTTCGCGCGCGCGGAGCGCGTGGGTGGCGCCCGGGTGCGGCTGGTGCTCGACTACGGGCGCGGCTACGGCACTGAGCCGGCCTGGGGCGTGCTCGAAGTGGCCCGCGCCATGCAGCCTCGGGGCGTGGTGGGCTGGTCCATCGGCGGGAACGAGATTGGCCATCCCCCGGAACCCTTTGCGCCCCTCTTCGCCGCCGCGCGCGCCGCCGGTCTCGGGCTCATGGCCCACGCGGGCGAAGTGGTCGGCCCGGTGAGCGTGTGGGGGGCGATCAATGCCCTGGGGATCACCCGCCTGGGCCACGGCATCCGCTGTGTGGACGACCCGGAACTCGTCGCGGCCCTCCGCGAGCGCGGCGTGGTGCTCGACATCTGCCCCACCAGCAACCTGCTCACCGGGGCGGTGCCTTCCTGGGAGGCCCACCCCCTGCCGCATATCCGCGCTGCCGGAGTGCCGCTGACGATCAACTCCGATGACCCGACCTTCTTCCACACCACCCTGACCGAGGAGTACCGCCGCGCCGTCATTCACTTCGGCTTCAACGCCGATGACCTGTGCGCTGCGGTTCTCACTGCTGCCAGCGCCAGCTTCTTGCCGCCGGCAAGCCGGGCCGCCCTGCGGCGCTCCCTTGCCGCTGAACTGGAGGCCCTGCGGGCCGAACTGTCCGTTTGACAAGCCGCGCCTGGCGGCGTATAATCGATTGAGGATCACGCCCAGGTGGCGGAATTGGCAGACGCGCTAGGTTGAGGGCCTAGTGACCTAACCACGGTCGTAAGGGTTCAAATCCCTTCCTGGGCACCACGGGCGGTCGGGCGATTAGCTCAGCGGTAGAGCACCTCGCTTACACCGAGGGTGTCGGCGGTTCGATCCCGTCATCGCCCACCATCGCTACTCTCCGCAGGCATGCGCCGTCGGTGCGCCAAGGTAGCTCAGCTGGTAGAGCATCGCACTGAAAATGCGAGGGTCGCCGGTTCAAATCCGGCCCTTGGCACCAGCCTCTCGTAGACGAATCGCCAACGATATCTCCCCTCCCCCAGGGCAAACCCCCTTCAGCAAGTCTGGAGGGGGTTTGCCGTGCTGGCCAGGTGGGGTGATGGGGATGAGCGATAGGCATCCTGCCCCAGTCCAGCCGCTCCAATTTCGTGGACGTGCACGCTGCGTACTCTCCATCCGTGGGTGCGTGAAGTTACATTCAAATGATGAAGCGAAATCTACAACACTCATTCTGGCTCGAGCTTCGATTATTAGTATAAAAATACAATAGAATTTTTACATCAGATAACGCAGCTGATTAAATGGCGTATCAGGCTGCTCTGCATACGTTGTACCTGCCGCAGTAGATTTCGCTTCATACGCCTCGTCGTAGTAATCGATAGAACCATGCGCAGATTGATCAGATTTTCACCCTTGCTGTTGTCGTTGCGGCAGGCGGCGTGCTGTACTCCGTGCAGCAACACAAAACCCGCTCTCGGGCGCCAAACCTGAGGGTGTCGAGTGGCTGACGGGCATGGGTATGAATGCCCTGGCCGGCCGGGTGGGCAACCTCGCCGCCGAGGGCCTGCGCGCGCCCTTCGCCGCCGACGAGCCG
This sequence comes from Chloroflexaceae bacterium, assembly GCA_046719255.1. Taxonomy (GTDB): domain Bacteria; phylum Chloroflexota; class Chloroflexia; order Chloroflexales; family Chloroflexaceae; genus JACAEO01. Next base: position 4,295 of record JBDNDG010000348.1, read on the forward strand.
CCCGACCCGGCCTGGCTCGCCGAGGTGGACCGTCGCCTCGAAGCGCCCGCCGCCGCCGATGCCACGCTGGCCGCTGAGCTGGCCCGGCTGCTCACGCCGATTGCCACGTTTCTGCCGCTGTTGCGCGGGGTCACGGACACCGCCCTGCGGCGCGAGGACGCTGTGGCGGCGACACTCTGTATCTGGCCTGGGCGACACCTGGATCGGCTGGGGCCCTGCGCCAACGCCTGGCCATACCTGGAGCGCGTCGTCAGCGTTCACTGCTCTATGCCTTGATCGGCGCCGGCGCTGTGCACCCCGCTACCGCCACCGGCCTCAACAACCTGGCGGTCTTGTTGTTCTACCCGGGTGATCTGTCGGCCCGGGTGATCTGTCGGCCGCTGAGCAACTCTTGATCCGCTCCCTGCGGATCCGTGAGGACCGGCTCGGCCCGGACCACCCGGACACGCAGGGTTCCCGTCAGAGCCTCGCTATCATCCAGCAGCGTCTCGGTCGAACGGCGCCACCGCACTCTGGCGGCGCATCCTGAACCGTTTACGGAGCGGCGCGGGGCGGCGCGGTGGCCCGGGGCGGCGGATGCGTGACGGGGCGGGCGGGGTGATGCGCCGGGGCGGCGGATGCGTGGCGGGGCGGGGGGGGGGTGATGCGTCTAACCGTCGGGTGCGCC
>JBDNDG010000349.1:0-4946 GCA_046719255.1 Chloroflexaceae bacterium
ACGATCGCACCAGAGCCTTCTTCCTCGAACTGGTGGGCAATCCCAGACTCGACGTGCTCGACCTGGAACGCATCGCAGCCGTGGCTCACGAGGCCGGCGTGGCTGTCATTGTGGACGCCACCACGGTGACGCCATACCTCTGGCAGCCGCTCAAGCACGGCGCCGATATTGTCATCCACTCCGCCACCAAGTACATCGGCGGGCACGGCACCAGCATCGGCGGCGTGATTGTGGACGGGGGCACGTTCGACTGGGCCAATGGCCGCTACCCCGAGTTTACGACGCCCGACCCGAGCTACCACGGCCTGGTCTACACCCAGGCCCTGGGCAACCTGGCCTACATCATCAAGGTGCGGGTGCAGGGCCTGCGCGACATCGGCGCTTCGATCAGCCCCTTCAACTCTTTCCTGCTGTTGCAGGGCCTCGAAACCCTGCCGCTGCGCATGGAGCGCCACAGCCAGAACGCCCTCGCCGTGGCGCGCTATCTCAGCGAACACAGCAAGGTAGCCTGGGTGAACTACCCCGGCTTGCCCAGCCATCCCAGCTACGAACTGGCCCAGAAGTACCTGCCCCGGGGGCAGAGCGGCATCCTGGGCTTCGGTATCAAGGGCGGCCTGGAGGCCGGCAAGAAGTTCATCAACAATCTGAAGCTCTTCTCGCACCTCGCCAACATCGGCGACGCCAAGAGCCTGGCCATCCATCCCGCCAGCACCACCCACAGCCAGCTCACGCCCGAAGAGCAGGCCCTCACCGGCGTCACCGAAGATTACGTGCGCCTTTCGATCGGAATCGAGACCATTGACGACATCATCGCTGACCTGGAGCAGGCCCTGAGCCGTGTGTGACCGTTCACGCCGCCCGTAGGGGCGCGCCCTGTCGCGCCCCTACCCGCCGCGCTGCAACAGCTATGACCGCACCACAGACACATTTCGCGCCCGAAGGCGTCGGCATCGTCCACCGCCAGTATCTGACCTGGACCGAAGCGCTGCCGCTGGAAAGCGGCGCGACGCTGTCACCGGTCACCCTGGCGTTTGAAACGTACGGTGAACTCAACCCCGCCCGCAGCAACGCCATCCTCCTGCTCCACGCCCTCTCAGGCGATGCCCACGCCGCCGGGCGCCACAGCCCCAACGACCGCAAACCAGGCTGGTGGGACGCCATGGTCGGGCCGGGGCGACCGTTCGATACCGACCGCTACTTCGTGATCTGCTCGAATGTGATTGGGGGGTGCCAGGGTTCCACCGGTCCATCGAGCCGCAACCCCTATACCGGGCGGCCCTTTGGCACCCGCTTCCCGGTGATTACCATTGGCGACATGGTGCGTGCCCAGACCCGTCTGATCGATGCTCTGGGCATCACCCGGCTCCTGGCCGTGGCCGGTGGCTCCATGGGCGGCTTTCAGGCCCTCGAATGGGCCACGTCCTACCCCGAACGCGTGGGCGGCTCCATCCTCCTCGCTACCAGCGCCCGCTCCAGCCCTCAGACCATTGCCTGGAACAGTATCGGGCGCCGGGCCATTATGAGCGACCCGCGCTGGCGCGGCGGCGATTACTACGGCTCCGAGGCGCCCTGCGACGGCCTGGCGGTGGCCCGCATGATCGGCCATGTGACCTACCTGAGCGAACCATCGCTCGAAGCCAAATTCGGGCGGCGCCTCCAGAGAGGCGATGAGTTTGCCTTTAGCCTGGAACAGGAATTCGCGGTCGAGAGCTACCTGGAATATCAGGGTGAAAGCTTCAACGCCCGCTTCGATGCCAATTCCTACCTCTACATTACCAAGGCGATGGATTACTGGGATCTGCCTGCGCGCTATGGCTCGCTCGACGCCGCCATGGCCCGCGTGCAGGGCCCCACGCTGCTCCTCTCCTTCAGCAGCGACTGGCTCTACCCCACCGGCGAGTCGCGCGCTATTGCCGATGCCCTGGCGCGTCAGGGACGTCCCGTGGAACATCTGGACCTGCCGAGCAGCGCCGGGCACGATGCGTTTCTGATTGACGTTGATCTGCAACGGCCGATCATCACCGAGTTCCTCGATGATCTCGCCCGGGACCTGGTGTAACGCCAGCACCCCCACGCGGCTGCGCCGCACAACGCCCGAATGAACATCTTCCTGGGAGGGCGGCGCCCTCCCACATCCTCCCGCGCACGGCCTATGTTCACGGTAGCGGGGGGAGACCGGGAGTCAGGAGGCCGGATGGGAGCATATTCAGGCTCTGGTGCTCCTCCCCCCAGCGGGGGGAGGCCGGGAGGGGGGCGGAACGCTCGAAACCCTCCCCACCGGGAGGGGCATGCGGAATCCCGGCTTCCCCGATGTTCACATCAGCCCTCCAGGCGGCTGCGCCGCACAACGCCCGAATGAACATCTTCCTGGGAGGGCGGCGCCCTCCCACATCCTCGCGTGTCTCGGAACCGGTAACGGCACGGCACGGTTGGCAGACCGCAATCCCCGGTAGGCGGGTCTTTACCGGTTCCATCCCTCACACAGCGTATAGTCGGAGAAGTCCAGGGTTGCCGGCGACTCTGCCGTACCCGCGAAGAGGAGGGATGCCCGATGTGGCGCGCAGTGCTCGACCGTGTCGTCTTTGTGCTGATCAACGTTGTGGTGATGGTCATCCTCCACGGCAACAGCAAGCAGTTCTGGCCCAAGATCCCCTACCTGAGCCTCCGAAACGAGAGTACCACGGAACATACCCGGCTCGTCTTCAACACCCTGGCGTTGAGCACGCTTATCCAGGCGCTGCTTGGTCGGCTGCCGCGCGAACGCTGGCTGCCGCGCGTGCTGGTACTGGGAGTAGTTCCGGCGATGCTGCCCGCCCTGATCTTCTTTGGCCAGAAGGTGCTGCGCTTGCAGGGCGCCACGGCGGAACGCTACAACCTGGCGATGGTGCCACTGCTGCCCATCGCGGCCATTGCTGTCGAAGAGGGCCTGGCCGCGCAACTCGCCTCTTCCCCCGAAACGCCCTCCTCGGCCGATTATTCCCATCTTGTTTGATGTGAAAATATGGGATTCCTCCCCGGGGGGTAACGGGCCCTCCGCACGGAGAGGGTTTAAGCGTAGAGGCGCGGGCGGCGGCGCCCCTCTACGAGTTTTATCCAGGCAGGGTGCGCCGCCGCCGCGCGCCTGCCTTTCCGCGCCCTGACTACGGCGCCACCCCGTTCCGCGCAATCACCTCGCGGTACCAGTGCGCCGAGCGCTTCCAGATCCGCTTCCCGGTGGCATAATCGGTGTAGAGCAGCCCGAAACGCTTGCTGAACCCGTGCGACCACTCGAAGTTGTCCAGCAGTGTCCAGACATAGTAGCCGCGCAGGTCAATCCCCTCCTCGATGGCCCGATACGCCATCGCGATGTGCTGGCGCAGGTAGGCGATCCGCGCCTCATCACGAACGCTGCCGTCGGGATCAACGCTGTCGTCGAAGGCCGCCCCGTTTTCGGTGATGTATAGCGGCAGCGCGGTGTAGGCCCGCGCCTGCCGCAGCGTCTCGATGATGCACTGCGGGTAGATCTCCCAACCCATCGCCGTGGTTGGCCCCGATGGCTGCACCTGGCGCGCCCCGCCGATCAGGTCGAATGGGTAGAACTGTGTAACCAGTCGCGAATAGGTGTTAAGGCCAAGAAAATCGATTGGAGAACTGATCACCTGGAGGTCGCCGGGCTGCACAGTGGGGCGTATGCCGCGCCAGGCAAAGTGGCGCAGGACATCCTCGGGGTAGCGCCCGTGAAACAATGGCTCCAGAAACAGGCGGTTCGTCGCCCCATCGGCGAAGCGGCTGGCCCGTATGTCCCACGGGCGCTGCGAGGCCGGATGGTGCGGCCAGAGGATCAGCACGATGCCGATCTGCGGGCGAGGGCCGTCGCCGATCGGTCCCGGGGGAAACTCGGCCCGAAAGGCCTGCACTGCCAGACCGTGCGAGAGCAGCAGGTGGTGGGCCACATTGAGCATGACCCAGGGATTGCGCCGGCCCGGGGCGTATGTACCTGTGCCGTAGCCGTAGAAGGTCTGAATAAAAGGCTCGTTGTGGGTGACCCACAGTGGCACGTCGGCGCCCAGGCGACGGAACAGTAGCGCGGCGTACTCGGCGAAGCGCAGGGCCGTATCGCGGTTGGCCCAGCCGCCGTTGTCCTCCAGACGCTGGGGCAGGTCCCAGTGATAGAGGGTGACGTTGGGCATGATGCCACGGGCGTTGAGCGCGGCAATCAGGCGACGGTAGAAGTCCAGGCCCTTCTCATTGAGTGGTGGAGCGCCAGTTGGGAAGATCCGCGGCCAGGCGATGCTGAGGCGGTAGCTCTTCAACCCCAGCGCAGCCATGTGCTCGACGTCCTCCTGCCAGCGGTGGTAGTGATCACAGGCGATGTCGCCGGTGCTGCCATCGGCGATCTTGCCTGGCGTGTGGGCAAAGCGGTCCCAGATACTTTCGCCCCTGCCGTCTTCGTTCCAGGCGCCCTCGATCTGGTAGGCCGCCGTCGCCGCGCCCCACACAAAGCCGGGTGGGAAAATCAGGTCGTGCATAGCCTTTCTCGCGGGAATGGGCGTAGCCCTGAGTGATCCAAATTCGAGCTGTTCCGACGTTAAGTCAATGACATTGCCTTACGCGGGCATTGGAGATTACGAATGTGGCGCGTCCGGCTGAGGTGACCTTCGGGGAAACCGGGTTTTCCCATCCCCCTGCCCGCGGGGCAGGCAAGCCCTCCCCACCGGGAGGGCTATGCCCTCCCAGGAGAAGACGATGGGGAAACCGGGTTTCCCCATCCCCCACGGGGGAGGCAAGCCCTCCCCACGGGGAGGGCCTGGGAGGGCTACGCCCTCCCCGGCGAATCTTGCCTATGACCATAGGGAAACCAGGTTTCCCCACGCCCTTCCCTGACGGAAGGATTGCGCTTATGCCAGTGAGCCATCCAATGAAAAAAGCCCTGGTACTCTCCGGCGGTGGCGCCCGTGAACGCTGCT
>JBDNDG010000035.1:0-19560 GCA_046719255.1 Chloroflexaceae bacterium
GCTTGACAAGGCTGTCATCGCGAGTGAGCGTCCCGCTGCCGCGCTCGAAGTCATCCGCCTCGATCAGCGCCCGGATCGCCTGCCCTCGCCGGGGAGAGGAGCCCGGTTCCTGCCCCCGCCGGGGGAGGGTCTGGGAGGGCTGTACCCCCCGGGAGAATCTCTCTTCATTCCTGTAGGGCGCAGCGCAGCCGCATACACGGCTGATATGAACATGGGGAACCCGGGGTTCCCCCCCTGCGGTGAGCCTGTCGCACCGCGCCCCTACCTGTGGAGAGGGTTGGGAGCAGGTCCCGGCCTTGTAAATGGGACAAGTGCCGTGCTACAATTGACGCTAAACTTGCTACCGGCCCATACGCTACCCATCACCGATCCCGGCCCCCTCCACGGCCCGGCCCGATCAGGGTATCTCGATGGGCCACCGTCAACCGTGGAGACGGGGTGTGTATGTCAGAACTTAAAGATAAACTGGTGCTCGTCGTTGATGATGAAGCGCGCATGGTAAACTTCATGCGCCTCAACCTTGAACTCGAAGGCATGCGCGTAGCTACCGCCGCCAATGGGCGCGAGGCCCTCGAGCGCGTGCGCGAAGATATGCCTGACGTTGTCTTGCTCGACGTGATGATGCCCGGGATGGACGGCTTCGAGACCCTGCGCCGCATCCGTCAATTCTCGCAGGTGCCGGTGCTGATGCTCACCGCTAAGGATGAGGAAGAGGACCGGGTACGCGGGCTGGAACTCGGCGCCGATGATTATATCGGTAAACCCTTCAGCCACCGTGAGCTGGTCAGCCGCATCAAAGCAGTGCTCCGTCGCCACTATGCCTCACCGCCCGTCCCCCAAACGCTGGTCAAGGTGGACGACCGGCTGAGCATTGACTTTGCCCGCCGCGAGGTGCTGGTTGACGGCAAACGGGTGAACCTGCGTCCTACTGAGTACCGCCTGCTCTACCATCTGGTGCAGAATGCGGGCTATGTGCAAACCCACGAGATGCTGCTGACCAAGGTCTGGGGGCCGGAGTACCGCGAGGAGAGCCACTATCTGCGGCTCTACATCACCTATCTGCGCCAGAAGATCGAGGAGGACCCGGCCAATCCCCGGTACATCCTCACCGAGCGTGGGGTGGGCTACCGCTTCGTTGATTTCGAGCACAAGTCTGCGTGATGGGTGGTCCGTTGCGCGGCTATGGGCCTGATGTGAACATAGCCCGCGCGCGGGAGGGTTTGGGAAGGCTTCACCCTCCCAGGGTAAGGTATTTTCTTTCTGGCGTTGTGCGGCGCAGCCGCGTGGACGGGTGAGGTGAACCCGGAGTAGTCGGGTTTCCCCAACCCTCTGCCCGGCAAGGAGGGTTCGGGGCGTTTCGCCCCCCTTCCAGCCTCCCCCAGCGGGGGGAGGAGCCTGCCCCCCTGGAGGAGCGTATGGCTCCGTGCCCCGCCTACCCCCCTTCATCCACGAGGCTGAGCATCAACTGGCGCAACTGGCGCAGCCGGCGGTCGAGGCGTTCGGGCCGCAGGTGCAGATCATCGCGGATCTGGCTGAGCTGGAGCCGGAAAGTGTCAATCGGCCCCTTCTCGCGCTCGGCGCTGTAGACATAGGCCCGATCCAGAGAACGATAGGCCGTTAGCAGGGTGCGGTCAGCCTCAACCAGGTCGTTGCGCTGCAGGGCCGCCACTGCGTCGTCAACCTGACTGGCGGCCCGCAGCAGGTAGAGGGCACTCCAGAGCTGGCGGTCCTGGGCCTGCAAGTCGAGCACTTCCAGCCGCACAACACTGCTATCGGGCAGCGGCGCCCCGGGTGGCGCTACCGGGGCAGGCGTTGCGGTAGGCGGCGGAGGTATGGCCGGCGTTACCGTGGTGGTCAGGGCCGGGGCCGGCGCCGTCGCCGGAGGGCGCAGCCAGAGCCACTGAATGCTCAACGTCACCGCCACGGCCAGCGCTGCCGTGAGCACGTGCGGAAGCGCGGCACGCAGGCGCCGCTGAAAAGCGGACGGAGACGCGCTCGCCGCGTCTCCGGGTGACTGCGGGACCTCTGACACGCGCCTAGATCTCGTTAGCAAGAAGGATCGCCTGGGCGATCTCCTTCATCGACTTGCGAGTGTTCATCGAGAGTTGCTGGATCTTGCGGAAGGCTTCCGCTTCCTTCAACCCCTGCGTATCCATCAAAATGCCCTTGGCGCGCTCGACTATCTTGCGCGTATCGAGGGTCTCCTTCAGATCGGCAATCTGCCGGTCCATTTCCAGAAACTCCTGATAGCGCGCCATCGCGATCTCGATCGCCGGCAGCAGTTCCGCCTCGCGGAACGGCTTGACGACGTAGTTCACTACTCCCGCTTCCTTCGCCCGCTCGACCAGTTCGCGGTCGGAGTAGGCGGTGAGCAGCAAGACCGGAGCGATCTTCTCCTCGGTGAGGATGCGCGCGGCCTGAATGCCATCAAGCTTGGGCATCTTGATGTCCATCAGCACTAGATCGGGCTTGAGTTCCCGGGCCAGGTTTATGACGCTTACCCCGTCGCCAGCCTCACCAACAACCAGATAGCCGAGGCCGACCAGGGTCTCCTTCAGATTCATGCGGATGATCGATTCATCATCGGCGATCACCAGGCGAGTCTGTTGAGCCATGGGACACCTCTTCACTGCGCCATTACGGTAGCCGATACCGCACCAAGTATAGCACGCTGGCGAGGGAGGGGTCAAACGATAATTGGTTGCTGGGAGGGGTTGTCACCCCCGTGGGCGAGGGTATGGGGAAACCCGGTTTCCCCCTATGTTCACGTGAGTACGGGCGAGCCGCCCGCGCTCCCGCGCGACGGGCACGGAACGGTACCCCTGTAACGCTCGCGCCGACAACATAACAGACGACAGGCGAACGTTACGGAGGGATGACCATGCGACACAGAGTAGCACAGGCGGACACAGCGTTGCCCGTGGAGCGGCCCTGCCGAAGCAGGTGGCTGGTACGGTATGCCTGGCTGTGGCTCGTCGCTGGCGTTATCGGCCTGGCGGCGGCTCTGCCGCGCCCGGTGGCCGCGCAAAACCCCGGCTGCGACCGGTCGGCCCTCGCCGGCTCCCGCGGTCCGTACTGGGTCCAGACGCGCAGGGTGACGGTCGAGGGGCACCAGTTGGAGTTGCGCTTCTGCGCGCCTCACGAGCACAGTATCGTGGCGGAGCAAATGCTCAATCTTGCTGAGCAGGCGCTGCCGCAGCTGGATAACGCGACCGATGTGCGCCTCGATGGGTCGCACCGACGCACGTTTTTTATGCAGGATACGCGCACCCTGATAGTGTATGACGCCGATGGGTTTATTGACAGCCGCACCGACGCGATTACCCTGCATCAGGGAAGCCTGGAGTCGACGGTGATCCACGAACTGGCTCACTACTGGGCCGACCGGCAGCGGTTTCCCGAACGCTGGATGGTGGAAGCCTACGCCGAGTACCTTACCAGTGTCGTGGCGCCGGAGCTGGGGGTGCCCTTTGAGCCCATGACGCCCAACCCCATCTGTGATGGAGTGCCGCTCCAGAGCTGGCTGCCGAATTCAGGCCCCGCAGCGGTCTGCGCCTACGCCATTGGCCTGCAGGTATTGCGTGATCTGGCTGCCGAGGCCGGCGCGGATACCCTGCAGCGGGTGATTGGCGAGTTGAGCCGGCGGCCAGGGGGCGTGCGGAGCGAGGCGTTGTTGACCTACCTGGAGCGGGAGAGCGGAGCCAACCTCAGTCCGCTCATGCGCGGGCGCGTTTTCGGGCCGGAACTGGATGCCCGGCTCAGTGAGCGGGCCGGGTTGCGGGATCGTCTGATCCGGGCAGTCGGCGTGGCTGCCACGTCAGGGGTCGCTATGCCGCCGGTGGTGGCTGAACACCTCAACGCCTGGAACCACCAGGCTGCTGCCGCGGCGCTCGAGTGGATCGAGCCGGTGCTGCAAGAGGTCAGCATCACCCGGGACCGCTGCATTCATCTGCAACTGGACTGCACGGTGCTCTGGAGGGATCTGGCGCCCACTCCGACGGCCTGGCAGGCCCTTCGCGAGCGCCTCAGCGGTGCGCCGCAGGTGCTCAGCGTTTACGCGGCCATTCGCGATGCAGCGCAGGCCCTGGGTATGGCAGTACCGGCGGCGTTGAGCCAGCAAGCGGCCCGGCTGGAGGCCCTGCCCGAGCTGATCGCGGCGCAGGAGACCCTCGAAGTGGCCGGGCGGACCGAGCAGCGCTGCATTGACGCCCGCGTCTCCTGCCCCACCACATGGCGCCAGGCCTGGGCCGGGGGCAACGTCCAGGCCGCGCGCGGCGTGCTCGACAATCTGAACGCCCTGCTCGACACGGCCGCACAGCTCGAACCGCGCTGCGCGAAGCTGGGGGCGCAATGCAGCGCTCTGTGGCAACACCCCCTCGAGCAGCAGGGACTGGAGGCTGCGAAGGTCGCGCTCGCCAGTCTGGAAGGGATGCTCGAGCGAGCCACGGCGCTGGAGGCTCAGTGTGAAGCTCGGGGCGTGGAGTGCATTGCGCTCTGGCGCCGGGCCTTCAACCACCAGGGAGCGGGAGCCGCGGAGCAGGCGCTCGCCGATCTCGAGCAGTTGCTCGATGATGCCGCCCGGGTCGAGAGGCAATGTGAACGGGCCGGATGGCCCTGCGCGCGGGCCTGGCGCGACCGGCTTGCCAGCGCTGGCCCTCAGGCGGCGCTGGAGACACTCCACGCGCAGGAGCAGGCCCTGAACGAGCTTGTGGCGATCGAAAGCGACATGTCCTCTTCTGCCTTCCCCCGCATCCTGCCGCCCGCCGCACCAGAGGATGGCTCGCCCACGGCGGCGCCTCTGGACGAGGCCAGGCGATTGTTCGAGGCCGGGGAGGTGCAGCAGGCCCGGGAACTGGTCAGGACGGCGCAAAGCGAGCGCCAGGAGCGGGTGCGGCTGTGGCTGATCGGTGTGGCCGCGATCCTCGTTGTCCTCGTGGCCGCGCTGGGCGCGCTGCTGCTGATCAGGCTACGGCAGCGCGCAGCGGGGCGCAAAGGGAGCAAGCCCTGAGAGATGGTCTGATGTGAACATATGGAGAAACCGGGTTTCCCCACGCCCCTGCCGTCGGGGAGGGTCCGGGAGGGCTACGCCCTCCCGGAAGAACCTCTCTCCTGCACCACCGTGCGCTCCAGCAGCTTTACGCAGGCGTAGATCGCATCAATATGCGGTGTTGGCGCACCGACCAGGCGCCCAAGCTCGATCACCGAACCCACCATGGCATCGATTTCGGTTGGACGGCCCGCCTCAATATCCTGAAGCATCGAGGTCTTATGGGCGCCGACCTCCTCGGCGCCCTTGATGCGCTGGTCAATGCTGATGCCAAACTCCACCCCGAGGGCCTCGGCGACCTGCTGGGCCTCGGCCATCATCGCCACGGCCAGGGCGCGGGTGAGGGGTTCGGCGACGATGGCGTCGAGGGTGGCGCGGGTGAGGGCGCTGATCGGGTTGAAGGCCAGATTCCCCCACAATTTGACCCACAACTCATTGCGGATGCGGGGCCGCACGGGGGCCTTCAGCCCGGCGGCAGTCATGAGTTGAGACAGGCGCGACACCCGTTCCGTGCGAACGCCGTCAGGCTCGCCGAGGGTGAAGCGGTTGCCTTCAAGATGGCGGATGACCCCGGGGCGGGCAATCTCGGCAGCCGGGTAGACCACGCAGCCGATCACGCGCTCGGGTTCGGTGCTGGCGGCGATCTGCCCGCCCGGATCAACGCTTTCGAGGCGGCGGCCCTCGTGGGGGCCACCGTGGCGGTAGAAATACCACCAGGGAATGCCGTTCTGCGCATAGACCACCGCCGTATCGGGAGCGTAGAGCACGCGCATCGGAGCGGCAAGGGCGGGCAGGCTCTGGGCCTTGACGGCGACGATCACGTACTCGTGGGGGCCGGCCTCGGCCAGATCGGCGGTGGCGCGGGCCGGGCGCACCGTCTCGCGCTGCCCATCGGCGTACTCAACACTGATGCCATCGCGCTGGATGGCTGCGAGATGGGCCCCACGGGCGATCAGCGTCACCTCGGCGCCGGCGCGGGCCAGCTTCGCCCCGAGGAAGCCGCCAATCGCCCCGGCGCCAACGATACAGATCCGCATAGCTTAGAGCTTCCGCAAATAGACCCGCTCCAGCGTGTGCCGGGGACCCTTCTCGAGGATCAGATCGGCCCGCTCACGAGTCGGCTCGATGTTCTGCTTCAGGTTCACATAGTTGATCTCGCGCCAGATGCGCCGGGCAGTTGCCACCGCCTCCTCCACGCTCAACTCGGCGTAGCGGCGGAAGAACGAAGACGGATCGCGGAACGCCGTCTCGCGCAGGCGCAGGAACCGCTCGACGTACCACTGTTGCAGCAAAAGCTCATCAGCATCCACGTAGATGGAAAAATCGAAAAAGTCGGAAACAAACATCTGCGGGGCGCGAGAGGCACGCCCGCCACGTTGCAACACGTTCAGCCCCTCGACGATCAGAATGTCGGGCCGGTCGATCACCCGGGTCTCGTAGGGCACAATGTCGTAGATCAGGTGCGAATAGATCGGCACCTCCAGGCGTGGCACCCCCGACTTGACATCGGCCATGAATTGCAGCAGCCGGCGGCGATCGTAGCTTTCGGGGAAGCCTTTGCGGTGCATGATCCCGCGTTGCTGGAGCACCCGGTTCGGGTACAGGAAACCATCGGTAGGGACCAGATCAACCCTCAGGTTGCCGAACTGACGGCTGAGGAGCACCTGGAGGATACGGGCGGTACTGCTCTTGCCTACAGCCACGCTGCCGGCAATACCGATGACATAGGGCACCCGGCTGGTCGAGGGGTAGTCGAGAAAGACATTGGTCACCTGATACAGTTGTTGCGAGGCCTCGAAGTAGAGCTGGAGCAGCCGGGTCAGGGGCAGATAAATATCGGCGACCTCCTGCATCGAAACGGTATCGCTCAGACTAACGAGATGTTCAAGTTCCTCTTCGGCGATCGGCAATTCAGCGCCGTCACGGAGACGCGCCCATTCGGCGCGGGAGAATCGCAAGTACGGGCTGAGGCGGCGTTCGTCGGCGAACACGGTGGCCATGGGTCTGTCCTCATTCCTGCGAGTGCGCAAGGCACGCTGATGCTAGAAGCGCTGGGGAGCGCAGGCATCGTCGCCAGCCGCGTCCCGTCGATTGGTATTACTCGGCCAGGCCGAGTGTTCTGGCCATAGTGATGCGTTGAAGCTTGCCCGTGGCGCCACGGGGGAGAGCTTCGAGGACGTGGATCCGGCGGGGTACCTTAAAATCGGCCAGGGCACGGGCGCAGTGGTCGCGCAGATCGCGTTCGGTGGCCTCGGCTCTGAGGACCACCGCGGCATGCACCTCTTCGCCCAGGGTGGGATGGGGAACGGCAAAGGCCAGAGCCTCGGCCACGGCGGGATGACGCAGGAGCACATCGTCGATTTCCAGGGGTGAAATCTTCTCGCCGCCGCGATTGATCAGTTCCTTGATCCGCCCGGTGAGCACCAGGTAACCGTCGTCATCGAGGTAGCCCTGGTCGCCGGTGCGGAACCAGCCGTCTACGAAGGCCGCGGCGTTAGCCTCCGGGTTGTTCTCATAGCCGTCAACAACGTTACCGCCCCGCACCACCACTTCGCCCTTCGTTCCCGGGGCGAGCAGGCGTCCGGTCTCGTCCATAATCCCCACGTCCACACCGAAGCCGATGCCAACGCTGCCGGCCTTGCGCTGGGCGGGCGGGAGGGGATTGGAGGTCATCTGATGGCTGGCCTCGGTCATCCCGTAGCTTTCGAGGACCGGCGCGCCAAAGACCGCCTCCATCCGTTCCATAACCACGGGCGGCAGGGGGGCACTGCTGGAACGAATGAACCGGAAGCGATGGGCCTGGATCGCGGCCAGGTTGCGTTCGGCCCGCGCGAGGAGGGCCTGGTGCATGGTCGGTACGGCCGAGTACCAGGTGGGGCGGAACGCCTCGACCCACTGCCAGAACTTGAGGGCGTCGAAGCCGGGCGGGCAGATCACCGTGCCGCCGCTGGCCAGCGTGCTCAACAGCGAGGCCACAATGCCGTGGATGTGGAACAGCGGCATCACGCAGAGCGCCCGGTCGGCGGGGCCGAGCTGGTAGGTTGCGGCGATGTTGGCCGTTGATGTGGCCAGGTTGCGATGGCGAATGGGCACCCGTTTGGGGCGGCTGGTGGTGCCGCTGGTGTGGAGGATCATTGCCACATCATCGGGGCGGGCAACATCCAGGGTAACGCCGGGGGTGGGAGACGGCCCGGCGTAGAAGGCGACGGTGCCATCGGCGAGCGTTTCGACCTCGATCAGCAGCATACCGGGGCGCATAGCTGCGCGGGCCTCGGGCAGGGCGCCAGGAGCCACGATCAGCGCCGTGGCCCGGGTGTCTTCGTAGTAGAACGCAAACTCCTCCTGACGATACTTCGGATTCAGCGGCGCAGCCGTCGCCGCCGTGGCAGCGGCCAGGAAGGCGATCGCCATCTCCGGACCGTTGGGCAGCGCCATCGCTACCCGATCGCCGCGGGTCAGGCCAAGGGCCTGCAACTGCGCCGCCAGGGCGGTTACATTCGCCCGGAGCGCGGCATAGCTCACCGGCGGGCGATCAGGGGCCAGAATCGCAGGTTGCCCGGCAGCACCGCTGCCGAGCAGATCGAGCAACGCACGGGTCACGGGCTCACGCGCCATCATTGGCTCCTGTCAGGGCAGGTTCAGAGGACAGGATGCCCTGCCAGCCGGCGCCCCGACAGGGGGGAAGGGGCAGAACGTCGGACGCCGGTTGGCTGGAGCAGTGCCATCTCGGGTACTCGAATTGTTGGGTTGTCGAATCGTAACCGGGTTCACGTTTCTCTACCCTGAGTCTATTGTACGGCGCGGAGTTACACCGCTACCATCCGGCGGCGCAGCCATCGCAGCGCGGCTCACTGCCGGCCAGATAGGCGCCCGTATCCAGGCGCCAGATGATCTGGCCGCGCCCGAAGGAGCCGACTTCGGCCTCGATGCACACCTGATGGCCCCGGGCGATCAGGCCCTCGATGACATGGCGCGGCGTCTCCAGTTCCAGGTGCACCGTGCCATCGCGTTCCCAGCGCCAGCGGGGCGCGTCGAGGGCGGCCTGGGGATGCATGCCGTAGGTCAGACTGTTAACGATCACCTGGGTGTGACCCTGGGGCTGCATATGGGCGCCCATCACCCCGAAGGGACCCACGGGCCGGCCCTCTTTGAGCAGAAAGCCGGGGATGATGGTATGAAAGGGGCGCTTGCCTGGCTCCAGGCGGTTGGGATGGCCCGCATCGGTGACGAAACTGAAGCCCCGATTGTGCAGGGCTATACCCCAGCCCGGAACCACCACGCCCGAGCCGAAACCGGTGTAGGTAGACTGGATCATGCTCACCATGCGCCCGGCAGCGTCGGCGGTGCAGAAGTAGACCGTGCCGCCCCGGGGCAGTTCGCCCGGCCCGAAATCCCCGGCCGTGGGGCCGATCAGTGCGCGGCGGGCAGCCAGACGCTTGCGGTCGAGCAATTGCGCCGTGGGCACCGCGGCCATGGCCGGGTCGCCCACGTAGGCAAACACATCGGCGAAGGCCAGTTTCATCGCCTCGATCTGCAGATGGTAACTCTCGGCCGAGTCGCGAGGAAAGCGGCCCGGATCAAGCCCGTCGAGGATACCCAGGGCGAGCAGGGCGGCGATGCCCTGCCCGTTGGGCGGGATTTCGGCAACGGTGTACCCCGCGTAGTCCATTGTAATAGGTGTGACCCACTCGGAGCGATGAGCGGCCAGGTCATCGGCGGTGAGCAGGCCGCCGGTCGCGGCGCTGAAGGCGGCAATCTCAGCCGCGATGGCGCCCTCGTAGAAGGCACGCGGTCCCTCGCGGGCCAGCAGGCGCAGGGTCCGGGCATGTCCCGGAGCAACGAAGCGTTCACCGGCGTGGGGAGCGCGCCCGGCAGGGGCGAAGGTTTCCAGAAAGGCCGCAAACTCCGGCCCGTGGCGCGCCCGGGCCGCCGCCACGCCCTGTTCCCAGAACCGGCTGACCAGCACCGCCACCGGCGCCCCTTCCTCGGCATAGGCGATCGCCGGGCCCAGCACCTGCTCCAGCGGCAGCGCGCCGAACCGGGCGTGCAGATCGCCCCACACCTGCACCATCCCGGGTACCGTCACCGGCAGCCATCCCTCCGCCGGCACCCGGGCATAACCGGCGCGTTGCAGTGCCTCGACGCTCAGGGCCACCGGGGCGCGCCCTGAGCCGTTGATCCCGTGCAGCGCCGTTCCGTCCCACACCAGAGCGAAAGCGTCGCCCCCCAGGCCGTTCGAGGTCGGCTCGAGGACGGTGAGACAGGCCGCGGCGGCGATGGCGGCATCCACCGCGGTGCCGCCGGCCTGGAGCATGTGCAGGCCGGCCTGCGAGGCCAGCGGGTGGCTGGTAGCGACAACGCCATTGGCCGCCAGCAGCGGCGCCCGGCGCGTGGCATAGGGGTAGCGCAGCAAATCGAAATACACGGACCCTCTCCAGGCAAGGGACCAACTTCAGGAACGCCGATCCGGAACCCTGCGGGCAAATCCAGCGGTGCGAGGTCTGGCTGTAATTATGCCACATTTCCTGACACCCGGTGCCGGCGGTTCGGGGCAGTGATAGCCTTGCCCGAACTCTCGCAGGAATGGGGAAAACGGCTTTCCCTCTTCTCCTGGTGGGCAGAGCTTGCCACCGGGGCAGGCAGGAGGTTGGGGAAACCCGGTTTCCCCGGACTCACCTCAGCCTGGCTCCTGGAGCGCGGCACGCATCACGGCAAGGGGCGCCGGGCGCCCCGTCCAGCGGGTAAAAGCCAGGGCGCCCTGGTGCAGCAGCATGCCCAACCCATCGCGGGTGGTGGCGCCACGGGCCGCGGCCTCGCGGAGCAGGCGGGTGGGCCGGTAGACCATATCGTAGACCAGGGTGTGCGGGCCGATGGGGGGGTCGGGCAGGGGCGTCTCCCCGTCGCGCCAGCCGAGCGCCGTTGCGTTGATCAGCAGGTCGCAGGCAGAAAGGTGCTCGCCCAGGTCGGGGTCGCGGAGATCGAGGGCGATCAGACGCGGCGGCGGCTCGCCGGAGGGGGTCAGGCCCTGCTCGTCGGTGATGCCGATGAGCAGGTCGGCGAGCAGTTCCTCGGCGCGCTCCACGGTGCGGTTGGCGATCACCAGGGCGCTGATTCCGGCCCCGGCGAGGGCAAAGGCAGCCGCGCGCGCGGCGCCGCTGGCCCCGAGGATCACCACCGCGCGCCCGGTGAGGTCAACGCCAGCGTCGGCCAGATCGGCGAGCAGGGCCGGGGCGTCGGTATTGGCCCCCACCAGGGCGCCAGCGTCCTTGTAAATCGTATTGACCGCCCCGATCAGCGCTGCCTGCGGCTCGAGCCGGTCGAGGAGGGGGATGACCGCCTGCTTGTGGGGCAGGGTAACGTTCGCGCCGAGGTACTCGGGACCGGCCAGGGCCGCCACGCGGCCGGGGAGTTCCGCCGCCGTGGTGCGTACCGCCTCGTAGCGCGCGGCAATGCCGAGGTGCTGGAGGGCGGCGTTCTGCATCCGCGGCGAGCGGCTATGGGCCACGGGATCGCCAATGAGGATGATTCGCTGCATAGGCTGTCTTGATGTACGTGTTCACCGTTCTGCCGGGAGCGCGGGCAGCTTGCCCGCATCCAGGCTCTTGCAGGCGCGACGCCCGTGCGCGGGAGGGTTTGGGAGGGCTGCGCCCTCCCGGGAAAAAACCTGTCTGCATCGTGTCAGCGGATGGGGGAACCGGGTTTCCCCACGCCCCTCCCCGCGGGAAGAGTTTAGGAGAGCGCAGCCCTCCCCGGAAAAACCCGGGTTCGCATCAGCTTCAACCCTACTGGCAGGCCAGCCACTCGGCCTCGTAACGCTGGAACTCTGCGTAGGTGGCCGCAAAGTTGTGGCTACCGTCCCTGGCACAACTGGCGACGAAGAACAGGTAGCCGGCCGCGGTGTCCGGTTGCGCAGCGGCAGTCAGGGCGGCGAGGCCCGGCGCCGCGATCGGGCCGGGTGGCAGGCCGGGGTTGAGGCGGGTGTTGTACGGGCTGGCGATCTGGAGATCGTCGGCGGTCAACTCCTTGCGCCACCAGGTACCCTCCCGGGCGCTGTAACCCGCGGCATACTGAATGGTCGCATCGGCGCCGAGGGTGCCACCACCGACAATCGGCGCATTCTCCGGCTTGAGGCGGTTCCAGAACACCCCGGCAATCAGCGGCATTTCGTCGAGGCGAGCAGCCTCGCGCTGGACAATCGAGGCCATCGTCACCAGGTCGTGAACGGTTGCGCCGGGCACCTGCACGCCGCGCTCGATGGTGGCGTACTGCTCGACGAACCGGTTGAGCATGGCGCGAATGATCTCGTCGGGGCGCGCCTGCTCGGGAAAGCGGTACGTGTCAGGGAAGAGGTACCCCTCGAGTGAGGCGCCCGCGGGCATGCTGCTCAAAATGAAAAACTCCCCGCGAAAACGCTCGCCGTCACGGGCGGCGGCCAGGAAGTCAGCGGCGCTGGTTACCCCCGCCGCTTCAAAAATAGCCGCCATTTCTTCCAGCCGCAATCCCTCAGGAATGGTCACCTGCACCTCGGCCATACGGCTGTTCTGCAGGGCGATCATGATCTGGCTCATAGTCATGGTCGGGCTGAGGATGTAACGCCCGGCCTGGAGTTTGCCCTCAAGACCCTGGCTGCGGGCCAGCAGGGTGAACAGTGCAGGCTGGCGGATCAGACCTCTGGCCTTAAGCTCGGTAGCGATGTCGCCGGTCGAAGCACCAGGCTCAACGATGAATTCGACCGGGTCACCTGCCGTTGCCGCAGGGGCGCGGATTTCGCTCAGAATAACGTAACCGCCACAGGCGATCACCAGGGCGAACAGACTGATCCCCAGCATCAAAGCGCGCACGTGGCGCATCAAGGGTAACCTCCCGGATCAACGTTGCGCGTGGTTGGTGTGGTAAACGTTGCGCTTGCGGGAAGGGCCAGCCCTCCTCGCACCCCCCCGGGCGAACCCTTCGAGGCGTCGGGCGATCAGGCGGGTGGGCCGGCGCACCTGGCTCTTGTGCGCGTCATTATACCATCTGGTTTCGAGAGGCGGGCATCTTCCCGGACCTGCCTATCCAGGTATAATGAACGTAATTCTTTCTGGAAGGTCTGCGCCCTCCTGAACCCGCCCCTTACGAAGGGGCGTGGGGAAACCCGGTTTCCCCATCCTGTCACCTCCAGGGTTCCTGGTGACGGGCGCCTGTCAGTGTAGCAGCGCTCCACACCGCGATGACGAAGAGCCGCGCTTCCCTGCCTGCCCGCCTCTGGGCGCGCTGGTGGCACCTCTGGGGCCTCAGTCTGTGCTACATGGGGCACACCACCCACGATCGCTCGTTCTACCGCGCGGGGGTTGGCTCGTTCCACCGCGCCATCCGCTGCTGGCCCGAGTTTGCCCCGGCACACTACCAGCGCGGCCTCATCCGCGGGCGCGAACTGGGCGAGTACGCCGAAGCTATTGCCGATCTTCAACAGGCCAGCGCGCTGCGCCCGGAGTGGCCCGAACCCTACCTGCAACGTGGCCTGTTTCATCGCTTCAACGGTATGCCCGCACAGGCCCTCGCCGACCTGCGGCGCTTCGTTGAACTGGCCCCGGAGGGCTACTGGCGCGATGAGGCCGGCAGGCAGATTGCCGCCATCGAAGCCGAGAGCGCCGGGGGCGTGGTATAATCCGCAACGATGACCATCGCAGCTTGAAACCCCACCGGCAGGTTTCCCATGCCAACCTATCGCGCCTGGTTCGCCGCTCAGGATGATCCCCACGAGCGCTACCCGCTCACCGAGGTGGTCTACTACTCGCGCTCCGGAGGGTTGCTCGAAGTGCAGCACGATCTCGAGGCCCTGCGCCAGGTGAGCGCCGAGGAGTGGAAGCAACTCTTTGAACGCCGTTGGATGCGCACGTCCTGGCCCTACGGCTCGGGCGTCTGGGGCAAGAAGGAGTGGGTCTGCCCCGAACTCGACGACGCCAACGTCGTCAGCATGTTCGAAGGCGGTACCAACCTCTTCTGGGCCGAGCGCTTCGGACGCGAGATCGGCGTTGAGGACTTCTGGATCAAAATGTGCGGGAACAGCCACACCGGGTCGTTCAAGGACCTGGGCATGACCGTGCTGGTGAGCGTTGTCAAGCAGATGATCGGCGAAGGCAAGCCGATCCGCGCCGTGGCCTGCGCCTCGACCGGTGACACCTCCGCTGCGCTGGCAGCCTACGGTGCCGCTGCCGGCATTCCGACAATCGTCTTTCTGCCGCGGGGTAAGGTCAGCGTGGCCCAACTGGTGCAACCCATCGCCCACGGGGCCACCGTCATCTCGCTCGACACCGATTTCGACGGCTGTATGCGCATCGTTCGCGAAATCACCGCCGACCCCAACAACGGCCTCTACCTGGCCAATTCGCTCAATTCGCTACGCATCGAGGGCCAGAAGACCGTCGGGATCGAGATTGTGCAGCAATTCGACTGGGAGGTGCCGGACTGGATCGTCATCCCCGGGGGCAATCTCGGCAATACCTTTGCGCTGGGCAAGGGCCTGCTGATGATGTACGAGTTGGGGCTGATCTCGCGCCTGCCGCGGATTGCCTGCGCCCAGGCCGCGCACGCCAATCCGCTCTACCGGGCCTACCGTAACGACTGGCACTATGAGCCGATCACCGCCGAACCCACTGCGGCGTCGGCCATCCAGATCGGCGCGCCGGTGAGCATCAATCGCGCAATCAGCACACTGCAGCGCTTCAATGGCGTGGTTGAGCAGGCCAGCGAGCAGGAACTCGCCGACGCCGCCGCGCGCGCCGACCGCACCGGCGCCTACGCCTGCCCCCACACCGGCGTGGCCCTGGCCGCGGCGATCAAGCTGGTCGAGCGCGGGGTAATCAGCCGCAGCGACCGGGTGGTGGTCGTCTCGACCGCCCACGGGCTGAAGTTCAGCCGCTTCAAGGTCGAGTACCACGAGGGCCACCTGCGTGAGGTGGTCAGCACCTATGCCAACCCGCCGATTGAACTGCCGCCCGACATAGACGCCGTGCGCCGCGCGCTCGACGAGCGGATGGCCGCGGCCGCAAAAACACCCGAACCACCACCATGGTCATCACTGGCTACGCCCGGCGCATCAACGCTTCCCTGAGCCCCTGGCAGGTGATCGCCCCCGAGGTGATCGCCAGCGGCGACCCGGCGGAAATCGCGGCTCACTGTCTGACTCTGGTTGACCCGGAGTTTGCCGAGCGCGCCCGCGACGGCGATGTGCTGGTGGTAGACGGGGATGTGTCCGGCGGCACCGGGGCCGAGGCGGCCGTGCTGGCCCTGCAGGCCGCCGGCATCGCCGCCCTGATCTGCCGGGGCGCCACGGCGGACCTGATCGTTCTCGGTGAACGCTACGGCCTGCCGGTGCTGAGCGCTCCCGCTGCCGTGCCGCACCTGACCGAAGGAGCGCAGCTGCGCCTGGACCTCGAATACGGGCGTCTCTCCAGCAATGGTATCACCTGGAGCGTGACCCCGCTGGAAGCCGCGGCGCTCGCCACGGTGCGCCGCGTGCAGGTGCTGGCGCGCATGCGCCGCGTGGTTGAGGAAGAGGGCCTGGCAGAGGGTTGAGGGCCCGGGTGGGCGCGTCGAGGCGCGCAGGGGGAGCCGGCACATGCGCGCGAAAGAGTTCCGGCGCCTGGTACACGACCTGGCGCGAGCCGGGGAGCCGGTTGCGCCCCGCTGCCGCCATGCCGCCGAGTGTGGCGGATGCGCCTTCCAGGATCGGGCCTATCCGGCCCAACTCGCCGCCAAGCGCGCCGCCCTGGAGCAGATCTTCGCCGGGGCAGGCGCGCCGGTTGAAGCGCTGGCCGGGGCCTTCGACCTGGTCGCCTCGCCCGACCCCTTCGGCTATCGCACGCGCATGGACTACGTAGCGACCAGGGGGCGTTTCGGGCTACGCGCGCGCGGACGCTTCAACCACGTGGTGGATCTGGACACGTGCTATCTCGTTCCTCCAGAGGTCTTTGCTTACGCCCGCGCAGTATGGGCCACAGCCCGCGCCCTCGGCCTGCCCGACTACGACGTGCGCCGCCACGAGGGCTTCCTGCGCTACCTGGTCGTGCGTCGCAGCCCCGATAACGAAGTGCTGCTGGCGGCCGTTACCGCTGCCGGAGAGCCAGAAGAGGCGATGGAGCGCCTTGCCGCCGCGGCCCTGGAGCATCCCGGCGTGGTCGGCTTTCACTGGCTGCGCAACCCTACCCTGACCGATCTCTCCTTCGGCACGCCGGTGCGCCACTGGGGCGCCGCAACCCTGCTGATGCGCGTCGGGCGGCTGCGCCTGGCGATAGGTCCCAACACCTTCTTCCAGAACAATGTGCACCTCCTGGAACAACTGTTAGAAGAGGTTATCGCCGCAGTCGAGGCGGGACCCTACCGCGTGGCCGATCTGTACGGTGGGGTGGGCACCATCGCATTGACCCTCGCCCCGCGCGTGGCCCACGTGGTTTGTGTGGAAGCGGTGGCCGAGAGCGCTGCCCTGGCACGCGCGAACGCCGTGTCGAATGGCATCGCCAACATCGAGGCCCTGGCGAGTGACGTGGCGGCATACCTGCGCGCCCGGGGTCCGGGCGCCTTCGACGTGGCCGTGCTCGATCCGCCCCGCACCGGTCTGGGCCCCGACGTGTGCCGCGAGCTGCTGCGTATCGGCCCGCAGCGGATCGTCTACGTCTCCTGCAATCCGCTCACCCAGATCGAAGATCTCCGCGCCCTCGCCCCCCGGTACGCCATCCGTTCCCTCCGCGGCTACGATATGTTTCCGCACACCCCGCACGTAGAGACCCTCGCTGTGCTGGATCGAGCCTGAAACCGCTGTCGCTGGCGGCCGGCAGGGCATCGTTCCCAACGCCTCCCCGGCTTGCCGCTGGGCTCGCGGCTCATTCACGCTCCGCGTTCCGTAAGCGAAGCTGGTATCTGGCGCCCCGGGCAACACCGCGAACCGAAACCAGGCAGGGCTGTCAAACGCGCCTCCTTTGCCTCGGCCCCGGGCGCAACCGACATGGCAATTGACAGATGGGCGGTCTCCATGTATGATTAGCACATAGGTTCTATATTTTCACCGTTCGGCCCCGTTGCTGCACAGGGGGTTTGTAGCGAGGACAGGAGCCTCTTCTTCACGCCCCACCTCGCTTCCTGGGAAGGGACAGGACTTCCCAGCGACCCGCTCTCCTCGTCCGGGTGGAAACCGGTTTGCCGGATCGCCGTTCCGCGCTGTAGAGGGAGGCCAACATATGGCAGTTACGAGCAGGGAACTCGGGAGGAGGCTGCCGGCGCTCCCGCGGGGCCCGGGTTCGGTGGCCTACGTGCTCACGTTCATCCTGGCGGCGCTAGCCATTCATGTGCTGGTCGGCGCGGCGGTGGAGCGCACGCGGGTTGCGCTCGACGATCTACGCTATGGCCGGCCACGCACCGCGCACGTGGCGGGTTACGTCGGCCATGGAGCAGAGGCGCCCGGCCGGCCAACCCACATCATCGCTATGAACCTGGACCGGCAGGTGGTGGTCCTCGAGTTGCCAGCGGGCGACGCGGAGCAGGCGCGTAGTTTGCCTGGTCCCTACCTTTTTGGGGCGCATCAAGATCTTACACCTGTGGTATTATCTCTTGTGGATATGGATGGGGACGGCCTGGCTGATCTGGTGTTGAACGTCAGTAACGAACAGGTCGTCTACCTTAATCGCGAGGGCGCATTCCGCCTGCCTACGGCGGAGGAGCAAGCGCTGCTGGCGCAGGAGCAACTTCCGTGAGCGCGTCCGACGACCAGGATCGTCCAGCGGATCACCGGCGCCGTAAGCAGGCGTTTCCTTTGGAGAGCGGGGACTGCACTCCTAAGAAGTTGCCCCCGCGGCCACTCGGGCCTCTCTTCGCCGAAGACGAAGCGGCATTGCCCACCTTTGCCGAGACTCGTCCGGACCGTCCGGCATTTCCTCGCCGCGCCCCCCATGGGGAAGAGCAGCGTTCCTCCGCCTCCCCTCTTGCCCGGGGGCGCCCCGCATCGAGCGACGCGGCTCGCGCTTCCGAGCCACCGGCGGCAACTTCGACGAACAGGCCAGACGCGCCCTCGCGGTACGGCCCGCCGCCGGGCGGGCGGGCACGCCCCGGCGTGGAACGCCCCACACCCCCGTCGCGTGGACCAGACGCTCAGCCACATATGCCGGCACGCCCATCCGCCAGCTATGACAGAGGGGCTCCGCCGGAGCCTCGGGGCGAAGATGACCCGCGCGTTGTGGCCGCGGCCCGGAGCAAGCAAACTTCCCTTCTCGTCCGCCTCGCTCATCCCGAGACAGAAGAGCAGCACCCGCGGTCGGAAAAGCCGCGCCCCGCGCAGTCGTGGGAAGCGATGCCCCCCGGTCAATGGCCAGAGCCTCTGGTGTGGTCGGACACGTGGCCGGGCCTCGGGGCCCTGGAATTGCTGGCCGGCGCCAGGCACTGGGGCAAAGTCGCGCTTATCGCCCTGGTCAGCCTGGTACTGATCATCGTCTTCCGGGGTGGGCCGGGCGACATGCCACTGGCCCGTTGGGTGAACGCGCAACTTAACGGTTACGGGGGCGACTGGTCAACCACCTACAGTCTGAACGTGATGGCGCGCCCGCCTGGCGATTATACCGTCGCGGGGCCGCCGAGCCTCCAGCCAGCGCAGATTGACGCCATTCTGCGTTCGTATGGTTCTCCTGCAGCCGGAACCGGTACATACTGGCACGACCTCGGCGTGCAATACGGAATTGACCCGGCCTTCGCCCTGGCATTCTTCATTCACGAAAGCGGGGCCGGCACCAACCCCAACTGGGCCGGGATCAAGCCCGATGGTCGCACGACCCACAATGTCGGCAACATCATTTGTGCCGGTTACCCCACCTGCTACGGGCGCTTCCGCGATTACGGCTCCTGGGCCGAGGGCATCGAGGACTGGTACCGGCTGATTTCCGTTGAATATATTCAGGGTCGCGGCACGCGCACCGTGGCGGAGATCATTCCGATCTACGCTCCGGCCTTCGAGAATGACGTTCAAGGGTACGTGAACGTTGTCCAGCGCCTGGTGGACGAGTGGCGCACGCAGTTCAACACCGCCCGCCCGCTACAGGGCCGCGGCATGCCCGACGAGATCCGTCCGCACGGCAATCCGCTCCGGTCCGCGAATACGGTGGTGACCCAGGGCTACGGCGTTGGCAGCCACGCTCCTGCCAATGTCTGGGGCGCCATTGACCTGGCCCTCGACGGCAACGGCGACGGCAGGGCCGACCCGGAAGGCTCGTGGGAGCGCCCGGTCTACGCCACCCACAGCGGCGTGGTCACGGTCACCGCCAACAGTTACCCGGCGGGCAACCATATCTGGGTGACCAATGCCGACTATCGCACCGGGTACGCCCACCTGGCTTCCTTTGCTGTCAGCGACGGGCAGACAGTGCGCCGCGGCGACCTGATCGGCTACATCGGCTCCACCGGGATGTCGTCGGGTCCGCATCTGGATTACCAGGTCTGGGTCCGGCAGGGAGCGCAATGGGTGAACGTGAATCCACTCGATTACGGTGCGC
>JBDNDG010000350.1:0-4938 GCA_046719255.1 Chloroflexaceae bacterium
TCAGCAAGTGGCGTGACCAGCGCCGGGCACGATTGCCTGGCGGGCCAGAGGCATGGCCGCGGCGACGCGCGCTCCGATAGCGACGTATTTTTCGTCAAGCTCTCCGCTGATAATCAGGGCGGGTATGCGTAGAGCGGGCAGTTCGGCCCAGAGGCTGCGCTGGCGCCCCGCGCCCATGCCGCGCAGACTGGCAGCATAGCCCGCCGCGCTGCCGCGAAGGCGGCGCTCCCGCAGAGCGGCGCGCGTGGCCGCCGGCAGGCGGGCCTGGCTGGCAAACAGGGGTAAACTGGCCCAGTGGTCCACGAACCATTCCAGCCCTTCCTGCTCGATGCGCGCGGCGAGGGCATCGTCGGCGGCGGCGCGGGCGGCCCGCTCGGCGGCGTCTTCGATGCCCGGCGAGGCGCTTTCGAGGATCAGGCTGCCCACCCGCGTCGGGGCGGCCACGGCCAGATGCAGGGCAACCCGGCCGCCCATCGAGTAGCCCAGTACGTCACAGACGGCGTGGTTCAGGTGGTCGAGCAACGCCAGCAGGCCGGCGACGGTGTGCTCCATAGTGTAGCAGGAGAGGTCGGTAGGGGCGGGGGCGCGCCCGTGGCCCGGCAAGTCCACGGCGATGACCTGGCGCAGCGGCGCCAGGGCGGGGATCAGCCCGGCCCATTCCTCGGCGCTGCCGGTGAAGCCGTGCAGGAGCAGCAGCGGCGGGCCGTGGCCGGTCCGGGTGTACGGCAGGTGCAGGGGCGCGCGCTGCTCCCCCGCTTCCGCGCTCCGGAACATCACGTCACCTCGGCGGCGCGCAGGGCCGCGCTGACGCGGGGCCAGATGGCGCGGTGGTCGCTCACGTTGTGCTCGCGGTCGGTGCGCACCTCAACCAGGTGCAGGCCGTCCCCGTGCAGGCCGGCGCGCACGGCGGCGCGGAAGGTGGGCCAGTCGTGCGCCAGGGTGTAGCGGGCGCCGTACAGTTCGGCGAGGGGCCGGAAGTCGAGGCCGTGGGGCGTGCCAAAGAGCAGTTCAAAGTGCTCGCGCTCGCTGGCCTGGGGCAGAAAAGAAAAGATGCCCCCACCGTCGTTGTTGACCAGCACAATGGTGGCATCGAGGCCATGGAGCCTGGCGGCGAGCAGGCCATTGGCGTCGTGGTAGAGCGAGAGGTCGCCCAGGACCATCACCAGCGGCCTGGCTCCGCCGGCGACGGCGCCCAGGGCGCTGGAAACCAGGCCGTCAATACCGTTGGCGCCGCGGTTGCCCACGATGCTCAGCGGGCGCGCCGCAGCGGGGAAAAAGGTGTCGCAGTCGCGCACGGGCATGGAGTTGCCCACGAAGAGCGTGGCGCCAGGGGGCAGGATCGCGGCCAGGTGGAAGAAGACCCCCGGCTCAGTGATGCGCTCGTCGGGGCCAAGGACGGCGGCGATGGCCTCGCGCGCGCTGCGGTCGGCGGTGAGCCAGGCCCGCGCCCAGGGGGTGAGGGCGGGCGCAGCGGGCAGACGCGCGTCCAGTTCGTGGCAGAGCCAGGCCGGGTCGCAGGAGAGATGCTCGCCGGCCAGGCTGGTCGGCTCGCGCCAGCCCGCACCCTCGTCCACGACGATCTGGTGGGCCGCGGAGTGCCGCTGGAGAAACTGGAGCACGGGCCTGGACGTGAGCATGGCGCCGAAGCGCAGCACCACTGCGGGGACGTGACGGGCAGCGAAGTCCTCGTCGCGCAGGAAGGCGTCGTAGGTCGCCAGAACCAGACGCTGGTCGTGGGGGCCGCAACGCACCCCGGAGAGGGGATCGGCGAGGATGGGCCAGTTGCGCCTGGCAGCGAGGTGGGCCACCGCCGGGGGCAGGTCGGGAGGACAGCCGGGACCGCAGAGGATCAGGCCGTGGGTGACCGGGGCGAGCCGCGCTGCCAGCGCGCCGAGGGTGGCCTCGGGGAGCAGCCGCGGGCCGGCCACCGTGGTCACCGCGGGGTGGACGGCGCCGCCGCGAGCGTCGGTAGGGTCGCCCGGGGTGGCGACCTGGCCGGTAGAACGGCTCTTGAACACTTCCTCCAGCAGCGTGCGGTCGGGAATCAGCGGCTCGCGGAAGGGCAGGTTGAGGTGGACGGGGCCGGCGGGTGCGCCGCGGGCGCTGGCGAGGGCACGGGCGGCCACGGCCCGGATGTAGGGCAGCAGGGTGGGCGCGTCGTCGGGGGTGGGCAGGTCGCTGAACCAGCGGGTCATCGTGCCGAAGAGGCGTACCTGGTCGATGGTTTGCGGCGCGCCGTTGTCTCGCAGCTCGTGGGGCCGGTCGGCGGTGAGAACGAGGAGGGGCACGCGGGCGAGGTCGGCCTCGGCGACGGCGGGGTGGAAGTTGGCGGCGGCGGTGCCGGAGGTGCAGATC
Organism: Chloroflexaceae bacterium; assembly: GCA_046719255.1. GTDB lineage: Bacteria > Chloroflexota > Chloroflexia > Chloroflexales > Chloroflexaceae > JACAEO01. The sequence continues at coordinate 2,356 of JBDNDG010000350.1, forward strand.
AGTGCCACTGGCTCGCCGCGCTGGCGGGCCATACCCAGGGCGAAGAAAGCGGCGGAGCGCTCGTCGAGGTGCATCCAGACGCGCGCGCGAGGATGGCGGGCCACGGCCAGGGCCAGAGGGGCGCTGCGTGAGCCGGGGCACACCACAAACTGGCTGGCGCCGCCACGGATGAGTTCGTCAATGAGCGTGCCGACCCAGATGGTCAGCGCGCGGATGTGGTCAGTCATGGTCGCTGTGAATGGTGGGGAGAGCGGCCTTCCCCGCGCCCCTGCCGAAGGAGTGGCAGGCTACCCAGCATCGATCCGATCGTTGCAGATGAAGACAGGTTTATGTTTGGGAGGGCAAAGCCCTCCCAAACCGTCCCCTGGCGAAGGGTAGGAGGAAGACTGGTTGCCTCCTACCCCCGCCAAACCCTCGTCGGGGAGAGCGTTGAAGAACCCCGGGTTCACTCTGCCCCCAGGGCGCCGAGCATAGCCCGAAGCTTGATCTCGGTCTCCTGCTCCTCACGGAGCGGATCCGAGGCGGGCATAATGCCGCAGCCGGCGAAGAGGGCGGCCTCGCGTACGCCGATGAGTGCCGAGCGGATGGCGACGGCGAACTCGCCCTGGCCACGGGCATCCACCCAGCCCACCGGGGCGCCGTACCAGCCCCGGTCGAGGTGTTCACGGGCGCGGATCCAGGCCAGGGCGGCCTCGCGAGGCTGACCGCCGAGGGCCGGGGTGGGGTGGAGCCGCTCGACGAGATCGAAGATGGTGTGCTGGCCGCGGATGCGCCCGGTGATGGGCGTAAAGAGGTGCTGCACATTGCGCAGGCGCATCACTTCAGGTTCGGCAGTGGCACGCACTTCGTCGCAGAGATCGGCCAGGTTGGCGACGATGCGGCGCACCACCACAGCGTGCTCGTGGCGATCCTTGGCACTGGCGAGGAGGGTCCGGGCCAGGGCATCGTCCTCCTCGGGGGTTGCGCCGCGGCGAATGGAGCCGGCAAGGGCGCTGGCGGCGACCTGGCCGGCGTTGAGGCCGACGAGGCGCTCGGGGGAGGCGCCGAGGAAGGTGCTGCCGCCGCGGGCCACGGCGAACACGAAGGTCTCGGGGTAATCGCGGCGCAGCGCATCGAGGGTGGCGGCGGGGTTGAAGGGCCGTGTCGAGCGGGCGCGGACCTCGCGTGCCAGCACGACCTTTTCGAGGAGTCCGGCGCGCAGGTCGCTCACGGCATCGGCGACCATGGCGCGCCATGCCCCGGCTGGCAGGGCATCTTCGAGTTCGACGCCGCCGGGCACCTGCGGCGGGCGCCAGGCGTGACCGATAAGGGCGCGCAGGCGCCGTGCCGCCGAGAGGTGCAGGTCAATTGACGATGTTTCGGGGCCAACCAGGCCATTGACGGTAAGACTGGCGGTGTCACCGACGCGGGCCAGGATCAGGCGTGGCAGGAGCAGCAACCCATCGGGGTACCCGGCCCAGAGGCCGGAGGCCGGGCGTTCGGGGTCAAAGCTGAAGCCGACGGCAGCCATCGGGCCGCTGAAGGGCAGCGCGGGGTCGGCGGCGATGCAGGCTTCGGCGATGAGGTCGCGCCAGGCGGCGGCCACGGCGGCGAAGCGGTCGGGGCCATGGGCCTCGAAGCTCCAGGCGGCGCCGAGGCCGGTTACGGCCAGGCCCACCGCGGGGACGCTCCAGAAGAGCCGGTTATGGGTCACGCCAAGGCCACGGGCAAAGAGCGCCAGCGGGTCACGTGGAGGGACGCGAGTGGTGACGCTAACCAGAACGGGGCGGCCCAGATCCCGGGCGCGCTGGCGCGCAATCTCGGCCTGTTCCTCCATTCGTGGGCGCTCGCGCAGGGCGGCGGTGGCGACGCTTACTCCGATCATACTGGATTGCCAATTCCGGATTGCAGATCGCTGCAATGGCGTTCCAATGCGCTCCGGTGGTAGCGCATAGATGGCCTGGTCACGTTCCATGGGTATTATACCCCAGGTAGGCGCTGGCGCGGCGCAGCCGCATGACCGTGTAGGCGTCCGATGGCGAGGGGCACCGCTCCCAGGACTTTTTCGCGCTACCAGCGTTTTTTAGCGGATGGCGTCCTGATGGGCGGCTGGTCCTCACCCCCCGGTCCCCCTCTCCCTGTCGAGAGAGGGGGGTGCGGGCGTAGGGACGCCACAGGTGGACGCCCCCGCTCCCGATCAGGGAGAGGGGGCGGAGGGGTGAGGACTCGCGGCAGCCATGGCGTCCTGATGCGCTCCGCAAAAAACGCTATCCCTGAGGGGCGGGCGCGGATGGCTGCCTACCGTGGCCCCCCTTCCAGGGCGGCATCGCACGGGCCGCTGCCGGAGGCCCGGGTCCGGTAGGGTTGGGGAAGCGCGTTCCGTATAAACACGGAGGGCGGGCGAAGGCGATCTGTGGTACGTTGACATGAAGGGGGCAGCCGATCTTCGATTGCAGGGTCTGGATTGGGGCCGGTTGTGATGGGGTGTCAGACCCTCCAAAGGGTTTCACCTGCGCTGGGATGGGCTTCCTGATGCGGCAACACGCCTCCACTGTGCCAACGAATGGGAAACGAATAAGCGAATGTGAAAGGATGTGTCTGACT
>JBDNDG010000351.1:0-4935 GCA_046719255.1 Chloroflexaceae bacterium
CTCCCTCCCAGCCTCCCCCCGGCGGGGGGAGGTGCCCGGTGGCCTCCCCACAGGGAGGGGCGCGGTTCGACAGGCTCACCGCCTGCAGTGAGCCCACCGAACCGCAGGTGGGGAAACCCGGTTTCCCCAGGTTCAATACATCACCGCCCCAGGAGGAGCTATGACACCCTACACCCGGACTCTCGGTGGACGCACCTACCAGTTCGACGATCTCAAGACGCTCATGGCGAAGGCAACTCCTGAACGCTCAGGCGACCAGCTCGCCGGTCTGGCTGCCGAGAGCGCCGAAGAGCGGGTTGCTGCCCAACTGTGCCTGGCCGATGTGCCGCTGACCACCTTCCTCGAGGAACCGCTGATCCCCTACGAGGACGATGAAGTAACGCGCTTGATCCTCGACACCCACGATCGCGCTGCCTTTGCCCCCGTCAGCAGCCTCACTGTGGGCGCCTTCCGCGAGTGGTTGCTGTCCTATACGACCGACGACGCAACCCTGACCGCCCTGGCCCCCGGCATCACGCCCGAGATGGCCGCTGCGGTGTCGAAGATCATGCGCAACCAGGATCTGGTGGCCGTCAGCCGCAAGTGCCGCGTGGTGACGCGCTTTCGCACGACGATCGGGCTGCCCGGGCGCTTCTCATCGCGCATCCAGCCCAACCATCCTACCGACGATCCCCGCGGCATCGCCGCCTCGATCCTCGACGGCCTGCTCCACGGCTGTGGCGATGCGGTGATCGGCATCAATCCCGCTACTGATAGCCCTCAGGCCGTGATTGCGCTCCTTGAGCTGATTGATGACCTGCGCCAGCGCTACGCCATCCCTATTCAGTCCTCGCTGCTGGCCCACGTCACCACCCAGATTGCGGCCATCGAACGCCATGCCCCGGTGGACCTGGTCTTCCAGTCGGTTGCCGGCACCGAGGCCGCCAACCGCTCATTCGGGATCGATCTGGCCCTGCTGCGCGAGGCGCGCGCCGCCGCGCTGGCCCTGGGTCGCGGCACCATCGGCGATAACGTGATGTATTTTGAAACTGGTCAGGGCAGCGCCCTTTCGGCCAACGCCCATCATGGCGTTGACCAGCAAACCTGTGAGGCCCGGGCCTACGCGGTGGCCCGCCACTTTGAGCCGCTGCTGGTCAACACCGTGGTTGGCTTCATTGGCCCCGAGTACCTCTACGATGGCAAGCAGATCATCCGCGCCGCGCTCGAAGATCTCTTTTGCGGCCGCCTGATGGGTGTGCCGATGGGTTGCGATGCCTGCTACACGAACCACGCCGAAGCCGACCAGAACGATATTGACAACCTCCTGGTGCTGCTGGGAGTGGCCGGCTGTGCGTACATTATGGGCGTGCCCGGCGCCGATGATGTGATGCTCAACTACCAGAGTACCTCGTACCACGATGTGCGCTTCGTGCAAACCTCCCTGGGCCTGCGACCCGCTCCGGAGTTTGAAGCCTGGCTCATCGCGATGGGCATCACCGAGCCTGATGGACGCCTGGCTTCGCGCGAGCAGCCTCGCCTGCTCCGGGAAGTGGCCCGGCTCGCCAGCGCGCGTGCCTGATAGGAGTGACGAATGACCTGATGTGAACATCGAGGAAACCGGGCTTCCCCGTGCCCCTCCCCGTGGGGAGGGTTTGGGAGGGCTACGCCCTCCCAGGAACAATTAGTATTCTGGCGTTGGGCGCCCCGCGAATGGCGCCTCTCGCCGAGGAGGTTCCCTGTGTCCGACGAAACACGACTCTCTGCCGACCTGTGGCAGGGGTTGCGCCGCTACACCAACGCCCGTATCGCCCTGGGGCGGGCCGGTGACAGTCTGCCCACCGCTGCCCAACTGGCCTTTCAGTACGACCACGCCCGCGCCCGTGACGCCGTGCATCTGCCCTTTGACGCTGAGGGTGTGGCCGCAGCAGCGGCTGCTACTGGCCTGCCCGTGCTGATCGTCCACAGCGCCGCTCCTGACCGGTCAACCTATCTGAAGCGCCCCGACCTGGGCCGGCGTTTGAGCGAGCCATCGCGCGCGGCGCTCCCTCCTCACGCTCCTGCCGACGGGGACGCCTACGATGCCGTCCTGGTCATCGCCGATGGTCTCTCGGCCCTGGCGGTGCACCGCCACGCCGTGCCCCTTGCCACCTGTGTAGCCGGTGCCCTGCAGGGCCTGGGCTGGCGTCTGGCGCCGATTGTCGTGGTGCATCAGGGCCGTGTGGCTGTCGCCGACGAAATCGGGAGTCTGCTTCGCGCCCGGCAGGCCGCTATCCTGATCGGTGAACGCCCGGGCCTGAGCGTCGCCGATAGCCTGGGAGTGTATCTCACCTACGATCCGCGCCCCGGGCGCACCGATGCCGAACGCAACTGCATTTCCAACATCCACGCCCGCGGTCAGAGTTACGATGCCGCCGCTCAGACCCTGATCTATCTGATGAGCGAAGCGCGACGACTCAAACTGAGCGGCGTCGCGCTGAAAGATGAGCGAGCCGAGCGTGATGGCGCGGCTGCCCTGCTCGATTAACAAGATGTGCGCAGGTTTATGTTGGAGAGGGCTGCTCCCTCCCGAACTCTTCCCTCAGACATTGTAATCATATTGTAATCTCGGAACCCTTGTGGCGAGAGGGGCGCCCGGGGTAGAACAAGGCCGCGGCAACGGTCGCCTGCGCGCCGCCTTCGTGGTGGCAATGCGTGGTTTCCCTGTGCTGCTAACCGGTTGCCAACTGAACGAGCCGCCTATGCGCTACAGTCAGAGCCCACGGCAACGCCAGAGCAGCACTCTGCAATCCGGAATACGTTCCAACCAACCATGCCGCGGAGGAGCTTATGCGACGACCATCGAGGCCCGCTCTGATAGCCGCTACCGTGTTCGCCCTGCTGGCAGGCTTTGGTTCCATCCTGACCTTTCCGATACCAAGCCTTGGGCAGCGGACGAACGCTCCGATCCTGCTGCCCTTTCTCGCCTCACCCGGCCTTCCTCCCGCTAACCCTTCTACTGAATGGTCGCAGCACGCCTTCAATGCCCAGCGTACGAGTTTTTACCCTAACGCGGTTCCTGCCCCCTGGCGCTGGAAGTGGGCCTGGAACGGCCCCGCCGCCAACGGCGGCATCGCTACCGGCAAGTTCGGTTTGCCGCGGAACAGCCAGCCGGTGACCGGCGGCGGTCGCGTCTACATCGCCGCAGGGAACCGCGGGGTCTATGCTCTCGACAACGCCAATGGCGCTCCGGTCTGGAACCGCAACCCGGGTGGGAGCATCAATTCCACTCCTGCCTATGATGCCGATACCAGGGCGCTGTTTGTCGTATCCAGCAATGGAACGCTCTATAAGCTCGATGCTGCCGATGGGCGGACCCTGGGCAGTTTCGCCGCAGCTGGCAACAGTAACCTGCCCTTGCCGCCGGCCATTAGCGGCGATCGAGTGTTCTTCTCCATGGGCGCCTCGGTCTATGCAGTGAACAAGACTACGATGCAGCAGATCTGGCGCTACGATGCCGCGTCTCCCGTTGACACACCGCCTGCCTATTCCGCCACCCGCAACCTGGTGGTGGTCGCCTCGCGTGATCTCTTCGTGCATGGTATCCGCGGCGCCGACGGCGGCCAGGTGTGGCGCACCAGGACCGCTCCCCAAACCCCCGGGGACCCAACGGCTTCTGGACAGAACGATTTCGCGGCCGTCAGCAATGGCTGGCCGGTGATTTCCGAGCAGAACGGGCTGGTGTTGATCAAACTCCAGCTCGACTGGCAAACCCTCTGGACCTGGAGCCCCTGGCCCTCAACCAACGCCGAGATGCGGCGCAACCTGCAAAACAATCCCCGCGAGCAGGCGCTGCTGGCGCTGCGGCTCGACAATGGCGCAACGGCCTTTGTGCCCAACGTCGGTCATGGTGGCTTCGGTGATGGCGACTACATGCCGATGGGTCCGCAGCCCGTCATCAGGCGTCTGAGCGACGGCTCAGAAGTGGCCTATGTCGTCATGCGCGGTTCGCCGTGCAAGGCTCAACCATGCGATGGACGGTGGGACTCGCACCTGGGCGAGATGATGCTCAACGACACTACTGTGTCGGGCTACAGCGCTGGCGACGTCCGCTTCATGGGGGGCACGTTGGTTCCCACCGATGAGCAACCCTACCTCGCGCTGGCCGGTGACCAGATTTTCGCCGCCCACTGGGAAGCGGGAATGGCTCACACCATCGGCGACCGCTCGCCGGGCCGTGGGACAGGCGCTAATCCCATTCCGGTCACCAACCTGCCGCACATTGTCACATCGCAGGATACGGACACCTGCGGAACGGGTTTCAGCACCAGTCATTACTGTAGCACTAGCCTCTACAATACTCGCCTGTGGCCTGCTGGATTCTATATCTACTGGCGCCAGGGCGCAGTCTATGACCGGTACTGGAGCGAGTATGCTGGATGGGTCATCAGCAACAATACGCTTTACTTCGTGAGCACCGATGGGGCCGTGGTTGCGCTCGAACCTGGTCAGCCCCGGGGTGTCAGCCTCCCCGGCGCAGCAGGTCAGGAAATGATCGTCTCGGAGGCCCCCGTGTCGCAGGGCGTGGTTGACTATACCCTGGCCCGCGTCTACGCCGGTCGTACCGTGACCGTCGAGGGTGTCCTGCGGGAGGTCTTCAACAACGGGAAAGCGGTCTACCTCGCCTACCACTCGCCGCACCGGGGCCACTTCCTGGTGCGCATCCTGAAACAGGACTGGCCGAACTTTAAGCGATCCCCTGAGCAACTCTACGCGCCAGGGCAGCGCGTGCAGGTCACCGGGACCATTGAGTGGTACCAGGGCGACCCGGTGATCTATGTGCGCAACCCATCGCAACTGCGCATTGTTGTTGCCCCCAGTGCCGCCGCGCCGCACCGGTAGAGACGACCCGCCGGGGCGGGGCCAGGGCGGGGCCGGGGCGGCCCGGGGCGGTCGTGCGGGCGTGGGGCGGGGCCGGGG
>JBDNDG010000352.1:0-4896 GCA_046719255.1 Chloroflexaceae bacterium
GGCTTGCCACCCCGTGGGCGGGGGTATGGGGAGTCCCGGTTTCCCCATATGTTCACATCAGGAGGGTGTAGCTCGCTCCCCCGTACACCTCTCTCTCACGAGGGGAAAGGCCGTAACGTCCCTCCGGTTTCGGCGAAACCGTACCCGAGACCTGAAACAGTTAATCAACAAAATCAAGAACTGATTCCTGCACGTGTGGTATAGTTACGCCGTGGAAGTGAAAGTGCGGTATCCTTAGCAAGCCTGAGAACCGGAGGTGCGTGGGCTATGCTGGCTGCTGCCTGCTCATCGCGGGTCGCAGCGCGTGACAGACGGTAGACGGTCATGTGGCTGCGCCGCACACCGCTAGAATGAAAAGAGATTCTCTCGGGGGGCTTGCCACCCCGGCAGGCAGGGGGGGTGGGGAAAGCCAGTTTCCCCAGGGTCATAGTAGAGATGCCTCCGACGACAACCTGTTAGACGCGGTGGCGCGGCTTGCTGGAAAGTTGGCGCTGGCCGGAGGCGCCGCACCCGACAGGTTTGCATCGAGACTTGCCGGATGTACCGCTACGTGGCTGAAGCGGCGCGCCGGAAGGGGATGGAAGTGTCAGCGAAAATACTTGTGGTGGACGACGACCCGGCGATTGTCGATCTCCTGGTGCGCATCCTCAAGCGCGATGGATACCAACCCATTACGGCAGAAAATGGCCGGCAAGCCCTTGAACTCGTTGAGCGAGAACAGCCCGATCTTATACTGCTTGATGTTACGATGCCCGTCCTCGATGGCTTCTCCGTCTGCCAGCAGTTGAAAGACAACGAGGCCACGGCGCTGATTCCGGTAACCATGATCACCGGGCTGGATGATCGCGAGCACCGGCAGCGCGGTCTGGAGGTGGGTGCCGACGATTTTTTGACCAAGCCGTTTGAGCAGAGCCTGCTCCGGGCGCGCATCCGCTCGCAGTTGCGGATCAAACGCCTCACCGACCAGCTTGAGCGCACCGAGAATGTGATTTTTATGCTTGCCCTGGCGGTTGAGGCCAGAGATGCCTACACCGAGGGCCATCTCCGTCGCCTGTCAAGCTACAGCGAGCAACTGGCCCTGGCAATCGGTTTGAGCACGGCGCAGGTGCGCGCTATCCGTTTCGGCGGGTTGCTGCACGACATTGGCAAGATCTCTATTGACGACGCGATTCTACGCAAGCCGGGCAAACTTACCCCCGAAGAGTACGCGCAGATCAAACTGCATCCCGAGCACGGGGCGCGGATCGTTGCGCAGATGCGCTTTGCCCCCGATGTTTGCCCGATCATTCGCCATCATCACGAGCGCTGGGATGGTAGCGGTTATCCGTACGGGTTGCAAGGCGAGGCCATCCCCATCGGCGCGCGCATTGTCGCTATCGTTGATGCCTACGACGCAATGATGACCGACCGCCCCTACCGGCGCGCGCTGGGTCGCCCCGAGGCGCTGCGGCGTTTGCGCGAGGGTCGCGGGTATGAGTGGGATCCGGTGCTGCTCGATCGCTTCCTGGAATTGATCGAAACCGGGCAACTGGTAGAACCCGTGGAGAGCGGGGCGCATACGTTTGACATGCTCCGTGAGCCGGAGGGGTAGGGCGCCGGCGCCAGGTGAATGATGTACGCTGAGGCGCTTGACTATCTCACATGCCCGCACCATCCTGTCGCGCCGCTCACGCTGGAAGCGGGCGAGCAGCGGGCCGAGGATGGCGAGATCGTCGCGGGCACATTGCGCTGCCCGGTGTGTGCGGCGCGCTACCCCGTTGCCGAGGGGATCGCCGATCTGCTCGGCCCGATCCGTTTCCCCGAGACGCTGACCCAGGCATTGAATCTACTGCCGCTTACCGCGTGGGGCTACGAGCGCACCTGGCGTCCGAACGCGCTCACCGCGTTGACGGGCGAGCCGTTCGGGTACCAGCGCGAGTTGCCGTTGATCACCGGCATGGCCGCCCCGGAGCGCGGCGGCCTGATGGTTGATGTGGCCTGCTCGAACGGCTTGTACGCCCGGGCGCTCGATCATGCCCGCGGCAATGCGCCGGGTCATGTGGTGGGGATTGACTACGCTATGCCTATGCTGCAGCAGGCCCGTGCCTTCGCCCGCGCCGAACGGCTGCGTATCAGCTACGTGCGCGCCAGAGCGGAGGCGCTGCCGTTTGCCGCAGGCACGGCGTCGGTGCTGGCGATGGGTGGTTCACTCAATGAGATCGGCAATTCGGCCCGGGCGCTGCGCGAGCTGCGACGGGTCCTGGCGCCCGCCGGACGGGTGGCGCTTATGTGCCTCATCCGCGATGACCGCGCCCCGGGTCGCGCCGTGCAGTCGTTCCTCGGCCTGGCCGGGGTGAGCTTTCCAACCCTCGATCAACTGAACCGTGCCTTCGCGGCCGCTGGCCTGCGCCTGCGCGCCCAGTGGCGCTACCGGGTGGTGGTGTTTAGCTTGCTGACCGCTGATGCGGCCTGAGGCGAACGTCGGGGAACGTGTGGTTCCCCGTATCCCTACCCGGGGGACTCTCAACGCCCCACCCCTTCCCGCTGGCGGGCTGGTTCGCGGGAGGGCGCCGCGCGCCGGCGACCACGATGACAATCGGCTGACACGCGACCTGTTCGCGTTGACGCAGCCCAAACACGGCAGGTATACTGAAAGCGTGCGACACTCGTTACAGGTTCAACTTGACCGACTTGCCAGCGACCGCTGGGCCCGGCGGGGCGTGCGCACCCTGCTCCGCGCAACTGCGCTGGCGCTGGCCCTGGTGTGCCTGGCCCTTGGCGTGCACCTGCTCACCGGCCAGCCCCTGCGCTGGGCGCTGGTCGGCGCCGCAGCGCTTACCTGCATCGCGCTGGGGGCGTTGCTGGTGTTGCGACCACGCCTGCCGGCGCTTGAAGTGGCGCGTCGGCTCGACCGCCGTTTTCAGCTCCACGAACAGTTGACCACCGCCCTCGAGGTTGGTCCACAGGCCGCTGGCGCGGGGGCCTACCTCTACGATCAGGCCCGGCGCACCCTGGCCCGGATCCGGCGCCAGGTGGCGGCGCGCCAGCGCTTTCCCTGGTCGGAACTGGCGCTGGTGGTCTTTCTTGCCGTACTTCTGGCGGGACTGGCGACCCTGGCCACGATTGAGGCCGAGCGCCTCGCGGCGCCCGCGGAGCCCCTCCCGGCACTGAATCGCCCCCCCGATCCAGCCGAGCGCTTTCCCGAAGAGCCGTTTCAGCCACCGCCCGGCGATCCCTCCGGCGGGCCAGGCGAGGCCCCGGTGCTGGCCCCCGGCCCGGGTGATGCCGCGGCGCTGGCGGCGCTGGCCGATGCGCTGCGTGACCAGAGTGTGACGCGCCCCGCCGCCGAAGCGCTCGATCAGGGCGATCCGGCGGGCGCCGCCCGGCAGTTGCGCGAACTGGCCGGGCAGGCTGGTCAGATGTCGGCTGAGGCGCGCGGCGATCTGAGCCAGGCTCTGCGCGAAGCCGCCGATCAACTGACGCCAACCAACCCCGGTCTCGCCGACCAGGTGCAACGCATCGCCGATGACCTCAGCGCCGACGGCGCCCGGGCGGCCGGGGCGCTGGAGCGCCTGGCAGAGCTGGTGGAGCAGGCTGGCGCAGGAGAGGCACAGGCTGGCCAGGCTCCGGCAGAACGGACCGGTCAGCCGGGCGCGAGCCCCGGGGGCGCCGGGCAGGGCAGCCTGCCCGGGGAACAGCGCGAGCGGAGCCAGCGCCTCGGCGTTGACGGCGTGCCTCTGGAGTTGTCGGGGGCCGGCCCTGGTGACACGCCGGATGCCGGCGCCGCCGGTCAGACTGCGGGCGCTGGCGGCCCGGCAGGGGCGAGGGGGTTTACCCGTGGCAGCCCGAGCAGCGAGCGGATTACGGTTGATGCTGATCCGCTGCGCATTCCCGGGGATCTTCGTGATGTGGTTCAAGACTATTTTTCGCCGTAAGCCGGCAGCGCCCCGCAAGCCCCGGGGCGCCGTAACCCGCTCCGACGGACCGCTGTTCGATGAGTCATTTCTGCGGCGCCTCGAGCGCATGAGCCTCCAGGCCCAGCGCACCTTGCGCGGCAATCCCTCCAGCGGGGAACATCCCAGCCGCCGCCGGCTGCCAACCACGATTTTTAGCGAACATCGCCCCTACACCCACGGCGATGATGTGCGCTATGTTGACTGGAACGCCTATGCCCGCCAGGAGCACGTGCTGGTCAAGCTAGGCGAGGCCGAGCAGGATGTGCATGTACACCTCTTAATTGACGCCTCGCGGAGCATGAGCGTGGGCCACCCGCCACGCCTGCGGCTGGCCCAGCAACTGGGTGGCGCCCTCGGCTATCTGGCCCTGGCTCACAGCGACCGCCTGCACGTGGCCCCCTTCGGCCCCGAGGTGTTGCGCTCCTTTGGCCCGGCTCAGGGCAAGAGCCGCGTGATTGAGCTGTTCCGCTTCATTGAGGGCATCGCCCCCCAGCTCGACACCCGGATAGCAGCGGTCCTGGCCGGCTACGCCCGGCAGCACCCTCAGGGCGGGTTGCTGGTGCTGTGCTCGGATCTGCTGGCGCCTGATGGGCTGGAGGAAGGCCTGCGCCTCCTGGCGCCGCCTCGCTGGCAGGTGCTGGTGCTGCACCTGCTCGACCAGCGCGATCTGGACCCGCGTCTCCAGGGGCCGTTGGAACTCGAAGATAGTGAAACCGGTCAGCGCCTGGCGCTGACCCTCGATGACGCCACCCTGCGCGCCTATGCCCGCGCCGTGCGCAAATGGCGGGAGGGGATTGCCCGGCTCTGCGCCCGCCGCGGGGTGCGCTATGCGCCAGTACTGAGCCACTGGCCCCTCGAACGGCAGGTCATCCCCTACCTGCACGCGCGTCGGCTGCTGTCGTAAGCGGGGCCCAGGAGCATCCATGAGTTTGCTTGCCCCCCTCGGGTGCCTTCGCCTTCC
>JBDNDG010000353.1:0-4889 GCA_046719255.1 Chloroflexaceae bacterium
CGGTCTGCCCGCCTCACATATCCGCCTCGCCTACACCCATACCCACTCCGGGCCGATTAACGGCGCCACCTGGAGTTCGGGCAGCAACCCGACCTGCACCGTATTGGCACCGCGGCGCTGCCCGCAGCCGTGTTGCAGGCGATCGGCGCCTGCGCCGAGGCCTGCCGCGAGACCCTGCGCGCCCTGGAGGGCGAGCGCGAGCGTCTGCGCGCCGTTCTTGACCGGCGGATCAAGGCGGCGCCTGATGGGCCGGCGCGGCGCCTCTGCGCCGTTGATGGCGCCCACGCCACCGTGCCCGCCGCCGGGGCGACCTTCGCCGCGATTGCCGCCGCCGCGGTAGAAGATGCCACCCTCACCGACCAGGATGTGCGTGTCAGTCTCCTGCCGCCGGTTGAGGAACTGGACACCATTCTCGGTGGCCTGCGTGCGGTGCTGGAGGTGCGGTTACTCGCCCGGCGCATTCGCAGCACCAGCAGCGGCCTCTTTGTGCTCGATGGCTCGTTCTACGCTCTGCTGCTGGAGATCAACCGGCTGCTGGTGCGCTACGCGCAGGACCACCGGGGCGGGAGGCCACCGGCGTGGTGGGACACGTTCCGCCCACTGATCGAAGCCTTCTTCCAGGACGAAGACTGGCGGCTGGTGCTGGAGTGCCGGCGCGTGGTGGCGCATCCCAAGGCGGCCACCGCCGCCGACGACGTGCTGGAACTGGCCCCGCGCCTGAGCGGCACGATAACCGACCGCACGCTCTGGACCAGCGTGCTCAACCCCGGTGAGTACGCGCTGCCGACCCCGCTGATCCGCAAGGACCGGCCGCACCTCCTGACCGGTTACCATAGCCCGGCCATCGCCGATTTTCGCCACCGGCGCGCGGCCATTGAGCGTGGCTACGGGCAACTCTACGTGCTCTACTACCGCCCTGATGGCCTGGGGCCGGCCTACCGTCTGGAGTTGCCAGCGGCCCTGATCGCCCGTGAACCGCTGGGCGCTGTGCTGGCGACCTTCCGCAGCGCCCTGCGAGTCGGTAGCATTCAGGAACCGCTGCCGCAGTTCCTCGCCGACGCAATCTGCCGGCAACTTGGCCACGCCCTCGCTGCCACTGCCGAAGGCGCCCGCACCCGGCTCCAGCAGGAGTTTGATCTGGCGCTCGTGCAGCGTTACCTGGGGCCGTATCGCACCCCGCGGGGCTGATAGGGACATTGGGGAAACCAGGTTTCCCCATGCCTCTGCCCATCGGGGCGCCAGGCGCCCCCGCGGGTGGGGGAGATGGGAAACCGGGTGTTCCCGGGCCCCGTTCCGGGCCGGTTGCCCGCCATTTGCCATTAGAATGCGTCAGAACTGCACACCCCATCCGTAGAACTACGGGGTTGATCCGATATTAAAGCCCTGTTTACGCGCCGCTTGTGACGCGCGTCTCGTAGTGATACGGAGTGACGCGGCGTGTGAAGAATGGTACCCTCAGAACAGACAGGCAGGAGGGGCGCATCGATGGCCAGCTCCGGGAGTGAGTGGGCTATCACGGAAGCGAGGCGTCTTCAATGGCGAAGAGCCGCCCCTGTCCTCCGCCATGACCAGACGCTACCGGCGACGGCGACATTTGCCGGCCGGACGAACATCCGCAGGGGGTACTCTGATGATCGTGCAACTCCCACTCAATAACGAGCAGGTGATGGTCGTGTTTCGCCTGCCAGCACAGATCTGGGCCGATAGTATTCATCTCGTAGGCGATTTTAACAACTGGAGCACGACGGCCACCCCGATGCGACGGGGCGAACAGTACTGGGAAGCAACGGTGACCGTGCCGGCAGGCAGTACCTGCTACTACGCCTATCTGGTGGACGGGAGGTACTGGTGCAGCGAGTACAACGGCGCGACGCGTGTGCGCGACGGCGCTGCGCCGCGGGTGGCGATGATCCCGATTGAAATCGCCCAGGCCGATGAGCTGGCCCTGACGGGTTAGTGTCATCTTTCAGGATCTAAGGTGAAAACAGGCCGCACGCGGGAGGGTTTGGGAGGGCGAAGCCCTCCCAGGAAAAAACCCGTTTTCGTCTGCTGTGAACATGGAGAAATCGGTCTTCTTCATACCCCTCCCGGCTCTGGGAGGGCTTTGCACCCCCAAAAACGGCTCCTACCAATCTCGCTTCCCCGCGCCCCTGCCCGGGGGGCGCCAGTCCCCCTGCTTCATGCAGCCTCGCCGCGCCCCTGATTAGCGCTGGAACACATACGTCCCCGGCGCTTCCATCAGTGGCGCGTAGCCGCACTCGGGCGCGCCCATTCGCGGCGGCGCCGCCTTCCCGCTCGAACGGGCAGCCAGCCATCGGCTCCACTCCGGCCACCACGAACCACTATGGACCGGCACCGTCGCCTGCCAGGTGTCAGGATCAACATACTTGTCGCTGGGGTAGCTGGTGGCAACCTGGTAGCTCCGGCGCGGGTGGCCCGGCTCGCTGACGATCCCCGCGTTGTGTCCCCCGCTGGTCAACACGAAGGTCACCTCGGTATCTTCCAGCAGCATCAACTTGTAGACCGAGCGCCACGGGGAGACGTGGTCGGTACGGGTTGCCACGACGAAGAGCGGCGCGCGGATGTCGCTCAGGGCGATGGGCCGCTCGCCGATGCGGTAACGGCCCTCGAACAGGTCGTTGTTCAAAAAGAGATGCACCAGGTACTCGGCGTGCATGCGCGCGGGGAGCCGCGTACCGTCGGCATTCCAGGCCATCAGGTCGTTCATCGCCTCGCGCTCGCCCAGCAGGTACTCGCGCACCATCCGCGACCAGATCAGGTCCTGCGAGCGTAACAACTGGAAGGCGCCGGCCATTTGGGAGGAGTCGAGATAGCCCTGCACGGCCATAATGTCGTTGAGGTACGCCACCTGGCTCTCGTCAATAAACAGGGTCAACTCGCCGGCCTCCTTGAAGTCGGTCTGTGCGGCAAAGAGCGTGACGCTTCGCAGGCGCTCGTCATTGTCGCGGGCCAGCGCCGCAGCGACCATGGTCAGCAGGGTGCCGCCGAGGCAGTAGCCGGCCGTGTGGATCTGGCGTCCGGGTACGATGGCCCCCACCGCGTTCAGCGCCGCCATCACACCGTCGTGGAAGTAATTCTCCATCCCCAGATCGCGATCGTCGGGGCCGGGGTTCTTCCAGGAGATGATGAACACCGTGTAGCCCTGTTCCACCAGATAGCGCACCAGCGAGTTATGTGGCGAGAGGTCGAGGATGTAGTACTTCATGATCCAGGCAGGTACGATCAACACTGGTTCGGCGTACACCTGCTCGGTCACCGGCTCGTACTGGATCAGTTCGATCAGGTGGTTTCGGTAAACGACCTTCCCTGGTGTGATGGCCACGTTCTCTCCCGGCACGTACTGCTCCGCGCCGGCGGGCCGGCGCCCCTCGATTGCGCGTTTCCAGTCATCCAGCGCGTTGAGCGTGCCCCGGATCAGATTGGCGCCACCCTGGAGCCAGGTAGCGCGGAGCACCTCCGGGTTGGTGAGCAGAAAATTGGTCGGGGCAACCATATCGAGGAGCTGGCGGGCCACAAATGTGGTCACCTGCTCATGGTGGCGCGAAACGCCCGATACGCCGGTGGTGGCCGCGCTCCACCACTGCTGGGTCAGCAGGAAGGATTGGACGAAGAGATTGAAGGGCCACAGTTGCCACTCCGGGGCGGCAAAGCGGCGATCCTCGGGCAGATCGGGGTCCTCCGGAGGGGCCTGTGGACTCAGCGCCGACCCGATTGCATAGCGGTTGAAGGTGACTATCTGGGCCAGGGCGAGCTGGGCCAGGGCCTGCTGCTTGCCCGGCGCGTTGGCCAGGTGGGTGAGCCAGTCAACATAGGCAAGGATCAGGGCTGCGGGCGAGAGACCCAGCGTAAAGCGTCCCTGCCAGGCGTGCAACAGCCGGTCGAGGCCGGCGCCGTGGTTGGCACGTTGAGCGAGCGCATCCATACGATACCTCCGCTGTTGCGGGGTCCTCTACTCTGCTCGACAGGGAGAGGGGGACCCGGGGCAACCGGGTTACTCCGGACCCCTGCCCGTCGGTGAGAAGGGGAGCCGGAGCAACCTGGTTGTTTCTATGCCTCTGCCCGGGGGCGGGCACGGAGCGTCCCCTGTATCATAGCAGCGGCGTGGCGCGCCAGGAGATAAGATCTTGCCGCCGGGGGGGACGACTCTCTTCACCGGGCGCCGGTGAGGAACAGGTGTGCGCCCCACGGCGGCAGGATCACGTAAAGCCCGCGCAGGTACATCTCGTCGCCGTCGCGCTCGTAGACCGCGCCGCTGAGGACGTCCTCGAGCGTCCAGCGCTGGCCGGAGAGGCCGTCCCAGGCCATGTGAACGCGACCATAGGCCGGCGTGTCGCCCAGATTGACCACCACCAGCGCCCAGGTGGCCTCGCTTGTCCACAGCCAGGCCAGCAGATTGCGGCTGCTCCGCGGGTCGTCCTGGTTATCGCAGACGCAGAGGTGCCACGACCCGCGGCGGAGCGGCTCACTCCGGAGGGCAGCGAGCAACTGGCGGTAAAAGCCGGGCAATTCCTGGTCGTGGATCTCGATCGGGCGACGGGCCAGAAACAGGGGAAGCCGGGCGGTGCGGCCCTCGAACTGCCCTTCGTGGAGCAGCCGGGCCCCCGGCAGGGTCAGCGCGGCGACGGCAGCGGCCCGCTGGCGCGTGGGGCCGAAGAGGGCGGCGGCCCGAGGCTCGTCGTGGTTCTCGATGAAGCGCACCAGCCGGGCCTGAAAGGCTGGCGCAGCCATGAGGTGGGCGCGCACCTGCTCCGCTCCCTCATGGGCCAGCCGGTCGTAGAGCACCTTGTCATAACAGAAGGTAAACCCGAGCTGCATCAAGGCCCACTCGCGGTTCCAGTACACCTCGGCGATCCAGATGAACTCCGGCA
>JBDNDG010000354.1:0-4877 GCA_046719255.1 Chloroflexaceae bacterium
TACCGCGATTACCCGAACAAAGCGCCAAAGCGCACCGTAGACGGTAGTGGTGCGTCAACGCAGGAACCTGCTGTGCAACAGCCGTCTGACCCGGCTGGTGGGAAAACGCAGTCGGCGCAGGGTGGTACACCTGCACCGGTAAAGTCGGTTTCGGGTATTGACCTGCAAGTGGGGAGCGTTTTCACCGGCAAGGTTATCGAGGGCGATGAGAACTACTTCGTGATCGAGGTATCCAGATACAGTCCAGACAAAGTTATTGCCGTACTGAAACGCGATGCGAGCACGCCGAAGTTCGTTGTGAGCAAAGACACCGCGCGCGTGGAGGTTGTGGGTATCCGTGAGTCGCGCAGTGGCAGAACCATCCTCGATGTGCGTTGGGCGCCAAAGGCAAAATCAAAAGGATAAAGGGGGCATGTGACCATGTTCCACTTCTGCTTGATGGCATTGCACTGGCTCAGCTCCACACCTCCACAGCTCTCCAGCTCCACAACGGCCCGTGCGACGGTGGGGTGCTGTGGAACTGCGCCGAACAATGCGGTATCACCAGTTCCATTCGGTACCAGGCTAGCCAAACAAGCGCTCGGTCGGCACGTTCCAGTTGGGGATGATCGTCGAGGGAATGACGGCCTGCCCGCGGTAGACGTGTTCGGCGTGGTAGAGCTTGCCGGCCAGGGTGAGCAACTCCACGACGCGGTGGCCCGGGTCGGCGATCCAGTACTCGCGCACACCCGCGGCGGCGTACAGGTCGCGCTTCTCGCGCCGGTCGTAGCTGGCCGTGCCGGGGGAGACCACTTCGACCACCAGGTCCGGCGGGCCAACGATGCGCTGCGCGGTGATGGTTGCCGCTCCGCCACGGAGGATGACGATGAGGTCGGGCTGTACCACTGTGGTGGGGCCGAGTTCCACGTCAATCGGCGCCGTGAAGACCCGTCCGTGGCCTGCGGTCTCGATGCAGGTGAACAAATAGTGCGCCAGACGCAATGAGGTGGCCTGGTGATCAGGGGTGGGAGCGGGCGCCATACGCAGGTCGCCGTTGATCAGCTCGTAGCGCTGGCCGTCGTCGGGGAGGCGCTCGTAATCGGCGACCGTCCAGCGTCCGCCGGGGGGCGGGGGCAGGTGGGTCGCCGGCCCGGCAATGGGGAGGATGTCGGTGGTCATTGGCGTGTCCTGGGGCTCAAAACAAATCTGCGGGTCATCCGACGAAACATCCGTGCAGCTTCCCCCTGCTCTGCGACAGGATACGAAAGGAAATTCGCTGCCGTTTGGTTCCAAAACGAATAGGGGCCCGGGGAAACCTGGTTTCCCCACACCCTCTTGCGCCATTGTACCATCCCGGGAGGCTGATATGGACTTCGCCGAAGAATTGCGCCTCTTCCGTGAGCGCTGTGGCGGCACGACGTTTGACGGGCTGGTCATTCCCGGAACGTTGCAGGCAACCACTGCCGCTCTGCTGATCGGGGCACTGGCGCCCCGGCGGGTTGCCTTCTTGCTGACGCCCGACTCACGGGAGATGCCCGATCAGGTTGCCCGCAAGCTTGGGCTTGATATCGCCCTGCAGAACTGGCAGCGCTACGATGAGGATCATACTGATCCCTTGCAGATCTATCGCTCCTTACGCAAGATCATCGAGGCGTGGAACGATCTCCCGCGCGAGCGGCTGGCGGTTGATGTGACCGGCGGTACGAAGCCGATGTCAATCGGTCTGGCCAAGGCTGCCTATGTCCTGAATCTTCCGGCGCTCTACGTCGAAAGCGAGTACGTCAGTGCTGGCGATGGTACGGAGCGGAAGGTGCCCCGGCCAGGCTCCCAGTACCTGGCGCCGCCACCCGACCCGTATGTTGTCTTTGGCGACCTGGAGGCCGCTGAGGCGGCCCGCCTCTACGAGGCACACGATTATGCCAATGCGGCACGGATCTTTGCCGACCTGGGGCGGCGCGTGCCGCCGCCTGATGGGCCACAGTATGCTGCACTGGCGACTCTTGCCGCTGCGTATAGCGCCTGGGAGGTCTTCGACCTGAAGACGGCGCGTGACAGACTGGAGGAGTTTCTCTCTTCTGTGCCTGAAGAGCGTGAGCTTTTCGCAACCATCGCCACCCAGGTGCAAACCCTGGAGCGTCTGGAGCATGTGGCCCGTCAGGCCGCCGGTCGTGGTCGTGAGGCCCTCGCAACCCTCGCCGATCCCGACGCGGTGCTGGCGCTGCTTGGCTCGTTGTACGCCAGCGCGAAGCGCCGCGAGGCGCAGGGGCGCTACGATACCGCCGCGCTGTTGCTCTACCGTTGCCTGGAATTGATCAGCCAGCATCGCCTGGCTACCTGGGACGTGTCGAGTGAGCGACCAGATTTCACCGCCGCGCGGGAGCGCGTGCCCGATCTGGAACCGCGCTATCGGGATGTCCAGCGCGCGCAGGGTCGTCGCCGGCCTTATCCGCTGCCCGACCGCGCCTTTGGCCTCTTTGTCGGCTATATGCTGCTGGCCGCACTCGACGATCCGCTTGTGCGCGAGTACGACATTGGGCGGATCGAAGCGCGGAGTGACGCGCGCAACACATCAATCCTCGCCCACGGCTACCGGCTGATCACCCGGGACGAGTATCACCAGTTCGCCGAGGTAGTGGAAGAGCTACTCGCTCGCCTCCTCGCGTTGCTCGGCCGCGACCGGGACGTCTGGGAGCAGACCAGCCGCTTCGTAGCCCTTCCGTAGCTCGCAGTGCCATGACAACGCCCGGATCGCCCGGCGCCTGCGGACCTGGCCCGTGGCCTGCAACGATAACGTCGGCCCTCCGCCGCTCCGTCACACCAGGAGGAAGCTAATGACTGCTCCGTCGCGTCGTCGTGGCGGCACGAAGCGCGATCCGTGGGGCACCTTCCATCGGCGCCTGGTCCTGGTCCGGCCTGGTGCGCGGTCCTGCCGATGGGACGATGCTGATCGCCGCGATGCGGGCTGCCTTGAAACAGAGTGACATCGTCTGCGATACCTCCTCATCCCCGCCGTCGCCCGGCAGCAGGACGTGGCGCTCTGGTTTCCCGGCAGCGCCGTGCGCTTCCACCCCGATGGTTCTGCCGAAGTTGAGGCCAGGACTGGCGACCTCTGGCAGGCGCGCCAGACCTGCCGCGCTCCCGCGAATACTGCCGGATACTCGAGCCGTCTGAACCGGTGGCGATGATACGCGAGACGATTACGGCAATGGCGCGCCAGTATGTAGAATGAGAAGCTACGATGAACCAGCCCTCACTGAACGACCTGTTGCGCCTGTTTCTGGAAACCCGCGTGCCGATACTCTTCCTTATCGGCTCGCTGGCCCTGGCGATTCTCGGTAACGCCGTCTACGAGTTGCTTGTGAACGCCTTTGGGGCCACGCCGCAGTTTCTCATCGCCCTGATCATCAGTGCAGTGATGATCTTCTCCTTCGTCGTGCTCGGGTTCCAGCGCTTGCTGCGCGCGATCCAGCGCCGGGGCAGGACGAACGGAGAGATTAAACCGGACGAGCAGGCGCTGCCGCATGCCGGCCTGATTCTGCCGGTAAGTCCGAACCCGAAGGCTGCCGATGCGGAGATCATCGCCTGGCACGTGCGCCAGGCGACTCTGCGCCACTGCTGGTTGCTGGCAACACGCGAGGTTGCCGAGAACGGTCGGCTTGGCGATCTACAGCAGTTGCTACTGGATCGGAATGTGACGCCTCACGTGCTGTCGCTTGAGGACGCCATCCGTGCTGACGAGGTCTACGCGAAGGTGCGCGAGGCGATCGAGCAGGCTCGCCCGGTGCGCGATGCCTGGCCGCTGATCGCCGATATTACCGGGGGCACCAAGGCAATGACCGCCGGTATTCTGCTGGCCTGCCTCGATGCCAATGTGCCTGTTCAGTACTGGGTCGCGCCGCGCGATCGGCATGGGCATCCCCTTCCCTCGGATAAGAGTGGTGCGATGAAGGTGGTGATTCCCCCATTGTCACAAGGAGTTTAGAGCGTATGTCCGTGCTTGTGCTGAACTACTCCCATCCGCTCACTGAGGCTCAGTTCGCAACGATTACCGCAATCGTCGGCGAGCCGCCGGAGGTGCGCGACCTGGCTGTGCACGTTGATCGTGCCCGCCCGCTGGCCGAGGTCGCCTGTGATCTGGCCGATGCGGCCGGCTTGAGCCCCGCCGAATGGCAAACCACGCCGCTGGTGCTCAATCCGCCAGCCCTGGCGCCGGTGGCGCTGGCGCTGATTGCCGAGATCCACGGACGGGTCGGCAGTTTCCCGACCATCGTGCACATCCGGCCAGTAGAGGGCAGCGTGCCGACCCGGTTCGAGGTGGCCGAAGTGGTCAACCTGCAAGCCCTGCGTGAGGCGGCGCGCAGGCGTCGGTAGCCCTGAGTCGTATACCAGATGGAACTGGAGCCGCCGCGTTGTCAAGCTCAACTCTACACCTCCACAGAGGGCTTTGTGGACCTGTAGCGCTGTGGAGGCGTAACGTTGATCCAGGGCGATGCCATCAAGCAGAATTGGTATTAGGGGCGCCTGGCTGACGCGGGCCGCCGGCCCCCGTGCGCGGGACGCGCGCTCCCGGGATGCGGCCTGTCCACGATCGTCTGGTGTCATCGCGCTCCTGAGCGCCCGGGTCTGCTCCTGCCTGATCAGCGGCAGGAAGATACGCATAGAGGATCGCCGTTGCCGCGTTGAGCGCCGGCAGCGCAGCCGGATTCAGGCGCGGGCTGCCAGGATGGTGTGACATCGGGCGCGACGGGCAGCGGCGCCGGCAGCCAGGCGCATAGCTCGGGCTGGCAGCAGATAGGCCCGGCGGCAGAGCGCGGTGCGCAAGCGCCGGAGCCGCTCGGCGGGCATGCAGCCGCGGGGAAGACTCGCGCGCTGTGTCGCGGCGATCAGGCGCTGCAGCG
>JBDNDG010000355.1:0-4863 GCA_046719255.1 Chloroflexaceae bacterium
ATGGCAACGCCACTGCGGCAATCTGCAATCCGAAATCTGAAATGGTATCAAACGTTGACCGAACCTTAGCCGTCCGTTAATCCTTCCATCGCTGGCTCACAATCTTTGCGAGGCATACTGCTACTGATCATCTCGCCTTCCTCGTAACGTGAATATACGGGGAACCCGGGTTTTCCCATGCCCCTCCCGGAGGGGAGGGGAGGGCGTAGCCCTCCCAGGAGAAAAACCAGAGTCCATCCTGGCAGGGTGCGGCGCAGCCGCGTGGGCGTTTGAGACCGCGCCTGTCACAGTCAGGAGCGGCTGGTGCGAATAGCACTCATCACCGAGACCTTTCTGCCAAACGTGAACGGCGTTGTGACCACCCTCTGCCGTTTACTTGAGCATCTCCGCAACCGGGGACACGAGGCCCTGCTGCTGGCGCCCGAGGGTGCGCCGCCTGAATACGCCGGGGCAGAGATTGTGCCCATGCGCGGTATGCCGCTGCCAGCCTACCCGGAGGTGCGGATCACCCCTCCTCAGCCGGGCATCACCGCGCGTCTGCGACGGTTTCGCCCTGACCTGGTGCATCTGGCTGGAACGATGGCCCTTGGCGTGGCCGGACGGCATGCCGCTCGGCGGCTCGGCGCGCCGCTGGTGGGCGCCTACCACACCGACTTCCCGGCCTACAGTGCCCATTACGGCCTGGGGTTTCTGCGTGACCTTGCCTACAGTTACCTGCGCTGGGTGCACAATAGCTGTGTGCTGACCCTTTGCCCCTCGTCGGCGACCATTGCCGACCTGCGCGCCCGTGGCTTTCGCCGCCTGCGGCTCTGGGGGCGCGGCGTGGACACCGAACGCTTTCACCCCGGGCGCCGAAGCGAGGCCTGGCGCGCCACGGTCGGCGCGCGCCCCGATGAGCGCGTGCTACTGTATGTGGGGCGCCTGGCGCCGGAGAAGCGCCTCGAGCTGCTGGCCGAAGCTCTGCCGCACCTGACGAACACCCGCCTGGTGCTGGTCGGTGATGGACCGGCACGGCCTGCCCTTGAACGACGCCTGGCCGGTGCGCCCGTCCATTTCACGGGCTATCTCCGTGGCGATGAACTGGCGACGGCCTATGCCAGCGCCGATCTGTTTGTCTTTCCATCCGACACCGAGACCTTCGGCCAGGTGATCCAGGAGGCGATGGCCTCAGGCTTGCCGGTGGTCGCTGCCCGCGCTGGCGGGGCGATCGATCTGGTGCGTCCGGGCGATACCGGGGCGTTGTTTGCTCCGGGCAATGTCGCTGACCTGTGCAGTCGGGTACGCGAGGTGTTGCAGGTGCCCGACCTCGTTCGCGCAATGGGCGCTGCGGGCCGCGCCGCCGCCGAACGGCGCTCCTGGACCCGGGTCATGGATGAGTTGCTGGGCCACTACGAGCGGGTCCTTACTCGCCGCAGGCCCCGCATCCACTGGGTCTGAACAAAGCCCGTGGGCAGAGGAGTGGCAAGCCCTCCTCTCTCCTGACCGAAAGCAGGCTTCACCCCGTCCATTCAACACACGAGGGTCCAGCCTCGAAAAAGATCGATGGCAACAAAAAGAAGCGCCGGCTGAGCCAGGGTAGGGCAGCGCGGAGCGCCGGGCGACGGAAGGGCGCGGCCAGCGCGCCGGCCACCACGACGCCCGCCAGTGCGGGCCAGGCGCGCGGGCGTCGCCACAGGCCAATCGTGATCAGAGCTACAACCCCTGCGCCCAGAACGCGCAGGTGCGAGCTCTGGGGCCAGCCCCGGGCCAGTTGCCGGGTAAGCGCGCAGGCTAGCCGGGCTTGCTGCCAGCTCACCGCGGGAGCGTTCCGCAACCAGGTCAGATAGGCTGCGATTTCCTCCAGTTCCAGCGCCGGAAAGTCACTCCGCCCGTCCCAGGCTGCCCGGTGCTGCGCCAGGGTGTCCAGCGTGGCAGGGAGAGCCGCCAGGGCCGCACGCCAGCCTGCCTGGTCGGCGGCGAGAGCGGCCGCGAAAGCCGGCAGGAGCGTTTCGCGCAGGGCCAGGGCTACCTCCAGGCAGTCGTGCAGGTAACGCACGCTCTCTACCACGACCGCGGCCTCGGCGCATCCCCGGGGCGCCAGAGCCGCCAGGCGCGCGTGATGTTGCTCCAGGCGCGTCAGGGCGCTGCGGCTGCGCTCCAGGCACGTGGTTATGTCGGGCACGTTCGCGGCGAGAAAGGCCCACATCACCGGCGCCCCGGTCGGCCGCAGCCACCAGATCCACAGCAAGGTAGGCAGCACCACACCCCCGATCCGCGGCAACTCGCCCCGCAACGGCCCACAGTACCAGGCGTCCTCGATCACCTGCTCGGAGTCCAGATACACTGCCGCGACCGTCTCGGCAAAGGCGCGTACCGTCGCATCGTCACCCTGACGCGCGAAGCGCGCCAGGCACCACGCGCGCGTGAACGCCGCCACATCGGCAGGGGCGCTCCTGGCAAGGGCAGCCGTCACGGCGCTGCTCAACTCCGTCCAGAGACTCCAGCCGTCCTGACCCAGGGCGGCCCGTCCCCCGCCCCAACCCCCTGAACCGTTCCAGACCCACGCGCCGGCGATGCCCTCAAGGCGGCGCGTCGCCGCCAGCGTCGCGCCGTGGAGCTTCGCGACGCCGGCGGGCGCTATGCCAAACAGTTCGTACTCGCGTCGGGTTTGCAGTTCCACCAGTTGCGCCGGCCCCGGGAGACCCAGGGTTGCATTCAACGGCAGGTGCCGGAAGAAGTCTGACGGGCCGTGCTTGATTGATGTGAGCAGGTGCGGCGACCGGTAAGCCCCGAAAACATCGCGGTAGCGCTCGGGCGACCAGAGCATATCCCCCAGCTCGCCGATGCCAATGCTCCAGGTGCGCACGACCAGCAGCCGCTGATGACGCTCGCACACGGGGAGGAGCGTATCGAGGAGCCAGCGCAGCGTGTTGGACGTGCGGTAGAGCAGATGGCCGGTGTACTCGGCGCCCTGGTTGTGGGCACCGCCCGTTTCGCCGACACGCACGAAGAGACCCGCAACGGCGGAGAAACGGGTGAACAACTCCTCCAACGCCCAGCGGTTGACTGCCGCGAGACGCGCATTCCCCGGCTCCAGGCGGCCGACGTAGCGGCGCATAGCTGGTGTGGCCCACTGCATGTCACTGGTAATGAAGATCTCCATCCCGTACCCGGCGGCGCGTTCGAACAGTCGCGCGAAAGCGGCGCCGTAGACCAGCGCCCGTTGCCGGCATGGATCGTTGGGGGCGTAGATCCGCTCCGGAGCCGCATCGAATGTGATCAGATGGGCCAGGTTGTCGAGCACAATCCCGGTGTAGCCCTGCGCGGCAACCGTTGCCAGGTAGTGCTCGGCGCGGATCAGGCCCCGTTCGAGCCGATCCTGATCGACATAGGGCCACTGCGGCTGGTCAAGCTGGTAATACGGCAGGGCGGAGCAATTGCGGAAGGGCTGGTCCGGCTCGAAAAACGGGCCGGCGATATCGGTCAGCAGACGCTGCATGGGAGGCTCTCAATAATCACGGCGTCAGCTTGATCTATGTCTTCGCGAGAGGCGCAGGCGGGCCGCGCCCCTCTGCCAGAGCGAAATTTCATTGTATAGTAATCCGGGCGCTGAGTGGCCCATCCGGCACATTCTACGTCACCCTGAGCGAAGCGAAGGGTCCTGGCCGCGATGCTTCGCTTCGCTTAGCATGACCACTGACCTGGCAGACGCACCACTGAGTCACCCGTGAGGAACAGCGATGCAGTATACCATTGCCGGAGAGATTGCACAGTTTGCGCGGCTGGAGTTTGGGTCGGGGGAGAGTGTATGGCTGAGTACAGGCGCACTGATGGCCTATTCCGATGGCGTGCAATGGCAACCGCGCGTGCCAGGCGGTCTGGGTGGCGCGGTTCGGCGTACGCTTGCAGGGGAGGGCGCGGCGCTGACCTATGCGGAGGCTCACGGGGCAGGGCAATTCGCGCTGATTGCTTCAAATGCTCCCGGTCGTATTGCGACGTGGCACCTTGCCGATGGGCCGGTGATCGCTACCCGTGGCTCGTTTCTGGCCGCCTGGGGCGAGGACGTGGATATTTCAGTCATCATTGCGAGACGCGCTGGCGCGGCCTTCTTTGGGGGGGCGGGCCTTTTTTTGCAGCGCATCGCCGGCCGGGGCACGGTGCTGCTCCATGGAAGCGGCGATTTTGAGCAGTACAACCTGGGGCCAGGCGAACCTCTGGTCATCAGCACGGGTAACCTGGCGGCTTTTGCCGATACCGTTGATTACGACATTCGGACGGTTGGTAGCATCAGGCGGGCCCTGTTCGGCGGTGAAGGCGTGTTTATGACCCGATTGACCGGCCCCGGAAGGGTGCTGCTGCAAAGCCTCAAGCGTGGCGCAACGGGATCGAGTGGCTCTGGCAGCTCAGGCTAATACTATAAACGAGGCTTCGTCTCGGTTGGGTTTCCGGTGCCGCAGGCCCCCGAAACCCAACGCCTTTCTGGAGAGGGCGAAGCTCTCCCAAGCCCTCCCCACAGGCGGGGGGATGGGGAAACCCGGTTTCCCCATCCTCTAACAAGGTGAAGACAAGTTTTTTTCCTGAGAGGGCGTAGCCCTCCCAAACCCTCCCCTCAGGGAGGGGCAACAAACTTCCTGGGAGGGCGCATCCCTCCCACTGAAACCTGGTCTTACTGCACGATCAACGTACCCTGCATCAGCGGGTAGTGCCCGGGCACCGTGCAGATGTAGAGATACGTGCCTGCGGCGGGCGCCGTGAAGGTGATCGAAGCTGAGGCCTGGGGTTCAACCACACCCGTATGGGCGATGACGTTCGACTGGTCCTCCGGCAGATATTCCTTTTCAAGTCCCGCGACCAGGCCATCGTTGGCGAGGCGGTAGCATCGCA
>JBDNDG010000356.1:0-4852 GCA_046719255.1 Chloroflexaceae bacterium
GAACGGGCTGAGAAAGATGGTCGCGTTTGCCGGCAACTCGTAACAGCCGAGCTGGAACGGCGCCGTGCTGACACGCACCAGCACGCTCGCCGGCGGCATCAACCGCAGGCTCTCCTTCACCACCCGGTCGAGCAGCGGCAAACGCCCGAGCTGTTCCACACCGGGCGCATCGCCGCCCAGCACAGCCCTCAGCTCGTCGTGCAGATCGGCCAGGACGTCGGGGTGCTGGTCGAGCAGGAACAGCGTCCAGGTCAGCGCATTCGAACTGGTCTCGTGGCCTGCCGCGAAGAGCGTGTACGTCTGGCCCACAAGCTCGTCGTCGCTGAGCATCTGACCGTCTTCGTCACGGGCGGCGATCAGCGTTGCCAGCACGTCGTTGTGCCCGGTGTCCAGAGCGCGACGCTGGGCAATCAGGGCGCGCACATAGACTTCGATGCGCTCGGCCAGGCGCGCCAGCCGGTAGGCCCCCGTGCCCGGCAGGGTGGGCGGCAACAGCATTTCCAGCGGCGAGAAGCGGATCTCCAGCGATTGCTTGAACAACTCGCCGAGGGTGCGCGCCTCGGGCGTCGCGTCCAGGCTGAAGAGGGTGCGCATCGCCACGCGCAGGGTCAGCATCTGCATCTCCTGGGCAATGTCACGCTGCTCACCCGGTTGCCAGCGGCTCAACACCTGGTCAATCAGCGCGACCATTGTGTCGCGGTAGCTGTTGACCTGCTGGCGGTGAAAGGACGGCATCATCAGCCGGCGTTGCTGGCGGTGTTTCTCCCCATTCATTGCCAGCAGGCCGTTGCTGACCCGGGCCACCGCCGAGTCGCGTGGCATGGGCCGTGTGCGCGGGCCGCCGAAGTTGGTCCAGAAGCGCTGCCCGTCCGAAAGGATCAGCCGGTTGTGTTCTGGCCCGAAGGCGAGCAGCATCACCGGCTCTGTCCGCGACAGGCCAACGATCGGGCCGTACCGGTGGTAAGCGCGCATCAGGAAGCCGATGGGGTCATTGCCGAAGGGGATCAGCGCCCCGCGCCAGCCCAGAATCGGGTCGGGGCGGGGGCCAGGGATGAAGACCGGAGCAACCGAGAACTGCATAGGTGCAAACCTCTCCAGGGCGCCTGCGCGCCGTGGGCCGGGTAGCGCCCGGCATCTGGTAATCGGCTGGTGCTGGAGACAATCCTTTATTGTATCGTACCCCAGAATCGCGACCCTTGCAGAAGGCGCCATTCGCGAGGCGCACAACGTGGGATGGGATGGGTATGGGGAAACCTGGTTTCCCCTGCTAATCGTGAACCCACAGCACTGCCAGCAGCAGCACCAGGCCGGTCACAACCGTGCCCATTGCCACCAGGATCAGTAGCGTCATTGGCACCGGACCGGACCAGCCGCCCACGCCCGCGGCGACCGCCAGAATGGCCAGGGTCAGCATCAGCGCCGCCAGCACCAGTGCCATGGCGATGCGGTTGGCCGCGCCGATCAGTGCCCCTGCGACCCGTCGCAGTTCGTGCTCTTCGGTGCGCACACGCAGCACCCCTTCATTGAGTTGCTGCAGCGCGTCACTCAACTGGTGGGGTAACCCCACCGCCACCTCGCCCAGTGACCGCCCCTCGCGCAGAACCTGTGCCCCCATCGCGCCTGGTCCCATCTGCTCAGCGAGAGCCTGGCGCACGTAGGGCCGTGCGATCCCGAACACGTCGAGGCCGGGATCGAGTTGCACGCCCACCCCCTCCATAATCACCAGGGTTTTCAGCAGAATGGCCAGTTGCCCGGGCAGGCGGATCTTGTGCCGCCGGAACAGCACCAGCAAGTCATTGATCGTGTCGCGCGCCGAGATGTCGCGCAGCGAGTGATCGACGAAGCTTTCGGTGAAGCGTTCCAGATCACGCCGCAACTGGGGCGTACTATCGCGTCGCGACACCAGGTTCAGCCGTTCCATCGCCCGCAGCGCGCCGCTGGTGTCGTGGTTCACCACGGCAGCGAGGAGGAGCAGCAGGCTCTGGGAGGTTTGCCGATCCAGGCTGCCCACCTGGCCGAAGTCCACCACGCCGAGCACACCGCCGTCCATCACGAAAAAGTTACCGGGGTGCGGATCGCTGTGGAAGAAGCCAAAGCTAAAGACCTCGCGCAGGATCAGTTCGGTGCAATTGCGCGCCAGACGGCTGCGATCCACGCCTGCGCGCCGCAGGCCGGCCTCATCGGTGAGCTTCACTCCGTACAGGCGCTCGGTGGTCAGCACACGCGTGTCAGTCAGTTCCCAGTAGACCGTGGGAATATGCACCGTTGGCGTATCGGCGAAGAGGGTGCGGAAGCGATCGGCGTTGCGGCCCTCACGTTTGTAGTCAAGTTCGGCCCGGAGCATTGCCGAGAACTCCCAGGCCAGTTCCATCAGGTTGTACTCTTGCCCGAAGGGTAGCCGTTCCTGAGCCAGCGCGGCCAGGTCGGCCAGAATCGCCAGATCGGTATTGATGCGCGCCTCGATGTCGGGCCGCTGCACCTTGACGGCCACATCGGCGCCGCTGCGCAGGCGCGCGGCGTGCACCTGCCCGAGCGACGCAGCAGCCAGCGGCTCCGGGTCGAAGCTGGCAAAGAGCGCATCAATTGGCCGACCGAAGGTCTGCTCGATCAGCGCCACCGCCTGCTCGCTCGGATACGGCGGCACGGTGTCCTGGAGTTTCTCCAGTTCGGTGATGAACTCCGGGGGCAGCAGGTCGGGGCGGGTGCTCAGGGCTTGCCCCAGCTTCACAAAGGTGGGGCCGAGGGCGATCAACGCCTCACGCAGGCGCGCGGCTGTGCCCAGGGGCGCCGGCGGCGGCACGCGCAAGATCACCCGCCGCGGCAGCGAGAGCAGCGAAACCAGGCCCAGTTGCTCAACCAGGTAACCGAAGCCGTGGCCGACCAGCACGTGGGCGATTTCGCGGTAGCGGCCAAGGTAGCGTGCCTGGCGAACGAGGGGCCACATCGCTCAGAAACCCGACAGCCTGAACGCGAGTGGCAGCAGGTACGGCAGAAAGATGATACAGCCGACGACCACCGAACCGATGGCGCAGATCAGCACCGTTCCCGCGGCGACGTCTTTGGCGATCTTGGCCAGCGGATGGCGCGCACTGGTCACCAGGTCCACCGTTGCCTCGACCGCCGTGTTTACCCCCTCTGCTGCCAGCACCAGGGTGATGGTAATCACCAGCGCCAGCCATTCCCAGCGCTCGATACCCAGCACCACTCCCAGAGCTACGGCGCACGCGCCCGCCAGACAGTGGATCTGCGCGTTCCGCTGGGTACGCAGCAGGTAGCCCAACCCTGCAAAGGCGTACCGAAAAGCGGCGACCAGTGGCCCCAATCGCCGATTCACCCCTCGTCGCGGCAGATTGCTCTGGCTGTCAGCATCGCGCTCCATACCCCGATTATACACCACCGTGGGGTGCGAAAACCGGCAGTCTTCCGCGCTCGCAGCGCCAATGCAACGCAGGAGCGTCTGGCCCTCCCGGGCGTTCCCAGGCCCCAAAGGCGCACAACGCCCCATGAAACAGTTTGTTCCTCCCCGCAGGGAGGCGCGAGGGGAAGCCCGGTTGCCCCACCTCCCCAACCGCTGTCGGGGGCGCCTGGCGCCCCGCCGGGCGGGGGCGGCAACCGGGCTTCTCCTCCGGGCGAGGGGAAACCCGGTTGCCTCGTATCGTTCACATCAGAACCCTAATCCGGCTGCAACACCAGGTTCTCGCCTGCCACCCAGCCGTTCTGCCCACCCACGGTCGTGACCCGCCACCAGGTGTAGCCATCGGCAGATTGCGGACCTTCGTCTACCAGCATTTCAGTGCCGATCGGCAAGCGGGCGATGATGTTGTCGGGGCTGATTGCCGGCCCCGAGCGCATACGCAGGCTCAGACCGCCCGCGCGTGTTACCCAGGCGCGACAGCCGACAGCAACCTCGGTGCAGGCCGGCCCGACCAGGGCCGCCTCGCCGATGGTCACCCGCACTGGCCGGTTGAGGATCTGGTCAGTCCCCTTGACGCGCACGCTGATCGCCGCTGTGCCCTGCGCGAGGGGCACCTCCACCCTCCAGACGCCGTCCGCGCCCACCGTCGCCTCGCCGAGCACCAGGTCACCGTTCAGTATCTCGAGCACCGTGCCGGGCTTGCCCTTGCCGCTGATCACATTCGGTCCGGGTTGCAGCACCGCGCCCTCGATCGGCGCGTCCACGCTCACCCCGAGGCCCCCGGTCGCTTTCACCTCGACGGGCGCGCTCGCGGCCACCGGATTGCCGCCGGCGTCCAGCGCTTCCACGACGATCGGCTGTGTGCCGGCGCCGAGGATCGTCTCCAGCTCCCAGCGCCCATCGGGGCCGACCACGGTCGTGCCGAGGTTCGCATCGCCCGCCCGCACCCGCACCCGCGTACCGGGTGTGCCGGTACCGCTCAGGGTGATCGGGCCGCTCTCGACCTCACCGGAGGGCGCGTCGAAGGTTGGCGCTGCGAGGGCCTCACCAACGGCCAGCTTCAGCGGCTCGCCCGTAGCCACAACCTGGCCGCCGGCGTCCACGGCGCGGGCCACAATCTCGGCCTCACCCGCTGCCAGGGTCGTATCCAGGCTCCAGCGCCCATCGGCGCCAACCACGGCCGTGCCCACCGGCGCGCCGTTCACCAGCACCTCCACCGTCGAGCCGGGGGTGCCCGTGCCGCGCACGGTGTAGGGGCCGGCGACAATCGCCCCGGTGGTGCTGACGATCGCCGGTGCTGCCAGGGCCGCGATCGTAGACACGGGCGTGCTTACCACCACAGGTACCGCCGTGGCCTCCGCCGCCGGCGCGCCGGCCCGGGGCTGCGTCGTTGCGCCAGGTCGCAGCAAGGCCAGTGCGAGCAACCCCGTGATCCCC